>NZ_JAPWBA010000001.1:0-495631 GCF_041433195.1 Neisseria sp. 27098_8_139
AATCATTTGGAAGTTGGGAAGGTATGCAGATCGCTGACCTGCGGAAGCTAACAGAATTCAAACAACTGACCAATGACCCGGCAGCTTATAAAGCATTAAGCAATGGTGGCGAAACCTTTGAACAATTGGCAGTACGTGCAATGGCCGCCCTTTACGATATCATTAAGGTACATCAATCGGGCGCTAATATTTTAGTGGTATCGCATGGCCACACCTTGCGGCTTTTATTGTCCTTATTAGGCGGAGCGACTTTGGAAAACCATCGTGATGAGGGTAAATCCGTGTCATTATTGAATACTTCTATCAGTATTGTGAAATACGATAGTGAAAGTGGTTTTCATATTGAGCAGCTTAACAATGTGGCTCATTTACAATGATCACAATCTGTTACCTAATTCACACATCGACACACTGTTAGTCTGTTAGCTCAAGCCCCAATACGCTCGTTTTAAATCTACTCATTATTTTTTATTTTAAATCTCAACCAAAGCAGCGTCTTTTCTGTATTAATGCCTCTACCGTAACTTCTAAAAAACCGTTTGTACTTAACGATTTAAACGGTTTTTTAGTATCAATTTATTTATATTCCATGCTTTTAAATACGGTCAAATTTTCAGGTGTTTTTGCAAATCAACTTTAAAATCCAACTGCTTGCCCCATCAAGCTCTACCCGTACTTAACCCTGCCTTGCCGTTTTCCCACAAGGTTTTCAGTAAAACTTTCCACGCCGACAATTTAGGATTGGGCTGTTTGCCTTGTCCGATCAAGTCCATTTGCGTCATATACCAGTTCATTTCCAGCATCGCGCCCGCTTTTTTATCAACCAACGCTACGCCCGTTTGGATGCGATCGGTCTGCACGGTTTGGTAAGTGCCGTTTTGCATTTTGTTTGCCAAATCAGGGACTAAGGCAAACGGGCGGGCGACGCCGACCAAATCCAAATGGCCGCTGGCGAGTGCATCTTCCATGGCGTTTTGCGAACGGAAGCCACCCGTAATAATCAACGGAGCTTGGCTGAATCTCTACCAACTTCTAATGTACCGTTAGTAATACTGACATTAGAGCTAATATCACTCATGTTTCTTGGTGCAAATAAAGTGGTGCCACTCCCTCTTTGAACAAAGTCAACAATCTTAGTAGTAGGGGAAGCTGAGGTCATTTCAGGCGTGAAGTTAAAATCATCTGTTTGTGCGAAATCAAATTTGACCTTTTGAGGATTCTCTTCAAGTTTAATTTTTTCTACATCAAACGTGCCTGCTTTGTTGTTATCACCAATTTGGATGTTGGTTGTACCATTTCCTACTCTTAATGTCCCCGCAGTAAGTTTACTTTCATCTGCAACTAATACATTAACAGTATTGGTTTTAGAGCTCCAATCACTTGCGGCAACACGAATTTCGGCGTTTTTCGGGTACTGAAGCAATGAACCTTTACCGGTAACTGAAATTACCGTATTGGTGACATCTTCCGGGGTATCACGAAGCCATCCCCAAAAGTGAGGTGTCGGTTCAGTCCCTTCAAATTCACCGATTACCTGCCCACCATTGGAAACATATAAATTACCACTACCAAAGTTACCGATATTCATTGAATTATTGGCATCACTGGTTACAATGAGTTTACTGCCTTGCCCGTCAACGACAACAGTTCCTTTAGACTTGCGATGGTTGGCTATATGTAATGTCCCTTGTATATTTACAACAGAGCCCCCATCAATTCTAAGATTACCTTCATTACCATTACCACTACCAACTTGAACTAAGCCGTTAACCGTATCTGGGTTTACCTTCCCAAGGGTTTCCGGAATTCCGTCATTAGTCCCTTACAAAGTAACGCTTGCATTCGCAGCCAATGGCGCGGCTAATAGAAGCAACGTAAGTTTATTAAGTTTAAATTCCATAGTTTTTTTCCTCTCTGTCTCAGAATTAAGACGGGGCGCGATCATATCACTTTTTTATTGCTGAAACAAATTAGCAACCATATTATAAGAACCAAAACATCTAATAAAAAACCACCTTCAGAAGAAGGTGGATTTTGTTTTATATATTTGTTATTTGAATTACCAAGCGTAGCTATAACCTAACACGGCTTTCGCACCAGAACGGTTACCTTTATTGCCTAGAGAATGTTCTAAACGAAGATCTGCATGAATAGCGTGATTACCGAATGGTACATTTAAACCTGCACCACCTTCCAACCAAGTGCGGGAATAATTCTCGCCATATTTGGTATCACCGATTAAGACAGATTTTGCTTTAACAAAATCATGCCATACGTTTGCGACAAAATACACGTTTGGGTTACGTTGGAAGTCTTTGCTGTGGCTTAAACGCACACCAATACGTCCACGTAAGTTGTTGTCCGAACCTTGTGCAACATCACGAACTCCATCATGGAATGATTGAAGTTTTAAATGTTGGTAAACCAATTGGGTTTGTGGTTCAAGGCGCCAGTTGGAATTGCCTAATGCAAAGCTGTGACCACCCTCAACAGATACCGCACCGCTCCAACCATGTTGTCTTACTTCACGGCTAAGATTAGGATTATACTTATTGGTTAAGTAAGAGAATTGAGCCACAGTATCCACATAAGCATCATTTACTGCACGGTATAAGTGATATACACCGATGTTTGCTGCTGTTGTTTTACCTTTACCGGTATATTTATCAGCAGCCACAACGCCGTTTTCAGCACGATATTGGTCGTAGAAGCGACTATCTGCACGAGAATAAGCAAAATATACACCGCTTAGAGATTGTGGTACGCCATTTTGCATTTCGCTGCGGTTAAAGTCATAACCTACTTGTGCGACATATTGTGAACTATCAACGTCTAAACGGGAACGTCCCTCGGTTTCCAAGCGTTTACCGGAAACACGCGCCCAAACGGAAGAATTTGGTGATTGACTAATTTCACCACGACGTTGGTGTAACGTATCCAACACGCTATAACCTAATTCCATATTGACTCGTGGCATTTGGATATACGCAGAAACCGGTACCGCATAAATATCATGGCCAAATGCTTTTAATGTCCATGCGTAAATAGAACGATCCTTCTTGGTTAACTGAGCTTCTCCGGCATTTCTTGTTTTAGCCGTTCCAGTAAACGTAGCTTGAGAATTTATATTTGCGTCCCAAACCACAGGAGCTGAATAAGCATCTTCATGAGCTTTACGAAGAATGTCTCCTTCAATATAACCACTAGCCGTTTCAACTACAGTATGGCCGGTTGCTGAACGTAGAATATACAAAAGATCTGACTTGGTTGTACTTGAATCATTATTCCAAACGGAACTGACAATCAATTTTCCGTTATTAGAAGTATAGTCAAGCACTCGAAGTGTTTTATTTGCCGATTCATCATCAGAGGCAAGACGAATAGTACCTTCATTATTAACGGTTAACGCATCAGCATTATGACCATTTAATGCTAATGTACCTTTGGAACCAATATTAATCTCATTGGTTTTAGTTCCAGCACCAAAAAAGACATTATCTCTACCGACTTTCAATGTACCATCGGTAATATCAATCTTAGAATTTACGCCTCTCATGCTTGTTGGCGCAAATAACGTTGTGCCAGAACCACTTTGTATGAAATTAACATGAGATTCTTTCAGTGAACCATACGTGTGGATAATAGGGGTAAAATTCAACTCATCATTTTGGTCAAAGGTGAATGTTGGTTTTGTAAGACCAATAGAAAAACGTTTAACATCTAGTGTTCCACCTTTACCTTTGTTGCCAATTTGGATATTGGCTGTGCCATTTTCTAATTGCAACACACCTGCGCTGAGTTTACCGCCATTAGAAATCAATACATCAACATTTGTTTCTTTGTGGCCGCCACCAACTACACGAATTAATGAGTCTTTATGATAAGAAAGTTCAGAACCTTCACCATCAATAATAATTTTAGTATTAATAGCTGTTCGACCATCTGGCTTATGAAGAAGCCATCCCCAAAAGTGAGGCGCGTTAGGATCACCATGAAATGTTGAGCTTACCTTTCCGCCCTCTAAAATAGAGAGATTCGCATTACTGTAGTTACCGATATTTAATATCCCGCCTACATTTAATTCACTTCCGGCACCAGTGACAGTCAATTTACCACCGAAACCGTCATTGTTTTGATTTCCAATCATTACTGTATCACTGATATTTAACTTAGAGCCATTATCAATGGTCATTTCACCATTTGCTTGCCCTGCAGGGGTTGTTTTACCCCCCTCCGCAATGGTTAAAAACCCATTTATAGTATGCTCTTGATTATCCGTGATGTTTGTAGCTAAGCCACTTGGCAGAACGTTGGTTCCGTTATGAGTGATACTCGCATTAGCAATAAGCGGAGCTGATAATAAAACTAATGTAAGCTTATTAAGCTTGAATTCCATTATTTTATCCTCGTTTTTAATTAAACAGAGTTCAAATTTTAGCACGACATATACCCCAACACAAATTAAAGGAGTGTTTCGGAAAAAACTGACAGAAAACTCACCGCACTTTTCTAATTAAATCCAAAAAGTGCGGTAATTTTTCAAGGTATATTTCATATAAAAAATCGCCTTACTGCGGAACAATAAGGCGATTTATTTTTAGATAAATAAGTCAGAATATTATTTTGCGTCTTGTGCCGGCGCTGCGACCGGTGCAGGATTAAATTTTTGTTCTAATTCGACACTTTGTTTTTGTAACTCGGCCATTGCATTTCTTAATACTTCAGCTTTTTCAGCATAAGCTTTTTGTTGCTCCGGTGTTTGTGTCGGGTTAGTGAAACTCATATTAGCTTGATCAACCAATAAACCACTCGCCAAGCTTAATACATTTTTGGTTTGCTCTTTGATAGATTTAATTGATTCTGCTTTTACATCTAATGCATCTAAGCTTGTAATTGTATCTTTTACTGATTGATTAAATGTTTCAATCGCTTCTTTCACTTTTTTCTCATCTTGAGCTTGAACTGCAGCCACCAAATCTTGTTGGAATTTTTGTTGTGATTGTAACTGTGTTTGTTCTTGTGCCTTGTTCCAAAAATTATGAATGGTGAAAACCGATTTAGCCGGACGACCTTTATTAAATAAATAGGCTGCGGTTAAACCGGCATGCGCCCCATTGGTCTTGGCGGCGGTTGTGGTGCGGCGAGAGGAATTGGCTGATGAGATAGCCGTGCGCGGCGTGAATTTGTACGCCTGAAAAGCCTGCCTGCTCGGCAATTTTGGCGGTTTGCACGAATTGCTGAATCAGCCCGTTGATTTCATCGGCAGTCAATTCGCGCGGCGGATTGATAAAGCCATCCATGCCTACCAATGGTACAGCGCTCGGCGCAAGCGGCGTTTTATTGACTACCGCAGGCGACTGCTTGCCCGCATGATTGATTTGCATGATGAGCAGCGTGTCGTTTTGCGTGCCGGCTTTCGCCCATTTTTCAGCATCTCAAGGCTGCGGTCGTCTGAAATCACCACATCGTTTATCGAACCTTTGCCGCTTTCGGCGACCATCACATTGCCCGTTACCAAAACGCCTGCGCCGCCTTGCGCCCAAGTGCCGTACAGGCGGACGAGTTTTTCAGACGGCTGGTCGTTTTGGGCAAGTTGCTCTTCCATGGCGGATTTAAAGATACGGTTTTTAGCGGTTTTGCCGTTTTGAAAAGCGAATGGCGTGAATAACATAATCGTTCCTTTAAGTTGATAAGTTTAAAAATGTAAACGTATTCAGGTAAAAATTAAAGGGTTAACGGATAACCCTATTTTGAAAGCGGGCAATTTTGAGCCATCAAATCGGCAAGCTGTTTCAACTTCGCCACCGCATCCGCCATGGCAATACTGTAAAACCGCTCTTTGCCGACCTGTTCCACCGCCACCGCACCGGCTTGCAACATAATTTTCAAATGATGTGACACCGCAGGGCGCGACAGATGCAGATGCTCGGTCAGCTCATTCACATTCATCCTGCCGTGTTCCCACAGCACGCGCAGGATTTGATGGCGGTTTTCATCACTCAACACGGTAAAAATGGGAATGCACTCGCGCATTAAATTCATGGTTTGTTGCGGCATATTCGGCTTCTTGAGTTTATATGTTTAAAAACTTAAACTCATTTTAAAGGGAATGAGGGGGAATGTCAAAGGGAATTTAAGAAGGTTTTTTAAATCAGGATTATTTAACCTTAGCTGCTTAAAAGAAAAGATGCTACTTTAATCGTCTAGCGCAATTTTGAGTAATTTTCATAGGATATTGATTTTTATTGATATTTATTTTATATAATTAAGCAGGGCGCAAGCGTTTTAAGCTGTTTTTGCTTGACAATCAGGCAAAAACAGCTTTGTTATTTTGTGCAAACTCTAGGTAAGTTTGTAGCGTTCAGGATTGTAAGGTTTTTGGGTTTTATGGACGTAGTAAGACACGACAAGCAGCTTACGCATGAGCGCACCTAATATCAGCATCTTTGGTTTGTTCTTGGCTTTTAAACGTTTAACGAAATCGGGAAAGTAATCCCTATTGAGCGCAACCATAGCAGGCATGAACAGAGCTGATTTTAGCCGTCTGTTTCCGTAGCGTGTCATGCTTGAACGACCTTTTACGCTGGTTCCTGATTCTTTTTGTTGCGGATTCAAGCCGGCAAAGGCGGTGAATTGATTGGCGGTTTTAAAGTCTCCGCTAAGCAGATAATTTGTGAGTATGGCCGCTGTTAGTTTGCCAATGGCTGGAATGGTTTGTAGGACTTCTGAAACGGTTTTCAAATCTTGATTGCCGTTCGTTATTGCCTGTATTTCTGCTTCGACTTGCTGAATGTGTTGATCCAATTCTTGGATTTGAACTTGATGAATTTTTCGAACAAATTCGTCTTTAGCTACTTTCAGCCTGTTCTTTTGGGCGGTCTTTTGGGTTTTGAGCTGTTCGTATAGAGCCAATAGGCGTTTCAAGCGGTAGTGACCTATGCTTATTTTTTGCCGAGCGGGTAAATCTTTGGGCATGGCCGTATGGCAATATTCGGCAATAAGCCTTGCATCTTGTTTGTCTGTTTTTGTGCGATGAAAGCGGCTTTTGCCGTATTCGCTGATTTTATAGGGGTTGATAACGGAAACGGTGTAAAACTGGCCGATATAATCGGCAACATCTTCAAAATAATTGCCGGTTGCTTCCATGCAGATATGCAAGTCACAGTCAAAGCCGTCAAGCCAGGCTTTGAAGTTTTCAAAGCCGTTGATACTGTTGTCAAACAGAGCTTGCTTGCGCTTACCGTTGACAATAGCGGCAGCGTCAAAGGTATTTTGCGATATATCCAAACCAACAGCGTTTCTCATAATTTCCCTTACTATGCAGATTCACACTTTTGTGTGTTCTTTGATGCTACTCAATTTTCAGACAACAAAAAAACGCCCTCTTCATCTTTTCTACAGTCTGATGACTTAGGCCGTTTCAAGATGGGCGTTTTTCGGTTCGGGTAGCTAATCCGAACCTGTAAGCCGTCTAAATAAAAGAGCTTACAGCTTCGGATAGTTATCCTAGTATTCAAAGTAGCGGGCGTTCCCGCACCCCGTTGATATTTATTTAACCGTTGATTCCGCTTAGGCTACATCAACAATTAAATAAATATCTCTTAACTGCCGACCTTTGCACCGTTTTGGAAGCCTGTTTTTTCGCCTGCTTCAACATAACCGTCATACATCAGGTTTTGAGGGCTTTTACCGCCCATTGTAAGCACTTGTCCATTTTCAGGCGTGTAGGCTGTCTGCGGTGCTGTTTGTGGCTGTTGTACGGTGTGCTGTTCGTCTTTATATGGGTTAAACGGCAAACCGTTTTTGACGTAGTCTTTGCACATTGCCTTAGTCACTTCTTTCAACGGTGTGCCTTGGGTGCTATAACAAGTACAACCACTATTACCACCTTCAACGCAACCGGCGATGTATTCAAAGGTTTTAACTTGTCTTACATTGTCATAAATGGGTTTACTTTCAGGTTTTTCGGCTAGAGTAGGTACAAAATCTTCAGGCTTAAGATTTGAATTTATATCTTGTTGAATTTTAGGTTGTTCAATTTCATTAATTGCCTGCTGTTCACTTACAGAAGAATCAGAAACAGATTGAACTTCTTCAACTTGGCCGCTACCTTTTTTATAAATCTGATAAACGTTGAAACCTTTCCAAGCCATGAAAGCAAAAATAGCTACCAAAGCCCAAACAGCAAGCGGAATGTTCTTTTTAAACTTCTGATGCTGGCTGGATGATTTGTAGTATTTAAACGCTTCTTTTGGCGGCTTCCAACTTGATGATTCAACGCCTGTTACTGCGGCAGGATTATCAAGACTGGTAACGCATTTATACCAGGTGTATTGCTTCATGCCTACTGCTTTACGCTCAAGGTGCGTATGTTTTGACACAAGATTACGGACAAATACGTCAAGCTGACTAGGGTGTTGAGTCATCAATATAACTGTATGGCCGTGGTGACGGAGTTCTGTTAATTCTTGGATATAAGGCGGAACAGGGCGACCGGCAGCGCGAACAGGATAGGTATAGTGCGCTTCATCAACAATCAAGACTGCACCGGTTGGAATAATATCCCTTAAAGGCGCAGACATTATTTCTTCTTCCGTGAGTTCGTGGGCGTTGAATTTACGTTTATCCAAGCCGTCGATATGACAGAAATAAAGCGGACGATCTACTTCAGTACCGTCTTCAAGCTTCATTTTAAATAAGCCGTCTTCGTTGTTCAGAATCATGGCAACAACGCGTGATGTTTTGCCAGTGCCCATATTCCCAGTAAACAAATAAATCATAACGCTACCTTGGCATAACAAAAGTTAATTTATTTAATGTATGCATACCAATATAAAAACTGAATGCGCCGAATAAATAACCAAGACCTTGGCCAAAACCACCTATTAAAAGTAAATTAAGTATGTCAGACGGCATGGAATTTATTGCATTTAGGGTGTAATCCTTAAATTTATTTAGCGCAATAATATAGCCTGCATATGTTACAAATGTCATGCCAGTAGCAATAATTATTCTGACAATGAGCATTTTTAACAGGATTCCCAAAAGAGGAATCAATCCGGCGAGCAGTGGCATATTATCCCTTTCTCAAAGAGCCGAATACGATAAAGGCGGACATGATAATGAATCCAAGAAGAACGGCAAAACGAACTTTTTCCATGAAAACGCAGAGCGGTTCATAGGTTATTTGTACCGGTCTTCCCCAAATGTTGAAGCTTTTGGGTTGAGGACAAACGCCATTTGGCGGCAAGAAATTGTCACTATCCCACGTTTTTTCATCAGTTACTTGAGGAATTTTAATGTCATCGAACATACCTTCTTGAGGTTTGCCCATTTTGTCACAAGCTAAAATGTCTGGAAAATAATCACAAAGTAAGCCTTTTGATTCTTCTTTCTTATCATCTTTTTTATTTTCTTTTCTTTTATCTTTATCAGATGAATCTTCATCCGGATCAGGTTTTTTATCGGGCTTTCCATCGGGATTATCATCAGGTTTTTTATCGGGCTTTCCATCGGGATTACCATCAGGTTTTTTATCGGGCTTTCCATCTGGATTAGGATTAGGATCTGGATCAGGCTTGGTATTTGGCGCTGCTGGGCTACCTGGATCAAGATCAGGACGTTGAGTAGTTGCGACTTCTGCCGTTGTATTGCCGTTGGAGTCTTTTCCGAAAGTAATGGTGATTTGCACCGGTTTGCCGTTTTCGGGGGTGACAGGGCCAATGGTTACGACTGTACCGGCAGGGACTGATACTTTTTCGTTGTAGCCTGGTCTGCCTGATCCTTCTATAAAAGGGGTAGGATTACTATCAATTTTAGATGTTGCAATTTCTAAAAACTTATTGGTGGTTAATTCTTCGCTATGATTTTTTATAAATTTGTAGGATATAGCTAATGATTTTATATCACAACTAACGCCCCAGCCATTCCAGCGACATTTAGGGGAAACATTTTCATATTCTGGATAATGTTGCTTCATTAAATCTTTATGTATTTTTTCATAGTCAGATTGAACTTGCATTATTAGGAGGGATTTAGCATCTTGTGCTGATTTTCCTCCCTTTGAAAGAGCAAGCATTACGGAAGAATCTACTCCAATGCATGAATGATAGCCAGGTTGATTCCCTAACTTACCCATACATAAAGCATCATCATAAACTTTAAGATATGTATCGGCATTTTCAGAATAATGATAACCTGCTGATTCTAATGTGGGGTTTACTAATTGATAGGCATCATAAGCATATGAAGCAGCTCCAACGTATGGTAAAGCTTTTAAACCAAGTTTTGCGCCTGCTTTTACCAGGCCAAATGCGCCTGAAAGGACGGCTTTTCGGGATACTCGAGCTTCTAACGTTACGGGGACAGTTGAGGCAGAGCGGAGACCGGTGGAGGCTTCACGGACGTGAAGTGATTTATCAAATCTTGAAACATATTCATGATGAAACTTAGGTCCATTATTATCAAGATACATCCAAGGGCGTATCCCATTCTGATTAAATCCGCCAGCCGGTACACGCATACGACCATTTTTTTCAACGTGTATATCGACATCAGCGAACGAAAAATTAAACCCTAAAAGTATAACGACCGTAATAAAAAGCCGTTGTAATATCTTCATCATAATGTTCAGACCACTCAAACCCATCTTTTGTGAAATTCACTTTCAGAATTGAACAATCTTCAAAAAATACAATTACTTCATCTAAGTAACTTCTGTTCAAATAATATTGCATTGCGTTTTTTGCAATCTCAATAAAATTATGGAACGGATACAAATTTTTCAAATTGAATAATTCAGTCATAAACACATGACACAATTTTTCATTTGAATAATTAGGATTCGTATCTTTTTTAAATCTCAATTCTTCTTCTGAAATATAAAACATAATGCTAACTTTCGTAATGGTTGCTGAAAGTTAGATTTTGCCATTACCCGAATAGGGTATCAATCCTTGAATAAAATCGCCCCTATTAAAACAGGTACCGCCAGCCCCAAGTAAAAATAGTAATCCATCATTTGAGAACCCTTTTCAAAATGGATACGAAATAAACAGCGGCCATCACGCCAAACAAGAGCCATCCTGTATCCAAACCGCTTTTCAGGTTTTCGCCTGGATCGCATTTTGGTAGATCAGCTTTAATCGTTTGTCCGTTTAGTTTCCAAATTGTGCCGTTGTACTCAGGTTTGATGATTTTGCCGTCTTGGGTTATTTGAGGTACTACCAAGCTGAAATAGACGTTTTCAGCTTGGCTTTGCTCAAGACATTTATTCCCGACTTGGTAGTACATCTTAATTACCTATTAGCGTAACAAGCGTTTCACAATGGCAATTACGAAGAGAGCGGCAAATACGCCGACTACCAGCCAACCGGCTTCAAGGCCGTCAGTTTTAGCGGCTTCAATACCTGTTTTTGCTGCTTCGGGCAAAGCGGCATAGGCTTGTGTAGCCAAAGCCAGGGGAGCAGCGGCAACAACGGCCAGTTTTGCGCCGTATTTACGGCAAGTGTTCATCAATTTCATGATGTTTTTCCTTTAGTGAGTTAAACAAAATTGAATAGGTGCTTTTTCTATGATTCAGACCGCACCCGTAGCCTGAATTAAAATTCTGATAAAAAGCTGAAGACAATAAAGTTTTCACCGATTTCGGATAACGCGGTTTCTACCGCTTCGTTTCGGTCGTAGAAATAACCGGCTTCATTGACAAACGGTGTATTACCCACATCACCCGTATCAGACGGATAAAGGAAGTCGCCCGTTTCCCGTGACTGAACAATGTAAACGCGGGTAATTGTCATGTTTTAGCCTTTGTTTGGGGTTTTAGGCTGGAAACCTAAAATTTTGAGTTTTTGGCTTTTGCCGTTGGTCACTAATTCAACCGTCAAAGAGGCTTCAAAAGGAAATGACAGACTTTTGAACTGTTCGAAGTTCACGGAGCCGCCGTAGTCGTATTCAGTAGCCGAGCTACCTAATGCGTTGCCTTGGCTGCTGTCCAACGGTGTAGACACGATAACGCGGCAATAGTCAAAGGTTTTACCGTCAATTTGTCCGTTAAAGCGTTTAACGCCCATGATTTGGCCTTGAATTTGCATTTGCATGATGTGTTTCCTTATTCAATACACTGCACTTGAAGGCGGCAGCGTTTTGCCTTTTAAAATCTATATGCGTATCGGTCGTACATCAGATTCAGATAATCTTGTTCGTGCTTGGCCTCAATGAGCTTCGTCATTTTGTTTTTCTGTTCAATTTCCATTTCAAGCAAAATTTGGGCGGATTCGTTAAGCCATAAACTGCCTTCGGGCTTATCGTGTATGGCCGGTGCGTGGTTTTCGGTACATGAATAAACTTCAAGGCTTAAGCGTTTAGGCAATAAGTCATGATCGGCTTCGAACATGGCTAAGATTTCCGAACGGTCTTTGTGCGGAAACATGGATTTCGCGGCATTGATGGCACGGCCGACTTGGTTTTTTGCTACTTCGATGCAGCGTTCAAATGTCAATTCAAGATTCTTTTTCACTGCTTCTATACGTTTGGCTTTCTCTTGGAATTGGGCACATACAAGGTATGCCCCGCCGAAATACTCCCCCGGAACTGTCAATACTTCGAACGGAATCACAATATCCTTAGCTTTGAATTCGATTTCAAAACGCACCCACTGGCTTTCTTTGTCGCCGAGCTGTTTACCTTTTTCGTAAACGCGAACGTATTTAGATGATTCACGGGAACCGACGTAATAGGTTTTTCCCTTGCCGTTGTTTGATTCCCAATCCGTACCGACCGATTCGCCATCAGGCATCATGTGATGGTTTGTGAACTTACCTGCGAGGCGGTCGGATTTGGCCTGCTCGGGCGTGTATTCGCCTTGAAAAAAGTCTTTGGCAATGTCGATACGGGTAATTTTTGGACGGACTGCCTGTATGATGAAGTTATAAAGCCGTGATTCCCAACCGTCAGATGCTGCATTGCAACCCGTGGCCGTGACTTCAATCAGCATGGTATTGTTTTGCCCACCGAAATGAACGCGGCCATATTGGGCATTGTCTGTACCCATCAACCAGCAGGAATCATAAAAACGGCCACCTGAATGCTTGGCTTTTTCGGTAATACCGAAACCAAAAATATCGGCCAGAACCATAGATGCGCGGACGATGTATTCATCATCAGCAACCAATGGATAACCGGCGAGCAGGGAAAATGTATCTTCGTGGATTGAAAAACTGATTTGGTCGATGAAAGCGGAATTGGCTTTGCCACGACGCAAAGGCACTTCAATCAGACGGCCTTTTGAATCAGTAAGAAACGTGGTGTATTTCTCAAAGGTTTCGTGTTCGGTACTCAAAGCCGCTTCGGTTTCTGCTCCCCCCCTGTTAGATAAGGGGGGCGCCATCGGCGCGCGTGAATCCGCCTTTGGCGTGTCGCTTACGCCGCCACCGCCAAAGGCGGCTATACGCGCTTTCTTAATTTCCTGATTCATCATTGTGGGAGTTCCTTACTCATAATTTCACGAACGGACAACCGGCCGTATTCATTGGCTTCGTTTTGGGTTTTATAAATGCGGTCGGGTGAAGAGATAGGAAAATTGACGGTTCGAAGACAAAGGAAATCTGTGTCATCTTCTTTGAAAATACGGACGATAAATGACTTCGGAAAAGTCGGTGGTTCGGAATTGACGGTGTAGAAAACTATGCACATGAGAAAAGCCCCTTTGTTAAAGGGGCTTTAGTTATGTTAAAAATGCCCCTGCGATAGGGCGCAATATATAAGGCCGTCTGAAAGATTTTCAGACAGCCTTTAAACCTTCATTAATATCACAACCTTAACAACATAAGCCTACAGTTGCTTTGCATGTTTCACACATTCTGTATCATCCAATGATATATTGCTTCAATTGCGTCATCTTCAACATTAAGTTTTAATAGGGTTAAAATCAATACCCGTAATATAACGTTGTCCAGCATGAGCTTTAATGTGCACAACAATATCAATGGTCTGCCTAAGCAGGTTTTTAATAACCTCAAACTCCAGACCACTTCCTTCTGGTGATGCTTTTACCATTAATGCCAATTGATCCCATGTTTGTTCTGTGCTACCAGCATGGCAACTTGTAATAGATCCCGGGTGTCCAGATGCACAATTTCGAATAAAATAAAATGATTCGTCACCACGTAGCTCTGCTAGAATAATTCTGTCCGGCTTCATACGCAGACAGGATTCCATACAACTTTTTGCCGTAATATTTGAACTACCTTGTCCACCTTTTGAGTAAAGCAAATGAACTACATTTTCATGAGGAATAAATAGTTCCCTAGCATCCTCAATGCTGATTAGTCGCTCACTTAAAGGAATGTGATTAACCAATGCTTTCATGAAAGTAGTCTTACCACTGCCAGTTGCACCTGAAACGACTATATTCTTTTTATATTCAACGGCTTTTTTAAAAAATTCTTCGTAGTTCCGATTGTTCTTCAGTTCTACTAATTCCTTATCTTGAGGAGATAATTCTCCATTTAACTCAATAATCTGACTAAAGAAACCATCTTTACTATACTGACTTAAGCTCTTTGTGTGTTTTGATGGCAAACGGATCGTAATTGAAGCTTTTCCTGCATCACAGGCAGGAGGAATCACAAATTGGGCACGTTGTCCTGTTGGGAATGTCAACGATACCATCGGCTCTGCTTCTGTAATTCGTTGACCAGTATTACTTTCATTAACAACAGCTGTACAGAACTGACGTGCCCTATCAAAGTTTAGCGTATTTACTTCTACCTTTTTCCAACCCTGAGAGGTTTCTAAAAATACCTCTCCTGGTCTATTAATACAAATCTCAGTCACATCAGGATCTTTTAAGAAAGAGGTAATTCCCAATACTTCATATTGATAATCTAAGAAATCCGCTGAAATTGTTGAGTTTAATTCATCCATAGTTAAAAATAAATTAATTTAAAATATGCGATTATAATGAAATTTAAAACTTGAGGAAGTTTTTTATTCAAGATTAAGAAACACCTATATTCCCCGAGCTTGTACTTGTGACAACTGTCTTTGCTGTGTTTCTAATTCAAATTGCTGAGCTGTTACCTGTACCTTTATAAGACTTTCCTCTATCGGTGTAACTGCAGCTTTTTGCATATCCACAGAAGCAGTTCTTAATTCAGGAGCCTTATCACCAATAAGAATCTGACCATTCTCTTTGATATTGATTAAAGAAGCCCCTCGCATCTTATTTGCATATCCTTCAGCAGCCAATGCCATAGCAATATTATCTAAGCTTCTTTCATCGTAGCTAATATCCTTTTTATTACAGAATTCAGTAAAAATTTGTTTACTTTGCTGATAGATATTTTGAGCATGTTGTGGGATAGCTTCCAACTTTAAAGGCTTCACAGATTGCATATTATCCCAATCGCCAGGAACAGGAGCATGCGCTATGTTGCTCTTAGGTTGATGTAAAATCTTAGTACTCTCTATTCCTGTAGCAGAATGTACTCTAATACTATTACTATCTCTGACACCACTACTATATTGGCCTGTTTTCTTTTCTTGTAAATGAATGCCTAAATCCCCATTTTTGAAATTTTCAATTTTAAGACCATTTATATCTAATGTCCCCGTATTTCTATCCCATTCATATACCATTCCAGCACTACGGTAAACGAAACGGTTTGGTTGAGATAAATCACGTACACCACCCTGTAATATATAGCCATTCAATGATACTTCACCCTTGCCGTCTGAATCTCGGATAATATCTAAATTGTCAGCACGATATTTGTCATGTCCTTTACCACCAAACAATTTATCTCTTCCAGAATTACCGGCTAAAATATCATTACCATTACCACCAATTAATACATCATTACCACTACCGCCTAATAAAATATCATTTTGATTAGTACCTTTTAAAACATCATCTCCGGCATCTCCATACATATATGCCCCACTTTTTAAATAAGTCTTAGCCCTGCCTATTAATAAACTATCACGGCTATATGATCCATCAGCAACAATTTTATTGTTGCCCTTATTTCCAAAAGTGTCATAATTTGCCATATGTTTAACAAATACTTGTTTGGAATTAGGGCTTATGGATGCTTCTTTAAAGTCTTTGGAAAAATTAGTACGGGTATTCAGGAAATGTTCAATATCAGTTTCATAATAAGTCATTCTGATTGATCCAGTTCCATTACTTGGGTACATACCATACATATTCTGGCGAGCAATTAAATCTTTAACCTCTCCAAAACTCTTACCTTTAACGTATGGGTAAAGATTACCACTAATTCCTGTACTATATGCCCTACCATTATATCTTTCTTCGTAAGCAACCATACGCGCTTCGTTAAAGATCGCCTCAGCTTCTCCATAGCCTCGCGCTTGAGCATAAGCCTTAGCAGTATCATAATAACTAGCTGATTTAGCTTGATGTTTACCTAATGCATGTCCTACCTCATGAGACATTGTTCTAGCGGTAATATATCGGATATCTTGTTCAAAATGGATACTTTTATTTTTCGGATCATAATATGCTCCTTCACGATTTTTTGGAGCAGGTTTGATATGTCCCCCTTTACTAGCGAAATGGTTAATTTGCTCCACTAATTCTGAGTCTTGCTTAATTCTATCTAGTTCAGACATTTGATTATTGAATCTTATTTTATGAAAACCAAGTGTCATCAATTCTGCTTCTGCTCTTTTATTCAGTATAATCTTTGGCATCCTAAAACTCCTTATGGCATTGGGCTCATTTTAAGATTGCTACAAAACTCTAAAGCTAAAATTGCACCTCCCCCAGAATTAGTAGCAATTATTTCACGGCCTGATTCTCTCCAATAATAATCTAGTCTTTCTTTTATTGAGTCATCATCTTTTCTTTTGGCTGAATACTCAAAATCTAAATACACCCCCTCAGGTATTTCATGTGTCATAGGCTTTGGAAAAAATTTAGGGAATGCATTTTCAGGAAATATGCTACCTATTTTATCTAGGTACTCTTTTGTTTGAGTAATATATAAACTAGATTTAAGTTCAGTATGCCTGAAAACGACATACATACCTATAGATGAATGAATATCTTGATTATGTTGCATATAATCATATGCCTCTATTACGGGTATTTGCCAAATCTCTTGTAATTCACTTGCGTACATCGTATAAAGGCAGTCATCTTTAAATGCCGTATCATACATCTGCTTAATTAGATCATCCCGATTTTCCACTTTGTGCAACATACTTCGGCAACGATTGCGCACTTGTTCCATAGTTATTTCCTTTTGTATATTCTGCATCTTGGAAGAATCCTTAATATTTTTATTACTAATCTGCGGAGTACAGGAGGTCACCAAGCATACAGTTAATATGGCTGTAATCGCTGATAGTTTCATATAAATTCCTTTTTAATCATTCTGGAAATTTAATTTTCAGACGGCCTTGAGCTTTTATTACTATTACCGTTTTCCTTTTAACGAGGCAACTTTCACTGTCTCCATCAGTCGTTTGGTAAATGTTCCATCTTGGTAATAACGGATTTTCCCCACTTGCGCCGGATGTGACATACCTTCGTAAAGGATAATTTCTTTATCTTGGCTCATTGCCTTTAACTCTTGCGGCAACATCAGTGCGCGACGCTCTTCGCTTTCTGAGACACTACGTTCACGTCCACGGCTGACATTTTTTCTTTTCACTGTGGTATAACCTAGCATTTCGGAGTATTCATTTGCATCCTGCTGTTCTCTAGGTGTATAGATGATTTGCAAAGCATGGTTAGTGATAATAGTACGCGCATATTCTTTGCCATAAACAGCATCTAGCTGGGCGACTGATTGGATAATCGGAAATAGGCGAATGTTGTAACCTGCCATATAGCTGACGGAATGAGCAATAATTTCAACTTTACCAATACTTGTGAATTCGTCCATTAACAACATACATTGGTGTTTCAAATCTGGGTTGTCCTGAGGCAGCTCTTTCGTATTTTGGTTGATAAGTTGAGAGAAAAAGAGGTTAACAATGACTCTTGACTCAGCAAGTTTGTTAGGAAGAATGCCGATATAAATAGTCATTTTCTTTTTACGTACGTCAGTCAACAGAAAATCATCAGCGGAAGTGGCGGCATCAATGACAGGATTAATCCACGGGTTGAGGGGTTCTTTAAATGTACCCATGATAGAACCGAAGGTTTCTTTTTCTTGAGAGATTAAACCGGAAAAAGCAGTTTTTGTAGCCTCGCTGAGGTATGGTTGTTGTGATAGAGATGTAAAGTATTCCTTGAGTTCTGTTCCATTACCTGATGAAAGACGGTATATTTTTCCTAATGTACAGGCCGGCTCATTTTCTTTGCCCACCACGGGAAAATCAGCCATTGCTTCATACTCATCAAAACAATAAAGTGAAAACGCCAAAAACGCATTTCTTGCCTGCGCTACCCAGAACTTATCACGACTATCCCCATCAGGATATAGCATTGCAGCTATCGACATTAAATCCGATACTCGCTGGTCAGGATCGGAAGAAACATAGGTAAACGGATTCCAACGGTGCGTCCTTCCATCTTCGGCAAACGGGTTGAACAAATAGACTTCCTGACCTAATACTTCTTTGCGGTAGCCACTAGTCAAATTGAAGTTCTCCTGTTTGATGTCCAAAACCACTACCGATCCTTTATAACTTAACAGGTTCGGAATAACGATACCGACACCTTTACCCGAACGTGTTGGCGCTGCCAACAATGCGAATTGCTGGCCATTGTAATGTAACAATTTGCCGTTGTATTTACCGACGACAATTGAAGTATCCGTTTGTTTGAAAAATCCTGCTTTTGTCAAATCAGCCATCCCGGCAAATCGTGCTTCTCCATGAAGACTTTGGGAAGCTGTACGCCAAATAGGAATTAAACCAAGCAGACCAATCAGAAAAGTAAAACCAAATCCAACAATTCCTGATGTTTTAATTTGTAGTGAATATTTGGCAACCTGAGGAATATCCAGCGTATTATAATATTTGAACCATGTTGTAAGTAGTAAGGGAGTTTTATCTAAGCCTAACCATTGCAGCAGGATAAAGCCTGAAAGGTAACAGCCTAATATGAAAGAAATTAATAGTAAAACTACCGTAATAATAGATTTGTTTTTTAGAGTCATTTCAATACCTGTAAGTCAAAGTAATAGATTATTTTAGCTTTCTAGTGAAGATATTAGTTTTCAGATAGCCTAAGGTTAAGGTGATGAGTGTATTATGAAATTTATCACTCTCTTTTAGTACTATCCTTGGCAGTTTCACTGTATGTTTGAACTAAATATTTTTTGCTTTTTTTGATAATACTCATGCACACTGCTCTATACAAACTCTTAGGGATACAGCTGGCAATAGAACTATAGATAATAGTAGGACGAGAGGCTTCATCAGCAATTATCCTTTATGATAAACACATAATGATTAGGCCGTCTGAAAAAACAGACGGCCCTTTAAAATTACTGCATAACCGAACTAAAATCAATGTCCTGGGCAGTATAAATATTAATCAAGGTCCCTTGGTTGATCGTTACTGTATTAGGACGAGCATTATTTCGCTCAAGCTGGCTGATAGCCTGTTGCTTCAATGTATTGGCTGTATCACTCTTGTAAGGATTAGTGGTAGTCGATGTGTTGGTTGTAACTGTTTGTCCTTGTGGACCATATTCAGTAGCAGCATATTTAAAAGCATCTGAAATCATACTAATCAATAAAGCCGATGCCAAACGTGATCCCCAATGAGACTTAAATTTACCAACATGGCCAGCCGCACCAAGATTATCTACTCCAGGGGATTCTAGTGTTACATCAACGCCTTCTGGTGTTATGATTCGATTCCAAATGACCTCCATCCGCGGGCCAGTAGGATTACTGGAACCATATTGTCCCATTACTTTCGAACCTTTCGGCAACAAGAGATATTTTCCACTGGCAGAGTATACAGGCTCAGTGATGATACAAGATGTAAACCCTTTTACTTCAGAAACAATTTTAGTTTCTAATACACAGCGTAAATAAGTACCCTGCAAAAGTAATTTATCCCTGTTATGCATATAACGGACAGCATTAGCTTGAGCTATGCCTGCTCCCGATTCTTTCTGAGCAGCCTCCCCATCTTCAACAAATTTAGAATCCGTGTTGGCATACATATCCGCAGGCTGCACGGGAATATTAGGAATTATAGGCGGAGGGGTATCTATTATCGGTGGAGATAGTGTTTCTATTGGTGGTGTAACAGATTCGGTAGTTTTAGAACTCTCTGGATCAGGCTTCTGCTCTTCCACTAAGTCAACCGGAGGTATCTGAGTAGCTTGAGGCTCCGGAGCAGGTAAATCTGGAACAGTAACCACCTGAGGACGTTCCGGTGGAGGTGTCTCCTCAGTGCCACTAAATTGATGATATGCAAATGCCCCTAACCCAGCCAATCCAAATCCCGCTGCCACAATAAAAGCAATTGCTTTTTTGTTAACAGTACGATCAACTGGAGCATTCAGTTGAGGAGCATTCTCCTCCAGCCCTGCCAATTGATCTTGCTCATACTGATTTGAATATAAGTTTTGTGATGACTCACTATCTTTATGATGTTCATTATTTAGCTTATCAGACATACTCAATTTCTCCTCAACCCAACTACATCATCTCCATGTCTTAAAACTAAAAACGGATAAGTTCCATGGATAATAACCACATTACCTTCAACATTACTATTTAGGACAAACTCAGTCCCTCTTTCAAACTTTCGACCATAAACGGTAGGAAAATCTCCTGTGAATTTTCCCTTACTCAAATGTACATAAGTAAATCTACCGTCATCATAAACCTTTATCGGCTGGGTCTTTGATAACCCTCAGGACAAAATCGACTTCAGTGGTGCCAACATCATCGGCTTCGACTACACCGACGTGATTGAAAACCCACAGGTACGCGATCCAGTCATCGGTTATCTTATTCATCGAATGGAAGAGCTTATCGATGGCCGCCGCTTCATCTACATCATGGATGAATTCTGGAAAATCCTTGATGGCGAAGGCGGCTTGAAAGAGTTTGCTAAAAACAAACAAAAAACCATCCGTAAGCAAAACGGTATGGGTATCTTTGCCACCCAGTCTCCGGAAGACGCCCTCAAAAGCGATATTTCCGCCGCACTGATTGAGCAGACAGCTACCATGATACTGCTGCCAAATCCGAATGCAGATAAAAAAGACTACATCGATGGACTGAAGCTGACCGATTCAGAGTTCCAAGTGATTAAAAGCCTGGACGAGCGCAGCCGCTGCTTCTTGGTCAAACAGGGTCATGCTTCCGCAGTATGCCAGCTCAACCTACGCGGATTTGACGATGAATTGGCAGTTATCTCCGCCAGTACCGACAACATCGACATCATGGACGGCATCATCAAAAAAACGGCCGAACGTCTTGGTGTCGGCATCGATGCGGTAAGACCGGAGGATTGGTTACAGACCTTCTACGATGAACGTAAGGGTTCTGGTAAGAAAGCAGCCACCAACGTGATGCGCAACGCGGATTAGTCGTATAGACGAATAAACCCAAAGGCCGTCTGAAAGCAGCAAGTATTTCAGATGTTCCTTACTGAAAAACAAAAAACTTGGATACGTTTAAATAATTTAATTTAAGAAAGATTGTAAGCAAATGAAAAACACAATGAAAAAACTGGCAGCAGTTTTAGTGTGCTCAGGAATGCTGGGAAATACATCCGTAACGGCAACAGGTATTCCGGTATTTGATGGAGCAGCGATGACCAATGCCTTCCAACAGCTGATGAACTGGCAGGCTCAATTATCCGCTCTCACTCGTGGGGGATTGGACAAATTAAAAGGCGCAGATACAAATGTTCGAGAATCTTCTCAAGCAAAAAAAATGTTTGAGCGACGCAAGAAAAAATGCAGGGAAATACAACAAAACAACCCTGCCTCAGGTACGATTTGTCTAAAAATTACAGGATTAGAACAAGAAAAATATGACCTGCTGGTTAAAATAGATAAGGAGCTTAAAGATGATTTTGATAGAATCAACGGCTTGGTAAAATCTCAAGGCAAATCAGCAAATTCAATGGCTGCTGCAACCCCTTTGTCTAAAGACACGAAAGGTTTTAATTACTCGAATCAGGCAGGTAAAGCTGAAACTGCCGAAAACAATGTACAGATACAAGTAAATGCCGTAATTGCCAAGTATAATCAGTACAAGAACCGAATTGAAACTTTAGACAGTATGATTGCACATTACAACTCAATGCGTAAAATGCTGACCAAAGAGCAGCTTACCGGCAGCAGTTTGAACAAAAAAATTACTCAAGTAACTACATACGGCAAACTGACTGAAGCTACGAATCGCTTTAGAGAAAAAGCAAAAGACGTAGTTGATGATAGAAAAGAAATCGAAAGCAAAACCAAACCGATCTATAAATCCAATTGAGTATAAGGCCGTCTGAACCGGATCGGTTTCAGACGGCCCAAACAAATCAATCATCCCATTGTTTTACAAAAATTAATCGAAAGCTCTTCTCATTATGATGGATTTACTCCTTTATACCGGCATTCGCGACTATCTTTATGCGCGAATCGGCTACTTTACCGAAGTAGTCTTATCTAAGAACTTAAATCTCGCCCTTACAATGGTTTTGGCATTGCTGACATTATGGATTATGGTTCAGGGCTATCTGATCGTAACAGGTCGGAGTCAGGAAGGCCTCAAAGGATTTATTTTTAACCTTGGTAAAAACTATGTTGTTATTGCCATTGCACTTGGGGTCTCCTTAGGTAGCAGCTTTAGCGTCCGTGTGTTGACTGATAATCTTGCCAATGGCATCAGTCAAGTTATGCATGGTAGTAACGATTTCGGCAGCGAGTGTCTGACCGAACAGACCTCCTATATTACCGGCTGTAAAATCGACTTAAACCTGAAAACAACTCAACTTGTCCTATCCAGCCTTTCTGCCATCGATACAGCAGATGACGACCATCTGGAAGATAAGCTTTCCGAAGCCAAATGGTTTGCCGGGGTAGGTACGGCAGGTCCAGCCGTCGTGGCAGGCACCATGCTCATCATGTACCGTATCGCGATTTCCCTGTTTGTCGGTTTCGCGCCTATTTTTATTTTATGCCTTCTGTTCAAAAGAACCGCTCCGCTGTTCCAAAAATGGCTATACTTCGGATTGGCTACCATCTTCTCCAGCGTCTTGCTCGGCGTTATGGCGGAGATTTCCATGGACTTGGTGGGCCACTTATTCGGCGGCGCGGCAGCCGGCAAATTTGTGGCAACTATCATCGGTGAAGGCGGCACTACCGGCATTATGGAAACCGTTACCCAACAGCTGGGCTTGGGTCTGATGCTCTCTACCCTGCTGATTACCGTACCGCCTATGGCAGGTATGTGGTTTAACGGTGTGATGGGCAGCTTCAGTGCTTACTCAGTCATCGGCAATGGAAATGGAAATCGCCAAGAAGTTCCGCCTCATTTGGATGGTGGGGCAAGTAGACAACAAATTTCAAATATTGATAAGCCTATGAATTATTACCAGGATCAGTATCAGCAACCTATATCGAGTTATACTACAGGAGGATATGGAAACGCTAACCAAGGCTTTGGTTCTAATACTGTTAAACCTATTGGTCAGTCTAAATTTGGTGCTAGTCAGACTCAAGAACCTCAATAGGCAAAACAAAATCGGACAAAGGATCTTACTGATGAAATACTTATATTTTATATTTGCAATAGGATTGGTAAATACAGCTTTGGCAACAAATCCTACATATGATGTAACCAAAGGTGCATTACAAAATGATCCAACGCTATGCCAATATGGTTACAATCCTAATTGTTCTCAGGCACATAAGCAGTCACAACAAACAATTGAACACATTTATGTTCATAGACCCCCAAAATTTGGCGCTTTAGCATATAGTTCAAAGGTTGGTCATATTGCGGGGTCTCTGAATCATAATTCTAAGGCTGAAGCTCAACAGGCTGCAATTCAGCGTTGTCAACGTGGAAGCAAGAATACCCCATGCAAAGTAATTGTATGGGTACAGAATGGTTGTGTTGCATCAGCAGTAGGAAAAATTAAAAATAAATTCGTTGTAGTTACCGGTGCAGGCCATCCAGGAACATCTGAGCAAATAGCTTTGCAAAACTGCAAAAAGGGCGGATTGGATGATTGTGAAATTATTATGCCCGAAGGTTGTTCTCTGCCTTAGTAGTTAGATAAAAGTGTACTGTCTGAAATTTCAGGCAGCACTTGATACCTTCTTCTAATCCCCAATTCAATTTTAACGAGTACGGCACGATGAAACACTTATCCATTTTTGTTTTAACAGCGGCCCTGCTACCGTTTTCTGCCTCTGCCGTCAACGCTTCAGATATTGCCGGCAAACTGCTGACAGGCGATAAAAAATATGCCTGCGAGGCCATTGCCTGCCTGACTTCTCCGGGTACGCCGCCTAAAGAATGCAACCCTGCACTGCACAGGTTCTATTCCATTCACCACAAATACGCGCAAGACACCATCAGCGCTCGCCGCCGCTTCCTCCAGCAGTGTCCTGCTTCCCATGATAAAGAGATTGCGCCTATTATCGAAATAGTCGTACATCGATAATCTATCTACACAAAGGCCGTCTGATATTCAGACGGCCTTTTGTAAATAGTCGGTTTCGCGCCTATCTTTATTTTGTGCCTCCTTTTCAAAAGAACCACCCCGCTGTTCCAAAAATGGCTATACTTCGGATTGGCTACCATCTTCTCCAGCGTCTTGCTCGGCGTCATGGCGGAGATTTCCATGGACTTGGTGGGCCACTTATTCGGCGGCGCGGCAGCCGGAAAATTTGTGGCAACCGTCATCGGTGAAGGCGGCACTACCGGCATTATGGAAACCGTTACCCAGCAGCTGGGCTTGGGTTTGATGCTCTCTACCCTGCTAATTACCGTGCCGCCTATGGCAGGCATGTGGTTTAACGGTATCATGGCATCCTACTCCGGATACAATGCAATGCAGGGTTGGGGAAACGGTCAGCCTGCAACACCACCGGGGATGAATAGCCAACAGGTTCAAGCCAACTATAATGTACAAAATCTTGACAACAGAAATGCAGATAACTCAAGAGCAGACACCGTACTACAAAGAAATATGTGGACTCCTGGTGGTAGTCAACCAGAAAGCACAACCACTGACACTACGAAATTACCTGGTCAGCAGCGCAGAGGAGATAACAAATCCTAGTATTTATGCGGCAACAATATGATAAAGTTTTAATGGTCAACAGACTGGACTTAAAATGAAAAAAATGCTTTTTTTATTATCAGGACTAGTAAGTCTTAATGTTTATGCCAATGGTTGTGGTGGTGAATACCAACCTGCAACTGGGACCTGTCGTATTATTGATAGCTCTGGTCGGCAAATCCTATATAATGTGGGTGCTCCACAATCTTCTAGTGGCTCTGCTCAGAGTCAACCTAGGGTTATCAATATCGATGTCCCTTCAAAATACGGAGCTTGGGCATTAAATTCTAAAACTGGTATTGCAGGCGGTGCACTAGATATGAATTCACTTGCAGCTGCGAAAAGAGAAGCCATTAAAACTTGTGAACGAGGTGGGCAAAATAGACCATGTAAAGTTTTAGTTTGGGTTCGAAACGGCTGTATCGCTGTTGCTCAAGGAAAGGATAGTAAATCATGGAGAAATTTTTTCGGAACAACTCCACCAGGTATGGCTGAAATAGAAGCATTAAGTAAATGTCAAGAACATGGACTTTCACAATGCAAAATTGTTGTAAACGAGGCCTGCTCACTACCTAAATTCTAGCCAACTTTTTTAGACAATCCTTGATACTTCCCTCTAATCTCCCTACTATTTTCTGGCGATAAAAAATATGCCTGCGAGGCCATTGCCTGCCTGACTTCTCCGGGTACGCCGCCTAAAGAATGCAACCCTGCACTACACAGGTTCTATTCCATTCACCACAAATACGCGCAAGACACCATCAGCGCACGCCGCCTCTTCCTCCAGCAGTGTCCTGCTTCCCGTGACAAAGAGATTGCACCCATTATCGAAATAGTCGTACATCGATAATCTATCTACACAAAGGCCGTCTGATATTCAGACGGCCTTTTGTAAATAGTCGGTTTCGCGCCTATCTTTATTTTGTGCCTCCTATTCAAAAGAACCGCCCCGCTGTTCCAAAAATGGCTATACTTCGGATTGGCTACCATCTTCTCCAGCGTCTTGCTCGGCGTCATGGCGGAGATTTCCATGGACTTGGTGGGCAACTTATTCGGCGGCGCGGCAGCCGGCAAATTTGTGGCAACCATCATCGGCGAAGGCGGCACTACCGGCATTATGGAAACCGTTACCCAACAGCTGGGCTTGGGTCTGATGCTCTCCACCCTGCTGATTACCGTACCGCCTATGGCAGGTTCTTGGTTTAATGGAATGATGGCAAGCTTCAGTGCTTACTCAGTCATCGGTAATGGAAATCGCCAAGAAGTACCACCCCATTTGGATGGAGGAGCAAGTCAGCGGGCTAATATCAATGTACAGAATTCAGCTGTTAATACTGTTAATAATGATTCAAACATTGGTAAACAAAATACATGGACGACTGGTAGCAGCCAAGCTAACAGTATGACCACTGATACAATGAAACTGTCTGGTGAACAGCGTAAAAATGATAGCAAATCCTAGTATTTTTGTAGTAGCAGATAAATAAAGATTTTAATAACCAATAGATTGGATCTAAAATGAAAAAACTGCTTTTTATATTATTGGGACTGACAAGCCTGAATATCAGCGTTGCCAATCCTACTTATGATGCAACTAGAGGTGCACTGCAGAATGACTCTAGCTTGTGCCAATACGGCTATAATCCTAACTGTGGCTCATCTGGTTACCGCCAACAAAGACAACCTACGGAAATTATCAACATCAATGTTCCTTCAAAATACGGTGCATGGGCAATCAACCCTAAAACAGGTATATCTGGTGGGGCGCTCGAGATGGATTCATATGCAGCTGCAAAAAAACAAGCCATTAAAACCTGTGAACATGGTGGGAAAAATAAACCGTGTAAAGTTTTGGTTTGGGTTAGGAATAGTTGTATCGCCGTTGCTCAAGGAAAAGATGGAAAACTTTTTTATGGCACAACACCTCCAGGGATGGCCGAAGCAGAGGCTTTAAGGAAATGTCAAGAGCGTGGAACTTTACAATGCAGAATTATTGCTAACGAAGGTTGCTCAATGCCCAGATTCTAATCAGGAAATGCCGTCTCTCGCTCAGACTGCACTTAATACTTTTTTCTAAATTCCCACCTTAAATTTAACGAGTACGGCACAATGAAAAATTTATCAATTATTATTTTAACAGCGGCTCTGCTACCGTTTTCTGCATCTGCCGTCAACGCTTCAGATATTGCCGGCAAACTACTGACAGGCGATAAAAAATATGCCTGCGAGGCCATTGCCTGCCTGACTTCTCCGGGTACGCCGCCTAAAGAATGCAACCCTGCACTGCACAGATTCTATTCCATTCACCACAAATACGCGCAAGACACCATCAGCGCTCGCCGCCGCTTCCTCCAGCAGTGTCCTGCTTCCCGTGACAAAGAGATTGCTCCTATTATCGAAATAGTCGTACATCGATAATCTATTTATACAAAGGCCGTCTGAAATTCAGACGGCCTTTTCTCTTACAAAGAGATTTTGCAAGTTACCTTCAAATCTAACCGTCTAGTCTGCTAGATTATTTACACAAGCTTAATCTTATCTTTGCCAATATAGGTTAAGGCTTTTATATGGATTTGAAATGCCGTCTGAAACAACTGAGCACCATCCGCAAAGCGGATCGAACAAATAAAGAATGGTTTGTTTTGTTCTGATTCTTCCCTTTTTACCCCACCAAAACCGACGTCATACTGAGCGATCCCGCAATCAAATTATCGTTGAAAAACGTAATCTCGTCTTGCGGTTCACGTAATGCCATGATGTAAAGCAACGGCAAGTAATGATCTGGAGTTGGTACAGAAAGCTTAGCCTTTTCGCCTAGCTGATCATAATGCACCAAGGTTTCATTATCTCGTGTTGCAATCGCCTGATTGACCGCTTCACGGAAAGCAAACGCCCAGTCATACCCTGCACCGATTTGATCAATATGTTCCCAGTTTATCGTTCTCAGATTATGCACAATGTTGCCGCTGCCGATAATCAACACGCCTTGTTCTCGCAAAGCAGCTAACTTTTTCGCCAAGTTGAAATGCCATTCTGCCGATTGCAAACGATTAAGACTCAGTTGCACCACAGGAATATCGGCATCGGGATAGAGATATTTCAACACCGCCCATGCGCCATGATCAAAGCCTCGTGTTGGGTTCAGCTCCACATTTTCCGGCTGTAATAATGACCGTACTTGCTCCGCCAACTCAGGCGAACCAGGCGCAGGATATTGCACTTGACTGAGTTCATCGGGGAAGCCGTAGAAATCGTAAATCATTTCAGGGCGTTTGCCAGACGTAACCTGCAAACGGCTACTGTACCAATGCGCTGAAATCATCAAAATGGCTTTTGGTTTAGCAAACTGTTGCGTAATTAGACTGAAATTCTGATTGAACGAATTTTCTTTATCTAACGCATTCATCGGGCTACCATGCCCAACAAATAATACAGGCATTTTTTTCATGATTTACTCCTCGTTATCGGATACAGCAGATTGTACGGATAAATTTTTATTCAAAAAATACCGGTTTATGAACAACATTTTTTACTAATAAGAAATCATGACTGATAGGGGCTTGAGTTTCTGAGAGAATATGTAGGATAAGGATTTATATAAAAGGCCGTCTGAACATTTTATTTCAGACGGCCAAAAATTTCTTTATTTCTGTATTGACAGAAATAAAAGATAAAAATAGAATACCATCACTATGAAACTGAATCCGACCACTGAAAAATTTATCCTCCATTGGGGCGAAATGGGTACCAAATGGGGCGTAAACCGTACCGTTGCGCAAATCCATGCCCTGCTCTACATCTTAGGGAGACCGATGAACGCCGAAGAAATCACCGAAACGCTCGGCGTAGCGCGCTCCAATGTCAGCAACAGCATCAAAGAGCTGCAAAACCTGAGACTGGTGCATACCGTGCATATCTTGGGCGACAGGCGCGATCATTTTGAAACTTCGGATGATGTCTGGACTTTGTTCCGCACCATCGCAGAAGTGCGTATGCAGCGTGAAATCGAACCGACGCGGCAATTTTTGCAAAGCCTGATCGACAGCCCTGAATTTAGCCAGGAAAATGAAACTGCTAAGCAGAGAATCCAGCAAACCCATGATTTCATCAGTACGCTGACCATGTGGGCAAATGAAATGCTGAAACTTTCTACTTCAACCATGGTGAAAATTCTGAAAATAGGCGCCGGAATACAAAAATTTTTCCGTTGATGGCAATGGGCTTGTGAGCAATAAACACAGCCAATGCTATTTAGGATATGGAAACATGCTCATAGTGTCCTTGTATGGGCATGTTTATCTGAAGCTTAATGTTCCTTGGTAGATTTTGAATCACTGGATATGGGTTTCCCTCCTAAAGAAACAATCCCGAAGACTATCTAAAATTTTTTATCCTATAATTTCTCTTTTAACAGAAATTATAGAAATTTCAAACTAATTATATCTTTAAACTGAAATGAAATCAGGAAAGCAATATGCCCGACCACTCTACACATACCCTCCCCACCTACCTGCCTTACTCGATGGGGCTGCTATGGCTCTGGAGTGGTACCCAACCTCTGTTTTTCATGCCTGAAATGTCATTGGATTTGCTGCATTCGGTCGGTATCCCCAATCCGTTGCAATGGCCAACATTAATCGCCGCTTCGCTGCTGGACATCGGTTTTGCCTTCTTATGCTTCAGCCGCTTTCGCTCCCGTTCAGCAATATGGCTGCTGCAATTGATAACCGTCGCGGCATACAGCCTGATTATTGCCTTCAGACTGCCCGAAATGTGGGCGCATCCATTTGCGCCTTTGGTAAAAAACCTGCCGATTATGGCTGCTTTGTTTTTCTTGTATCAATCCGTAGGAGATAAAAAATGAACACCTATTTAATCGTTAAAACCCTGCACATCATCTCGGCCACCTTAATGGTCGGCACCGGCTTTGGTACGGCGTTCTACCTCTTTTGGGCAAACCGCAGCGGTTCGGTTGCCGCGCAGTCGGTCGTCTCCCATTGGGTCATCAAAGCAGATTGGTGGTTTACAACCCCCGCCGTTATTTTCCAACCCTTGTCCGGTTTATGGATGCTGTATGAACGCGGCTACACTGTTTCCACTATGCTGGAACAAAATTGGGTATGGATGACGCTTGCCTTATACATCTTTTCAGGCATTTGCTGGCTGCCCGTTGTCTGGCTGCAAATCCGTATGGCCAAGATTGCCGAAAAAGCACACAAAGAAAACGCAGACACCATTCCGGAGCCCTACTGGCGTTACGCCAGACGCTGGGAATTGCTCGGCTATCCAGCCTTTTGCGCCACTATTGTGATTTACTTCCTGATGGTGATGAAACCGATTTAAAGATTTTCAGACGGCCTCAGCAACAATATAAAGAAAAACATATGAACATCATCATTTTCGGAGGCAGCGGCTTTATCGGCAGCCGTACCGTTCAAATCCTCAAAGAACAAGTCCACCAAGTTTTCACGCCCGACCGCCGCGCCTTCGACTTTCTTTATCCCAATGAAACAGCCGCACGCCGTTTATTGGAAGGACAAGACATTCTTATCAACTGCATTGGAATTATGAGCCGTCATGCCGAAATACTCGAAACTGTGCACCACCACACGCCCAAACAGCTCGCCGCATGGGCAAAAGCAGCTGGCATAAAACGCTGGGTGCAACTATCCGCGTTGGGAGCCGATCCATCTCAATCCATCAACTTTGTCGGCAGCAAAGGACGTGGCGATGATGCTATTGCTCAAAGCGGCATACCGATTGCCATAGCCAAGCCATCCGTTGTTTACGGTCGAGGAGGAACCAGCTGCGAACTGTTCATCAAACTAGCCCGCCTCCCTTTGCTTCCTTTGCCGGAAGGCGGACGCTTTCATTTGCAGCCCGTACACCTTGCCGATGTTGCCGAAGGTTTGGCAAAACTTGCCGTCCAAACCGATGCCGACCATAGCATCATCAACATGACCGGCAGCCAAACGCTGACCTTGGCAGAATACCTAACCACCCTCCGCTTAACCCTGCACCACAAACTGCCACAACATATTCTGCCCATCCCCCTGCGCCTGATTGACCCTGCGCTGCCGTTGGCAAACATCCTCAGCAACGGCATCATCAGCCGCAACAGCTTTGCCCTGCTCAAGCAAGACTCATGCGCTGACTATTCTGATTTTGCAGCTTTACTAGGCAGGGAACCATTGGCAGCAAAAAACTTTGCCGGTTGCCTATAATTTGTTTAGTTTTAAAATGACAAAACAAAGGCCGTCTGTTTGTTGTTCAGACGGCCTAAAGCTTTTATAAAATACTTCTTTGCAAAACAATTCACACTTTTATCGGCTTATTGCTTCTACCTACCCAACTACAAAGGCTGGGCCAAATCGTTTTCCGTGTTGTAGCTGATAAAATCCTGTTCATGAGGGAAATGGACAACCCTTGCACGCTGTTGCTGTAGCCAGCCGCGGATGCTGCGCATTCCTGAATAAAGGTATGGCACGGTACTTTGCAGGATTTGCGGCCGGATGAACATCACGCTGTAATGCGGTCTGGCAGGGGTCTCCACATAAAACGCATTGCACAATGGCGTGCGCCGCGCGATGGTTTCAAATTGGGAAACCAAGTTTTCCGGCAAACGCGGCATATCGCAGGATACGATAAGTAGCCAATCGGCGGTGGCAATTTGCAAATCGTTAGCAGCTGTACACAAAGCAGCTAAAGGGCCGTAATGCTGCCATTGGCGCGCGTCCGAGAAAACGTGTGCGCTGCGTTGTGCGTAAGATTCAAGATTACGGTTGGCACTGATGGCGATGTGGCTGACTTGTGGGCGGATTTTTTCGATAACATGATCTATCAAGGCTTTGTTGTGCCATTGCACCAACCCCTTATCGACACCTCCCATCCGGCTTCCCTGCCCGCCGGCCAATATCAGTGCGAAAATTTTCATTTTGGTAGTCCTTTGAGAAGCAGAGTATGGAGTGTGGTTCAAGATGTTGTGTTTATTGGATAAGTTTCAAGGTTTCAGGCCGTCTGAAACCTTATTTTTATGATTTAATTCACTTGAGATGAATTTTATCATAACATGATTTTACATTAAACCCCTGTTTTTTCTTATCATAACCATACAATTATTTTAGACAGGTTGTTTATATACCGAAAGAATGATATTTTTATAAGATTATCGGATTAGTTCCCTGCGTGCTTTATGCGTTTATTCTCCGGATCTTCAGATGGCCTTAGCCTATCTTCGCGTTTAAAACTGCTGACTTTTTTATGGGTCAGTTCGGCGTTTTTGTCGATTGTCTTTACCCTGCTGCTTTCTTGGCGTTTGGAAAGCGCGGCCAAAACGATTGAAGATGCAGGCAGTTTGAAAATGCAGGTGTATCGTTTGGCTTATATGGCAAGCGTCCGTACACCCAATGCGCAAATTGACAACCAAATCAAAGAATTTGAGCGTACGCTGGCCAATGTGACGCAAAGCGATGCCATTCATCCGCTGATTCCGTCTCAAATGCCGCTGGCTTACGACTTGATTCAATCGATGCTGTTGATTGATTGGGAATCCAATATCAAACCGTCTTTGCAACATTACGAGCGTCCGACCCAAATCGGCCTGTACCGTTTTGCCGGCAACATCGAGCTGTTTTTACAGGCGATGGAAAATGCCAACGAGCAAAATACCTTGTGGCTGCGCCGCTTTCAAATGGCCATGATGCTGATGATTGTTGTGGCTGCCGGTTTGATGATTGTTTGGCATTATTCATGGATTATCCGACCCTTGGAAAAACTGCGCGATGGTGTAGAGACCATCAGCAAAGGGCATTTCGGTGTTCAAATCGAGACAGACCAAATTCGTGAGTTTGCCCAAGTAAGCAAGGGCTTCAACCAAATGAGCCGCCGTCTGCATACGTTTTATACAGACTTGGAAGGACAAGTTGCCAAACAAACCCAAGACTTGGCGCGGCAAAACCGTGATTTGACCCTGATCTACCAAACCACGCGCAATCTGCACCAAACTTTTACGCCGCAACAAGCGGCAGAAGAATTTTTAACTCAGATTCTACCAGCGTTTTCCGCTTTGGGCGGTACGGTATATCTTTCCGATGAGGAACGGAAACGTTCTGATTTGGCAGCAAGTGTCGGTGAAACCGAAAAAGGAAATCGTGTAGAATTTCCGATCGTTTATCAAGACGAACAACTCGGCGTGTTGACCCTATATTTTTCAGACGGCCATATGCCTGATGAGCAAGACGAAAAACTGCTGCATACTTTAAGCGGACAGCTGGGCATTTCCATCGCCAACAACCGCATGGAACAAGAGCGCCGCCTGCTTGCAGTCTTGCAGGAGCGTAACTTGATTGCGCAAGGTTTGCATGACAGCATCGCGCAAGCTTTGACCTTTTTGAATTTGCAGGTACAAATGCTGGAAAGCGCGTTTGCTTCAGACCAACGCGAGCAGGCAGGAGAAAATATCGGCTTCATCAAAGACGGAGTACAGGAATGCTACGAGGATGTACGCGAACTTTTGATGAATTTCCGCACCAAAATCAGTAATAAAGATTTTCCTGAAGCGGTAGAATCGCTGCTGGCGCGTTTTGAACGACAAACCGGTATTCCAGTTGATTTAAAATGGCAGGACGACGGGCAGGCTTTGAATTATGATGAGCATTTGCAGATCATCTTCATCTTGCAGGAAAGCCTGTCTAATATCCGGAAGCACGCGCGTGCGCAACATGTCAGCGTCGAAATTGCCAACCACGGCGATTTTGTCATGACGATTCGTGACGACGGCGCAGGCTTTAATAAAGAACACCTATCAAACCGGCCTTCAGGCGAACATGTCGGCTTGGGCATTATGCAAGAACGGGCCCAACGGATTAACGCAGAATTGGCCATTACATCGCAGATTGGGCAAGGTACGGCGGTTATGCTGACTTTGCCGCAACAAATGAGAACAGCATCATGACGATTAAAATTACCCTTATTGACGACCACACCCTATTTCGCAGCGGTATCAAGGCCTTGCTTTCGCGCCAGCCTGATTTTGAAGTCGTCGGCGAAGCTTCAGACGGCCTGGCCGGCGTAAAAATGGTTGAGCAGCTCAAGCCTGATGTGGTCTTGCTGGACTTGGATATGCCGGTTATGAACGGCCGCGAAGCATTGGCTCAAATTTTAAGTATCAATCCGCAGCTGACCGTCATCATGCTGACCGTTTCTGAAGACAGCGACGATTTGACCGAATGTATGCGTATGGGTGCAAAAGGCTTTTTGCTGAAAAACATCAATGCCGACTTCCTATTGGAAAGCATCCGCAAAGCCGTCGATGGCGACAATGTCTTCTCTCCGGAAATGACCAGCCGCTTGGTGCAATCGCTGATTTCTCCCTCTCCTTCCCGCTCCGATCATCTGCTGGAGCAACTGACCCCGCGCGAAATGGAAATTTTGGGCTATCTTGCCGCCGGACACAGCAACAAAATCATTGCCCGCCATTTGAATCTGGCAGAGTCAACCGTCAAAGTGCATGTGCAAAACCTGTTGCGCAAGTTGAACCTAAGCAGCCGCGTCCAAGCAGCGGTTTATGCAGTACAACACAAAGTACCGCAACCGGTATTGTCTTAATCAGACCGTCTGAAACCTTCTTTTTAAAAGGTTTCAGGAAAAGCGTTTATTCGCTATAATCACGCCGATTTATATGCAGGGTTGTCTGATTCTTTCAGACGGCCTTTTTATTTGATTTTTCACTGATTTAAAACAACATGTCCGAAAACATTCCAGAAAATACACCCGAAAATACCGTTCCGGAAGAACACAAACGCAGCATCCGCAGTTTCGTCTTACGCCAAGGCCATATGACCGCGGCCCAACAGCGCGCCATCGATACGATGTGGCCGCAATTTGGTGTGGACTTTCAAGATGCTCCTTTGGACTTGAACCGCGCTTTTGGACGGGACAATCCTAAAGTTTTGGAAATTGGTTTCGGTATGGGCGTCGCAACAGTGGAAATCGCCAAACGTCTGCCCGATACCGACTTTTTAGCGATTGATGTTCATGGCCCGGGCGTCGGCAATATCTTGAAGCTGATTGAGGAAGAACACATTTCCAATATCCGCGTGATGCGTCATGATGCGGTGGAAGTAGTGGAAAAGATGCTGGAAGACGGGTCTTTAGACGGCATTCATATTTTCTTCCCTGACCCTTGGCACAAAAAACGTCACAATAAACGCCGCTTGGTACAAGTGCCGTTTGTTGAAAAGCTGCTGCCCAAACTTAAAAGCGGCGGCTATGTCCATATGGCGACCGACTGGGAAGAATACGCCGTGCAAATGCTGGAAGTTTTGAGCAGTTTCGACTCTTTGCAAAACACGGCTGCCGATTACGCCCCTACGCCTGATTACCGTCCTGAAACCAAATTTGAAGCCCGAGGCAAACGATTGGGTCATGGCGTTTGGGACTTGGTGTTCCGTAAAAAATAAAGCCAAACATAAAACACAAGGCCGTCTGAAAAATTTCAGACGGCCTTTTATCTTACTGATTAAGCCAAGAAAAGTTTATAAGCCGGATTATCGGTTTCTTCTTTATAAACATAACCCAAGCTCTCCAAGAAATCGGTAAAGGCTTCATTGTCGCTTTCAGGTACATCAATACCGACCAAAATACGGCCGTAGTCCGCACCATGATTGCGATAATGGAACAAAGTGATATTCCATTCGGCGCGCATATGGTTCAAGAAACGGGACAATGCACCGGGGCGCTCAGGAAATTCAAAGCTGACCAAGCGTTCGCTGGAAACTTTTTCCGTCCGCCCCCCGACCATGTAACGGATATGGATTTTGGCGATTTCGTCATTGGTCAGATCAACATTCGGCAAACCTGCGTCAGCCAGTTGTTTGCTGATGACGGCCAAGTCTTGCGCACCGGCAGTTTGCAAGCCGACAAAAATATGAGCATTGTTGTCATTGCCGTAGCGGTAGTTGAACTCGGTAATATTCCGACTACCCAATACATTGATAAACTTGAGGAAGCTGCCTTTTTCTTCAGGAATGGTAACAGCAAAAATACCTTCGTTACCCTCGCCCAGCTCACTGCGTTCTGAAACATGGCGCAGGCGGTGGAAGTTCATGTTGGCACCACTAGTGACCGCAACCAAATTTTGACCTTGGATATTGTTTTTCGCAACATAAGCCTTCAGGCCGGCAAGGGCCAATGCGCCCGCAGGCTCGGTAATGCTGCGCGTATCGTCAAAAATATCTTTAATCGCGCCGCACAACATATCCGTATTGACCGTAATAATCTCGTCCAACAGCTCTTTACACAAGCGGAAAGTTTCATCACCCACCACTTTAACTGCTGTGCCGTCTGAAAACAGGCCGACATCTTTCAAATGTACAATTTCCCCTGCTTCGACCGATTGCTTCATACAGCAAGAATCATCGGTTTGCACGCCAATGACTTTAATTTCAGGGCAAACCTGTTTGATAAATGCCGCCACGCCTGCTGCCAAACCGCCGCCGCCAATCGGGACAAAAATCGCATTGATATTGCGGTGTTGACGAAGGATTTCCATGCCGATGGTTCCCTGACCGGCAATCACATCAGGATCATCAAACGGCGCGATATAAGTCAGTTTTTCCTTTTCTGCTAACTCCATCGCATAATCATAGGCATCGTTGTAAGACACACCTTTCAATACCACTTCACCGCCTCGACTCTTGACCGCGTCAATTTTGATTTTGGGCGTTGTTTCCGGCATCACGATGACGGCGCGGCAACCTAAATATTGCGCCGACAAAGCCACACCCTGCGCATGGTTGCCTGCGCTTGCTGCAATCACGCCACAATCCAAGGCTTCTTTTGGCAGCTTCGCCATTTTGTTGTACGCGCCGCGGATTTTGAACGAAAACACCGGCTGCAAATCTTCGCGTTTGAGCAAAATCTGATTGTTCAGACGGCCTGACAAACTGCGCGCCAAATCCAAAGGCGTTTCTACGGCTACATCATAAACGGAAGCGGTCAAAATACGGGTTAGATAATCAGAAAGAGGAAGGGAATGGTTCATGGTATTTTAGTGTTCGGAAATAAATTGCAATTCGGTCAAATCGACCGGAGGAAAAAGTTAAAACCATACCCCTGAGGCCGTCTGAAGGCAAGAAAAATCTTAGCAAAGCCTAAATGAGACGGTATAATGTCCACTTAATATCTATTTAATATGCCAAACTGTTTACTTTGAAAGAAACAGTGCCCACTCATATTCAAATCCACACATAATGATGAAAAAAACGCTACTTAGCTTAATTTTTGCTGCCCTCCTGAATACTGCTGCCCTTGCTGCCGGCCCGGTTGCATCCGCACCTGCCGTACAGAGCGAGGCTCAAACGCAGCCGCTGTTACACAGCATCAACAGCCCGACAACGCCGCCGGAAATCGCAGCAACTGCCTATATCGTTACCGACCTGCACAGCAAGCAAACTTTGGCATCCAACAATGCCGACACGCCTATCGAGCCTGCCGCATTGACGCAAATGATGACTGCCTACCTTGCCTTTAAAGCACTGGAAAACGGTACGCTTGAGGCAGGCCAAATGCTGACTGTTTCCAATGCTGCATGGAAAGTCGAAGGTTCGCGCATGTTCCTCGATCCTAAAGTTCCTGTCAGCGTCAGCTCCTTGATTAAGGGTACAACCATCCAGTCAGCCAACGATGCCGCCATTACCCTTGCCGAAGCCCTTGGCAACGGCTCTATCGACGAATTTGTCAAACAAATGAATGAAGAAGCCAAACGCTTGGGCATGAAGCACACCCACTTCAACAACCCGACCGGTATTTCTTCTAACGGCCATGTTTCAACCGTTGGCGACCTTGCCATCTTGGCTGCCGCGCTCATCAATGACTATCCGAAATATTATCCTTTATTTGCAAACAAATCTTTCAAATACAATAATATCGAGCAGCCCAACCGCAATCTCCTGCTCTATCGCGACAGCAGTATCGACGGTTTGAAAACCGGCTATAGCGAAGGCGCAGGCTATCATCTTGCCGCTTCCAGCAAACGCAACAACCGCCGTATTGTTTCCATTCTTGCCGGTGCCGAATCCACCGAAGCGCGCGCCAGCGAAAGCAGCAAACTGCTCAACTGGTCATTGCAGGCATTTGATACGCCTAAACTTTACAACGGCGGAGAAGTGATTTCCCAAGTCAAAGTTTACAAAGGCAGCACCAAAGCCGTAGATATCGGCTTCTTGGACGATGTTTACATTACTATTCCCCACGATACCGGTAAAAACGTCAAACCAATCTTAGAAACGCTTCAGCCCGTCCTCGCCCCGATTGAAAAAGGCCAAGTATTGGGCAAGCTGAAAGTCATGAAAGACGGTAAAATTATTGCCGAAAAAGACGTCGTCGCCCTGACCGGCGTAGAAGAAGGCAGCTGGTTGCGCCGTATGTGGGACGCGATTGTGTTGTGGTTTAAAAGTTTATTCAGTTAATCCTCTTTCTATCAAAACATAAATAAAGGCCGTCTGAAATTTTCAGACGGCCTTTTGTATATCTGTTTTATGGCTTTAATAAAAATTCCTAACAAGAAATTTATCCATTTTAATCTTAGCAGTTTCAGTGATTGCCAATATGAAACGCTTCAAAAAATGCCGTCTGAAAACACAACGGTTTTCAGACGGCATTTCAATACCTTAATAGCTTATCAGTATGGGCTTAAACTAAGCCTTTTTTCTCCAGATAGCTCTCGTAATCACCCAAGTAGTGTTCATATCCGCCTTTGCCATCCAATTCGATGATTTGGGTAGCCAATGAAGATACAAACTGACGGTCATGCGATACGAAAATCAGCGTGCCGTTGTATTTTTCCAGCGCCATGTTCAAAGATTCGATGCTTTCCATGTCCATGTGGTTGGTCGGTTCGTCCATAACCAAGACATTGGGTTTCAACAGCAACAGTTTGCCGTAAAGCATACGGCCTTTTTCGCCACCGGAGAGAACCTTCACTTTTTTCACGACATCGTTGCTGCCGAAGAGCAAGCGGCCCAAAGTGCCGCGGATGACTTGTTCGTCATCGCCTTCCTGACCCCATTGGCGCATCCATTCGCTCAGGTCCATATCGACGTCGAAGTCGTTTTCATGGTCTTGCGGATAGTAGCCGACACTGGCTTTTTCCGCCCATTTGATGGTGCCTTCGTCCGGCAGCAGGCCGTCTGAATATTCGGGGTTGTATGCGCCGGCCAAGAGTTTCAGCAAGGTAGATTTACCTGCGCCGTTCGGGCCGATGATGGCGAGGCGCTGGCCTGCTTCAAGGATGAAGTTCAGGTTTTTAAACAACTGGGTTTCAAAACGTTTGGCCAGTTTTTCAACTTCCACAGCCTGACGGTGCAACTTGGCTTTTTCATCAGCTTCAAAACGGATATACGGGTTTTGACGGGTAGAAGGTTTGACTTCGACCATCTCCGATTTGATTTTGTCTGCCTGTTTCAGACGGCTGGTTGCCTGACGGGCTTTGGATTTGTTGGCGGAGAAGCGGGCAACGAACTCTTGCAGCTCTTGCAGTTTCTCTTTTGCCTTGGCGTTGTCTTTCAGAGCGCGTTCGCGCGATTGGGCGGAGGCGAGCATGTAGTCGTCGTAGTTGCCAGGATAGATGGTGATGGTGTTGTAGTCCAAATCCGCCATGTGGGTGCAGACTTCGTTCAAGAAGTGACGGTCGTGCGAGATGATAATCATGGTGGAGTCGTATTGGTTCAACACGCCTTCCAACCAGCGGATGGTATTAATGTCCAAGTTATTGGTCGGTTCGTCCAAGAGCAATACATCTGGCTTGGAGAACAGGGCTTGTGCCAGCAATACGCGCAGTTTGAAGCCCGGAGCGACTTCTGCCATGGTCGCATTGTGCAAATCTTCGGAAATGCCCACGCCGCTCAACAATTCGGCAGCGCGTGCTTCGGCGGTATAGCCGTCGTATTCGGCAAACTTGGCTTCCAGTTCGGCGGCTTTCATGTAGTCGTCTTCGGTGGCTTCGGGATTGGCGTAAATCGCATCACGCTCGGTCATCGCCGCCCACATTTCGGTGTGACCCATCATCACCACGTCCAGCACGCGCATGTCTTCGTAGGCAAACTGGTCTTGGCGCAATTTACCCAAACGCACGCCGTTTTCAATCGCTACTTCGCCGGCAGTCTGTTCCAAATCGCCGCCGAGGATTTTCATGAAGGTGGATTTGCCTGAGCCGTTGGCGCCGATCAAGCCGTAACGGTTGCCTTCGCCGAATTTGACGGATACGTTTTCAAACAGCGGCTTTGCGCCGAACTGCATGGTGATGCCGTTGGTAGAAATCATTATTCGTAAAACCTTTATAAATAGAATGTTATAATCGGACGCGATTGTAGCATATTTTTGCAAAGACCTCAGGATTGAGGCCATGGCAAATGTGCCCAATGCCGATGTAAGATGAAAACAGGCAACGCTTCACGCAAAAACGCGTTGTAGGCAGCATTTCAGGCCGTCTGAAACGGAGAATCTATATGGAAACGCACAAAATCTATTACGCCGTGATTATTTTGGTATGTGCCGCTTCCATGCTGCTCAGCCCGTTTTTCCATATCCGCCGCACGCGCTCTGGCACTGAATTACGACGTGCGCCCAGACAGTGGAAACCCATCCTCTTCGCCAACATCATCATGATTGCGGCTTTATTTGTTTGGTGGAAATGGTTTTAAGGAAAAATAAAAAATGAACAAACTCTGGATCAGCACATTACTGCTCGCTTTGGCAACTGCGGTTTCCGCCGCGCCTATTTTTGAATGTACCGATTCTGCCGGCCGCAAAGTCTATACCCAAGCCGGCGGCAAAAACTGCAAAGCCAGCAATATCGGCAAACCGTCCGTATATACTTCTGCGCCTGTTTCAACACCGGCAACGCCGATTTCCCCAAGCAAAGCCGAGCAGGCAGAAGAAGCTGTCGCCCCGGTCAATCCGACTGATGTCGGCGCGGCCAAGCGTGCTTTAGATACCGCCAAGAAAAATTTGGAAGAAGGCAAAAAAGTGCGTTATGGCAATGAACGCAACTATGCCCGCTATCTCGATCGGATCAACGGTTTGGAAAAAGCCGTCCGCTCGGCTCAGGAAAACTATGATGCGGCGCAACGCCAGCCTGCATCTCAAGATCCTGTTGCCTATTAATCCTTACCACACCAGCAAGGCCGTCTGAAATTTGATGTTCAGACGGCCTTTTCATCTTTTCAATATAACAAAATCGTCTTTATACCAAACAAAGTATTCTTTCCAGTTTTCAGACGGCCTTGTTAAAGTAAGCGTGTATTAAATTCTGACGATTGCCATTATGTTGTTACTCAAAACGCCTTCTGTATTGCCGGGTTTCAAACTCAGCCTGGGTTTGACGGTTTTATGCCTGTCGCTTTTGGTGGTTTTGCCGTTTGCGATGATGGCGGCCAAAGCGGCGGAAATCGGCTGGAGCGGATTTTGGAACACGATTACCGAACCCAATGTCTTGGCGGCCGTCTGGCTGAGTTTGCGGATGTCGTTTTATGCGATGTTGACCAATATCGTGTTCGGCACGTTGGTTGCCTGGGTATTGGTGCGTTATGAATTTCTGGGCAAAGGGTTAGTAAACGCTTTGGTCGATTTGCCGTTTGCGCTGCCGACAGCGGTAACAGGTATTGCGTTGGCAACCCTATATGCGCCCAATGGCTGGATAGGCCGTTTTTTCGAGCCTTTGGGCATCAAAATCGCGTTTACGCCCATCGGCATTTGGATTGCGCTGATTGTTGTCAGCCTGCCCTTTATCGTCCGCGCCGTGCAGCCGGTATTGGAAGAATTGTCGGGGGAATATGAAGAAGCGGCGGCGACTTTGGGCGCAAGCCGTTGGACTACGTTCCGCCGCGTCCTTTTGCCAGAAATCACACCGGCCCTGTTGACCGGCGCAGGCATGATGTTTGCCCGCTCTACCGGCGAATACGGATCGGTCATCTTTATCGCGGGCAATATTCCGATGGTGTCTGAAATCCTACCCTTGATTATTACCGGCAAACTGGAGCAATACGATGCTCAGGGTGCATCAGCCGTTGCTCTGTTTATGCTGATGATTTCGTTTGTCATCCTGCTGATTTTGAACATTATGCAATGGACTTTGAGCCGCCGCGCCGGAGCGAAGGTTTAACAAACAACAGGCCGTCTGAAACATCAAGCAAACATTTTTCAGACAGCCTAAACGGATACAAGAATAAATAGAGGCTTCACTAACATGAAAACCCATTCTACCAATCCAAACCTGAGCGAACCGCGTTGGCTGCGCGTATTGCTGACCGCTACTGCCTTGGGCTTTCTGCTGCTGATGCTGGTCGTACCGCTTATCGCCGTGTTTTACGAAGCACTGAAAGGCGGTTGGGATTTGTACCTGCAATCCTTGACCGATCCCGAGGCATGGTCTGCCATCAAATTGACGCTGATTACCGCGCTGATTGTCGTTCCCGTCAATGCCGTATTGGGCGTGGCGATGGCGTGGCTGCTGACCCGTTTTGACTTTCGCGGCAAGCAGTTACTGACCACCCTGCTCGATTTGCCGTTTTCCGTATCGCCCGTGGTGGCCGGTTTAATGTTCGTCTTATTGTTCGGCGCGCACACGGCATTGGGCGGCTGGCTGGAAGCGCAAGGCATACAGATTATCTTCGCCATCCCGGGCATTATTTTGGCGACACTGTTCGTTACCTTCCCCTTTGTCGCACGCGAAATTATTCCTTTAATGCAGGCGCAGGGCGACAGCGAAGAACAGGCTGCCCTGATACTCGGCGCAAGCGGCTGGCAGATGTTTTGGCGCGTTACCCTGCCCAACATCAAATGGGCGCTGCTTTACGGCATCATCCTTACCAACGCCCGCGCGATGGGCGAGTTCGGCGCGGTCAGCGTGGTATCGGGACACATACGCGGCGAAACCAATACCATCCCGCTTTTGGTCGAAATCTTCTACAACGAATACAACTTCACCGGCGCATTCGCCCTCTCCGGCGTATTGGCACTTTTAGCACTGGCGACGCTGGCGGTGCAGAACATCATCACAAAATTACAAGATAAAAAACTCGCCGCCGCCGAAAGGAACGCAGCATGAGCATCACCATTCAAAACTTAAACAAACACTTCGGAGCGTTCCACGCGCTGAAAAACATCAACCTCAACGTCCCCACCGGCAAACTCGTTTCCCTGCTCGGCCCTTCCGGCTGCGGCAAAACCACGCTCCTGCGCATTATCGCCGGACTGGAAAACGCCGACGGCGGCCAAATTCTCTTTGACGGCCAAGACGTAACCGCCAAGCATGTACGCGAGCGCAAAGTCGGCTTTGTGTTCCAACACTACGCCCTCTTCCGCCACATGAACGTGTTTGACAACGTCGCCTTCGGTTTGACCGTATTGCCCAAGTCCGAACGCCCGTCCAAAGAACAAATCCGCGCCAAAGTCGAAGAATTGCTCAAACTCGTGCAGCTCTCCCACCTCGCCAAATCTTATCCGCACCAGCTCTCCGGCGGCCAACGCCAACGCATCGCCCTCGCCCGCGCCCTCGCCGTCGAACCCAAACTCCTGCTCCTGGACGAACCCTTCGGCGCGCTGGATGCCAAAGTGCGTAAAGAATTGCGTACCTGGCTGCGCGACATCCATCACAACCTAGGCGTAACCAGCATTTTAGTGACGCACGACCAAGAAGAAGCCCTCGAAGTTTCCGACGAAATCGTCGTTATGAACCACGGTAAAATCGAACAAACCGGAAGCGCCGAAGCCATTTACCGCAAACCCGAAAACGCCTTCGTTACTGAGTTTCTCGGTGAAACCGACGCATTTGAAGGACGCATCGAAAAAGGCATCTGGCACTACAACGGCTTCGCGTGGAAATTGGACGCGCACTACAAATGGCAGGAACAAACCGCCACCGGCTACATCCGCCCTCACGAATGGCAGCTTGCCGCCGAAAACGAAACACCGATGATTCGTGCCAAAATCGAAAAAATCCACGCCGTCGGCGCATTGACGCATATTTTAGTCAAACACGACAAACAAGACGTACATATCACGCTGGCAGGCAGCGATGCCGCGCGTTACCAAATCGCCGAAGGCAAAGAATTGAAGCTGATTCCGAAACAGGTTTATGTCTTTTCTCAAAACGAACTGATTGAATATTCGATTTGAAACTAAATCATAAGGCCGTCTGAAAATCTGCTTTCAGACGGCCTATCATCTTATTTAAACCTGCCAATCAATCGGCTCTAAACCATGTGCCTGCAAATAAGCGTTTGCCTGCGAAAAATGTTTGCAGCCGAAAAAGCCGCGATATGCCGATAAAGGCGAAGGATGCGGCGCAGTCAGCACCAAATGACGGTTGCGGTCGATAAACACGCCTTTCTTCTGCGCATGGCTGCCCCACAGCATAAAGACTAAATGCTCGCGTTCCTTATCCAATTGTCGGATGACTTCATCGGTAAACGCCTCCCAGCCAAAAGTCGCATGGGAATGCGCCAAACCGGCACGGACAGTCAATACCGTGTTCAACAGCAACACGCCCTGTTCTGCCCAATGCTGCAAATAGCCGTGTTGCGGAATCTGAAAGCCCTCAATATCCGTCGCCAGCTCTTTATAAATATTGACCAGTGACGGCGGCACCGCAATTTCAGGTTGCACGGAAAACGCCAAACCATGAGCCTGACCCGCGCCGTGATACGGGTCTTGCCCCAAAATCACTACTTTTACATTTCCGAATTCAGTCGTCCGAAAGGCATTGAATACATCGCGCTCAGGCGGATAAACAGTTATCCCCGCCTGCCTTTCATGGCGTACCTTCTCCAAAATCGTTTGAAAATACGCCTTTTCTTTTTCTGCACCAATTGCCTCGTGCCAAGTCTGCATTATTTGCCGCTCCGTATTTGAACGGACTTATTATAACTGAAATAAATTTCAACCTTAGCCTTTTCATTTCAAGCTGTTGCCATTATGATAAGGATTCTCAAAAGATTATTAAAAGGATATGCCGCATGACGATATGGTTTGTTGCCGCCGCCGTTGTTCTGATTGTCGAATTATTTATCGGAACGGTTTATCTTTTGGTAGTCAGCGTAGCGCTGGTCGCCGCCGGAATCATATACGGATTAAGCGGACACTTTTCTGCCGCCGTTTTGACCGCCGCCATCATCAGCGCACTCGGTATCTGGCTGGTACACGGCCGTCTGAAAAACCGCTCGGCTCCCCAAGCGCTCAACGATGATTTGGATATTGGGCAAAACGTCCGCATCCTACGCCACCTACATGACAATATTTACGAAGTCGCCTACCGCGGCACACATTGGCAGGCACAAGCCGAACGGCCCCAAGATACTTTTCAGACGGCCTCAAGCGCAGTCATTACCGCCAAAAACGGCAATCTTCTGATTATCCGCACACTCTCCCAACCATCATCATAAGGAAACATTATGGAATTTCTGCTCAGTCTCCCCGTCCTCATACTCATCGTCGTTGTTGTTTTTGGTTTCAAATCCTTTATCGTTGTACCGCAGCAGGAAGTTTATGTGGTCGAACGATTAGGCCGTTTTCACAAAGCGCTGACTGCAGGTCTGAACATCCTTATCCCATTTATCGACCGCGTCGCCTATCGTCACTCGCTGAAAGAAGTTCCTTTGGATGTTCCCAGCCAAGTCTGTATTACCCGCGACAACACTCAGCTGACTGTGGACGGCATCATCTACTTCCAAGTCACCGATCCAAAACTCGCTTCATATGGTTCCAGCAACTACATCATGGCGATTACCCAGCTTGCGCAGACAACTTTGCGCTCTGTCATCGGCCGCATGGAATTGGATAAAACCTTTGAAGAGCGCGATGAAATCAACAGCATTGTTGTTGCTGCTTTGGACGAAGCGGCAGGCGCATGGGGCGTGAAAGTCTTGCGTTACGAAATCAAAGACTTGGTTCCGCCGCAAGAAATCCTCCGCTCAATGCAGGCGCAAATTACAGCCGAACGTGAAAAACGCGCGCGCATTGCCGAATCCGAAGGCCGTAAAATCGAGCAGATCAACCTTGCCAGCGGTCAGCGCGAAGCAGAAATCCAACAATCCGAAGGTGAAGCGCAAGCCGCCATCAACGCGTCAAACGGTGAAAAAATCGCCCGCATCAACCGCGCACAAGGTGAAGCCGAAGCCCTGCGCCTGGTGGCAGAAGCCAACGCCGACGCCATCCGCAAAATCGCCGAGGCTGTCCGCTCCGAGGGCGGTGCTGAAGCTGTTAACCTGAAAGTTGCCGAGCAATACGTTGCCGCCTTCAGCAATTTGGCTAAAGAAAGCAACACGCTGATTATGCCTGCCAACGTTGCCGACATCGGCAGCTTGGTCTCCGCCGGTTTGAAAATCATCGACGGCAACAAGCCTAAAGCGTCATAATAGCGTTCTGACTCAGGCCGTCTGAAAACCCAATACGGCTTTTCAGACGGCCTTTTTATATCGTTCGATTTTTATATGAATACACAAACCATCAAAACCTATCTTGTCGGCGGCGCCGTCCGCGACCATCTGTTAGGCCTGCACGTCAAAGACCGCGACTGGGTAGTCGTCGGTGCAGATGCGCAAACCATGCTGGCTCAAGGCTATCAACCTGTTGGCAAGGATTTTCCCGTCTTTCTCCATCCAGACAGCCACGAAGAATATGCCCTCGCCCGTACCGAGCGCAAAACCGCCAAAGGCTATGCCGGATTCAGCTTTCATGCCGATAAAGACGTTACGCTGGAACAAGACCTGATGCGCCGCGACCTGACCATCAATGCCATGGCTCAGGATTCAGACGGCACGATCATCGATCCTTTTGGCGGACAACAAGACTTGGCGGCCGGCATCCTGCGCCACGTTTCGCCTGCCTTTGCCGAAGACCCCGTGCGGATTTTGCGTATCGCCCGTTTTGCAGCGCGTTATGGTTTTCAAATTGCCGATGAAACCATGTCGCTGATGCGGCAAATGGTAGAAAACGGCGAAGCGGATGCCTTGGTTGCCGAACGCGTCTGGCAAGAGCTGGCAAAAGGCTTGATGGAGAAAAATCCGCGCCGAATGATTGAAGTTTTGCGCGAATGCGGCGCACTCAAAGTTTTACTGCCCGAGCTTGATGCCCTTTTCGGCGTACCACAACGCGCCGATTATCATCCTGAAATCGACAGCGGTATTCATACGCTGATGGTTGTACAACGAGCCGCAGAAATGAACCTTTCCCTCGCCGAACGCTATGCCGCCTTATTGCACGACTTAGGCAAGGCAAAAACACCGACCGATATCCTGCCAAAACACTACGGACACGACGTCAACGGCGTCGAACCCGTCCGCGAAGTCAATCAACGCCTGCGTGCGCCCAAACACTGCGCCGAGCTTGCCGAACTTGTCTGTCGCTGGCACATCATGCTCCATCAAGTCGAGCAGTTCAAAAGCAAAACCATTTTGAATGTTTTGAAAAAAACCGACGCATTCCGCCGCCCCGAACGTTTTCAGACGGCCTTAAACGTCTGCGTGGCCGACAAACAAGGCCGTCTGAATCTTGAAGATACCCCCTATCCGCAACGCGAACACTGGCTGGCCTTACTTGAGGCCGCCAACCAAGTAGATGCAGGCAAAATTGCCGCCGAATGCCGCACACAAGGGAAAGCCCATTTAATTGCCGAACAAATCGATCATGCCCGCTTGGCGCAAATTACACCGCTGCAAAAAGCGTATCAGGCTGAAAAAATAGGAGGCTATTGATGACATCTTCGCGTTATAAAATTGAACAAACACCTAGCAAAATTACCTTGTCAGCAAAAATTATACGCAACAGACTCAAACTTCTATTAACTTGCAGAGATCTTGTAATCGTACTATTGATATTGGCAAACATTTCAAATTTAAACTTTGAATCAACATTTAATATCATACTCCTCATATTTTTAGGCCTGCTTTCTTGCCAATGTATTTATGACTTACTGTGGCAACTTTTTGGACAAGAATATATCCATGTTCAAAATGGAATACTTTCACACCAATTCGCACTGTTTGGATTGGGAAAAGGTAAAAAATTTTCACTCGTAGAAATATCACAATGGCAGCCACATGAGAACTATGCAAATACTAAAAACACTAAAATTACACTGCGTAACTATTTGAGTCAGAGAAGGAATACATCCACCATCTCCAGCCCCTTACGACAACCAAATAGTAAACAAGGTGCATGGTCATTTATTTATCATGGTAAAACCATATACATTGGAGAATTTTTTTATAGCGACGATTACCAAGCAATTAACTCTAAATTAAACAACCTAATACCGAAAAAAGCCAAAACAGGGACACTTTCCGAACCAGAACACGGACTTTGAAACAGCCGCCACGATATCCGCTATAATCTGCATCTTGACCATCTTATTTCAACAATAAAAATCATGACTATCCAGACCGATTTACTTCACGAAAAAATCAGCAATGAAGATTATCAACGCCTCATTGTCAAACACAGCGAATCTTTCAGCGACGGCGAAATCCGCCTATTAAACGAAATCCTTGAAAAATTCCGCTTTGATGTCGTACAGGCGCAGGCTTTGGCGCAAGCCGTCATGCAGCAGGTGCGCTTTGATCCAAACGACTACCATATCGACAGCGACGATGAGGATACAACCGGCATCTGTCCGCATTGCATCAATCCGCCCATGCCGCCCCTGCGCGATTATTTGGTTTGGCGCGAAACACGCGGCTAAAAATTTCCCCAATCGATTTTGATAAGTTATTAACCATTTGCTATCGAACAAGGCCGTCTGAACAGGTGTCATCGTTACATTTGTTCAGACGGCCTTTTGTAAATAAATGTTCACGACTAGGATAAATCAGTATAATCTGCGCCGTTTGAATTTTCTTCGGAGCTTTTATGAACCAGCTTAAAACGGCGGTGGCCGGTGCGCAGATTTTGTTTGTCGCATTCGGTGCCATGGTGCTTGTGCCGCTACTGACGGGACTGAACCCAGCTTTGGCATTATTGGGCGCAGGCTTGGGCACTTTGTTGTTCCAATTGGTTACCAAACGTAAAGTGCCGATTTTCCTCGGCTCTTCTTTTGCCTTTATTGCACCGATTATCTACTCCATCGATGAATGGGGCCTGCCTTCTACCATGTTCGGCCTGTTTGCGGCAGGTTTCATGTACTTTGTCTTTGCCGCGCTGATCAGATGGCGCGGTCTGGATGCGGTACACAAACTGTTGCCGCCCGTAGTTATCGGCCCGGTGATTATGGTAATCGGCTTGTCTGTGGCCGCAGCAGCCAGCAGCATGGCCATGGGTCAGGCAGATGGAAAACAGGTCATCGACTATATCGACTCACTGATTCTATCGGGCTTTACCTTTGCGGTAACCGTCATTGTTTCTGTCTTCGGCAGCAAAATGATGAAGCTGATTCCGATTCTGATCGGCGTAGCTTCCGGCTATGTATTGGCTCTAATCATGGGTCTGGTCGACACCAGCGCCATCATCAACGCTCCTTGGTTTGCCGTCCCTCATTTTGAAACGCCTCAAGTCAACTGGCAGGCTGCCTTGTTTATGTTGCCCGTCGCCATTGCCCCGGCCATCGAACACATCGGCGGTATTATGGCCATCGGTAATGTAACCGGCAAAAACTACACTCAAGACCCGGGCTTGGACAAAACCCTCGCCGGTGACGGCTTGGGCGTGTGCGTGGCCGGTTTGATTGGCGGCCCTCCTGTGACTACTTACGGCGAAGTAACCGGCGCGGTGATGATTACCAAAAACAGCAACCCCGTCATCATGACTTGGGCGGCAATTTTTGCGATTTTCATGGCGTTTTTCGGTAAATTCAACGCATTTTTAGCTTCGATTCCTATGCCGGTTATGGGCGGCATTATGTTGCTGCTGTTCGGTACAATCGCCTCTTTGGGCATCAAAACACTGATTGATGCGAAAGTCGATTTGATGCAGCCGAAAAATCTGGTTATCGTCAGCTCCGTATTGACGACCGGTATCGGCGGCATGATTATCAAAGTAGGTACTTTGAGCTTCGCCGGTGTAGGCTTGTGCGCCGTATTGGCCATTATCCTGAACTGCGTTTTGCCCAATACAAAATCAGAAGAAGCATAAATAGCTGGCTCATAAACGCAAAGGCCGTCTGAAAATGAGATTTCAGACGGCCTTTTTATTACGCTTTATACAATGAAAAATGCCGGAGACTTAACCATCTCCGGCATTTTTGAATAAGGTGGCGAGCCGAACCCCCGGCACTGGCTCATCAGAGTGGGCTGCTGGCTTCCGCCCCTGACCCGGTGTTCCGAATTACCATGCGGGGAGACCCGCCGTAGAAGAAACGCATTATAGCGGTTTTACAGAAAAACTCAAGCGATAAAATCTATCAGGCCGTCTGAAAACCATTTACACGACAAGATTGTAAACAATATTGCCTAGTTGCAAATCATTCCCATTGAAATGTTTATTGTCTTTTCCGTTGAAAAATATCGAAAATTACACTACATTAACACTTTACGCCATCAAGAAGAAATTACATTTTTCAGACGGCCTTTAATATAAAAACATTACATCCATCAACGGAACACGACCATGACCACGACTACTGCCCCTCAGCGTATTCGAGAAATTCCCTATAACTATACTTCTTATACCGACCGCGAAATCGTCATCCGACTGTTGGGCGACGAAGCGTGGCAAATCCTGCAAGACCTGCGCGGTCAACGCAAAACAGGACGTTCGGCACGAATGTTGTTTGAAGTATTAGGTGATATTTGGGTGGTCGTGCGCAATCCGTATCTGGTCGATGATTTGCTGGAGCATCCGAAACGCCGCGCCGCGCTGGTACGCGAAATGCGCCACCGCTTAAATGAAATCCGCAAGCGCCGTGACGACAATCAGCAAGTGGATGTCTTGGTTGCCGCAGCAGAAAAAGCAGTCGAGCGTTTTGATAGCAGTTTTGATGAAACCATCCAAAAACGCCATCAGATTTTGGAACGCTTAAGCAAAATCACCAAACCGCACAACATCATGTTTGACGGATTGGCGCGCGTAACGCACGTTACCGATGCAACCGACTGGCGCGTGGAGTATCCGTTTGTCGTCGTCAATCCTGATACCGAAGCAGAGATCGCTCCTTTGGTGCGCGCCTTAATCGAGTTGGACTTGGTCATTATCCCACGCGGCGGCGGTACGGGTTATACCGGCGGTGCGGTACCTTTGGATGCAAACAGCGCAGTCATCAATACCGAAAAACTCGATAAGCATCGCGGCGTCGAATATGTTGAGCTGGCAGGCTTGGACGGCAGACATCCGATTATCCATTGCGGCGCAGGCGTGGTAACACGCCGAGTAGAAGAAACCGCGCATCAGGCGGGTTTGGTGTTCGCCGTCGATCCGACTTCTGCCGACGCTTCCTGCGTGGGCGGTAATGTGGCGATGAATGCGGGCGGCAAAAAAGCCGTGTTGTGGGGTACGGCGTTGGACAACCTCGCCTACTGGCAGATGGTTAACCCGCAGGGCGAATGGCTGCGCATCGAGCGCGTGCGCCACAATTTCGGCAAAATCCACGATGAAGAAACCGCCGTGTTCGACATTCACACGCTGGATTCAGACGGCCTCAATATCGTTAAAACCGAACGCTTGGAAATCCCCGGCCACAAATTCCGCAAAGTCGGTTTGGGCAAAGACGTTACCGACAAATTCTTGAGCGGCCTGCCCGGCGTGCAAAAAGAAGGCACGGACGGCATCATCACCAGCGTTGCCTTCGTGTTGCATAAAATGCCGAAATACACGCGTACTGTGTGTATGGAATTTTTCGGTACGGTCGCCACTGCTACGCCATCCATCGTCGAAATCCGCGATTTCCTGCTTGCCCATGAAAGCGTACGATTGGCCGGTTTGGAGCATTTAGACTGGCGCTACGTCCGCGCCGTCGGTTATGCCACCAAAGCGGCAGGTAAAGGCCGACCTAAAATGGTCTTGTTGGCAGACGTGGTTTCCGATGACGAAGCCGCCGTACAGGCAGCCGCCGAACACATCTGCGAACTCGCCCGCGCCCGCGACGGCGAAGGCTTTATCGCCATATCTCCCGAAGCGCGCAAAACCTTCTGGCTTGACCGCAGCCGCACCGCTGCCATCGCCAAACACACCAACGCCTTTAAAATCAACGAAGACGTGGTAATCCCACTTGAGAGGCTCGGCGAGTATTCAGACGGCATCGAACGCATCAATATTGAGCTTTCCATCCAAAACAAACTCAAACTCTGTGCCGCCTTGGAGCAATATCTGTCCGGCAAACTCCCCATCGACAAAATGGGAACAGACCTGCCAACCGCCGAACTGTTGGGCGAACGCAGCAAACACGCCCTAGCCCACGTTTCCGCTGTCAAAGCTCGATGGGAATGGCTGCTTGCTAACTTAGACGCGCCGCTTGCCGACCATAAAGCACGCTATGGCGCATCCGTCCACGCCGCTCCCGAAGCCAAAGACAATGAAAGCTGCTTTATTGCCTTCCGTGATTTCCGTCTGCGCGTGTCTGTCAAAGCGGACGTAATGAAGCCACTTTCTGAAATCTTCAGCGGCAAAACAGATACCAAAATTATCCAAGGTTTGGGCAAAATCCACGCCAAAACCGTACGCAGCCGCGTCTTCGTCGCCCTGCATATGCACGCCGGCGACGGTAACGTTCATACCAATATTCCGGTTAACTCAGACGATGCCGAAATGCTTCAGACGGCCTATCGTTCGGTCGAACGCATCATGAAAATCGCTCGTTCGCTCGGTGGCGTAATTTCCGGCGAACACGGCATCGGCATTACCAAGCTCGAATTTTTGACCGATGAAGATTTGCAACCGTTTTGGAACTACAAAAACCAAGTCGATCCCAAACACACCTTCAATCGTCACAAACTGATGAAAGGCTCGGACTTACGCAACGCCTACACGCCATCCTTCGAGCTTTTAGGTGCGGAATCGCTGATTATGGAAAAATCAGACCTCGGCACCATTGCCGATTCTGTCAAAGACTGCCTGCGCTGCGGCAAATGTAAACCTGTTTGCTCTACTCATGTTCCGCGTGCCAACTTGTTGTACAGCCCACGCAACAAAATCCTCGGTGTAGGCTTGCTGACCGAAGCCTTCTTATACGAAGAGCAAACCCGCCGCGGCGTTTCTATCAAACACTTTGAAGAACTCATGGACATCGGCGACCACTGCACCGTGTGCCACCGCTGCGTCAAACCCTGCCCCGTCAACATCGACTTCGGCGATGTTACCGTAGCCATCCGCAACTACCTTGCCGATTCCGGCCACAAACGATTTGCGCCTGCGGCTTCAATGGGCATGGCATTTTTGAACGCCACAGGCCCCAAAACCATCAAAGCCCTTCGCGCCGCCATGATACAGACCGGCTTCCCAGCACAGAACTTTGCCTACAAAATCGGCAAGCTTCTTCCGATCGGCACTAAAAAGCAAAAAGCCGAACCGAAAGCCACCGTCGGTACCGCCTCAATCAAAGAACAGGTTATCCATTTCATCAACCGTCCTTTGCCAAAAAGTGTGCCAGCCAAAACTCCGCGCTCCATGCTGGGTATAGAAGACGACAAGAGTATTCCTATCATCCGTAACCCGGCTTCTCCGGAAGATGCCGAGGCCGTGTTCTACTTCCCAGGTTGCGGCTCTGAGCGTCTGTTCAGCCAAATCGGTCTTGCCGTTCAAGCCATGCTTTGGCATGTTGGTGTCCAAACTGTCCTGCCACCCGGCTATATGTGTTGCGGCTATCCGCAAGATGCAGGCGGTAATAAGGCTAAAGCCGAAGAAATGAGCACCAACAACCGCGTGGCTTTCCACCGTATGGCAAATACCCTCAACTACCTCGACATTAAAACCGTCGTCGTCAGTTGCGGTACCTGCTACGACCAACTGGAAAAATACCGTTTTGAGGAAATCTTCCCAGGCTGCCGTATCATCGACATCCACGAATATCTGCTTGAAAAAGGTGTACAGTTAAACGGAGTACAAGGTCAGCAATACCTCTACCACGACCCTTGCCATACCCCGATCAAAACCATGAATGCCACCCAAATGGCCAGCAGCCTGATGGGACAGAAAGTCGTCTTAAGCGACCGCTGCTGCGGCGAGTCCGGTATGTTTGCCGTCAAACGGCCAGACATTGCCACTCAGGTCAAGTTCCGCAAACAAGAGGAAATTGAGAAAAACCTCAAAGAGCTGCCGCAGGGCGAACCAGTCAAAATGCTTACCTCCTGCCCAGCCTGCCTGCAAGGCTTGAGCCGTTACGCCGACGACAACAATATGCCTGCAGACTACATCGTCATCGAAATGGCGAAACACATTCTCGGTGAAAACTGGCTAGATGAGTTTGTGAAAAAAGCCAATAACGGCGGTGTAGAAAAAGTATTGCTCTAAGGACTTAGGCAAAACCTTTGGCCTGTAATAAAGGCCGTCTGAAAATCTTTCAGACGGCCTTTTTATTCAAAAGAATCAAGATAAAATAATCAAATCAAACGCCTTTACAAATAGCGATGCCACACCAGTAGTATTCAATAAAAAATAAAACCTAAGGCCTTTTATTTCTCAGGTTTTATTTATCAAGCCTTATGCTTTTTCTTTCTGGAGTTTCTCTGCCATCAGTTGATGCAGCGTTTTCTTAGCCGGTTTCATCGGAACACGGTTATCCGTCCAGCCCAGCTGCTTGCTAGGCGTCAATGCACGGAATTTAGTGGCTGTCCAACCGAATGCACGGTAAGCTTTACTGCCGCTGAAAATACCGTCAAACGTACGCCACGCCATTTGTTCGCCGAAAGTATGCGATGCGCCTTGACCACGGATAGGATGTGGAACGATTTCGGTTGGTGAACGTTGAGCTTCAACACGCAGACGTTGCATTTGCTCGGTAATCGGAATGCGTACCGGACAAACCTCAACACAGGCACCACACATGGTACACGCAGTCGGCAGATCGCGTGTCGCATCCAAGCCCAACAAGTGCGGAGAGATAATCTCGCCAATCGGGCCGGGATAAGTCGTACCGTAAGCCGCGCCACCGATACGGGTATAAACCGGACAGTGGTTCATACATGCACCGCAACGGATACATTGCAAGGTACGGCGCATTTGATCTTCTGCATACGCTTGGCTACGGCCGTTATCAAGCAGTACCAAGTGCATTTCTTGAGGGCCGTCCAGCTCTTCGCTACGGCGAGGACCGGTAATCATATTGAAATAAGTGGTAATGTTCTGACCGATGGCAGAACGTGGCAACAGACTGTACAAAGGCGGAACATCCGACAGCTTCGCAACCACTTTCTCAATACCGGTAATGGCAATGTGCACAGGCGGTACAGTGGTACTCAAGCGGCCGTTGCCTTCGTTTTCGACCAGACACAAAGTGCCTGTTTCCGCAACGGCAAAGTTCACACCGCTCAAACCGACATCGGCAGTGCTGTAAATATCGCGCAAGGCTTTACGCGCAAATCCGGTCAGTTGGTCTACGTCGTCTGTTAATGGAGTGCCGAGGTTTTGATGGAAAAGCTCGCTAACCTGCTCTTTGGTTTTATGAATGGCAGGCATCACGATATGGGTTGGTTTCTCGCCGGCCATTTGAACGATAAACTCGCCCAAGTCGCTCTCAATCGCTTTGATGCCTTGGTCTTGCAGATAATGGTTCAGCTCAATCTCTTCGCTGACCATAGATTTGCCTTTCACCATCAGCTTACCGTTTTTATCGGTAATGATGTTGTGAATGATTTGGCAGGCTTCGGCAGGTGTTTCCGCCCAGTGGACTTTAACGCCCAACTTGGTCAGGTTTTCTTCCAATTGCTCCAACAATGCAGGCAATTTGGACAACGAACGTTGACGGACATGTTCACACAAGTCACGCAGACTTTGCAGCTCTTCTTCATCAGTCAAAACGGCTTTGCGCTTGGTCATCAGCATATCCATCGCCGTGCGCAAGCTTTTACGCAGAGGCTTGTCTTGCAAAGAAATCGCAGCGTTTTGCTTGAACGTTTCCGGCTTCATATGGAATTTAATGGTTTGGGAACTCATGCTTTTTCCTCCAAATCGGCAGGGGAAATATGATCAGGCAGAACGGCCAAAACCACCAAATCGCGCGGGCCGTGTGCACCATAGGCCAAAGTCAATTGAATATCGGCAGTCTTAGATGGGCCGGAAATCAAAATAACGTTGGTAGGCATGCCTTTTTCTACCAGTTTTTCGCCTTCAACAGCATTATGGAATTCGTTGTACATTTTGCTGGTGTCAAACAGGCAGAAATGCACAGGCGGAACCAAACTCAGGCTGCGCGGCTCGACAGGACTGGACTCCAGCATAATCGTACCGGTACGGGCAATACCGCATTTAGAGCCGCTAAAACCCGCCTCAATATCGGTAAAGAATTCGTTTTTCCAATCGTCGATTTTTCGCTCAAAACCACGCGGTTCAATATTGGTATCGGCCAAAGCTGCACGGGCCAGCTGACCATGTTCTGTTTCCAATGGGAGCAGAATGTTTTTCAAGCCTTTGCCTTCGGCTGCTTGGCGGAATACTTGCGGCCAGTTGGTTTTAGTAACCCAATAGATTTCCGTTTTGACGGCACGCATGGCAGCCGCCCAATGTTTCAAGCGCTCGACATCGTTTGCCCAAGAAACACCCATTTCACGGTAATAATCGAAAACCGGCGGCTCTTCCATCGGCAAGGCATCGGCTTTTTTCAATTTCGCTAAAATATTTTCGCGCGCGCTCATGCTTTACCTCCGGTACGTTCCAACAGGAAAGATGCAATATGTTTCGGACGCGGCATATTGGGTTCGTCTTTGGCAATTTTGCCTCCGATATTCATCATACAGCCGCAATCCGCGCTGATGATTTCAGTTGCACCTGTTTCTTTTAAGGCTGCAACTTTGTCGGTTACCATCGCACCGGAAATATCGGCTTGTTTCACAGAGAATGTACCGCCAAAACCGCAGCACTCGCTTTCATGGTCGTGAACGATACGTTCAACATTTTCCATGCCGTCAATCAGCTGCCAGCCTGACAAATGGACATTCATCTCACGACGCGCGGCGCAGGAAGTATGGACAGCCACTTTAACCGGCTCGCCTTTATCTTCAGGTTTGTAACCAATCGCCAGCAGGAAGTGGGTAAATTCAATGATACGGTTGGCGCAATCAATCGCTTTTTGCTCGTACTCGGTACCTTTGAACAGAGTTGGCCAGTGGTGTTTCATCATGCCGCCGCAAGAACCAGAAGGCACGACAATCGGCCAATTTTCAGGGAATAAATCCAGTTGCGCTTTGGCAACATCAAAAGCTTCTTTAGGATGGCCTGACGAATAGGCCGGTTGGCCGCAGCAGCTTTGCTCCATCGGATAATGGATACGGATGCCCTGTTGTTCAATTAAAGTGATGGCATCCATGCCTGCTTCCGGCATGAAAAGGTCGAGAACGCAAGTACCGAAGAAATAAGCATCGGTTGGCTTGCTGTCGAATACGGTGATTTGTGGTGGTTTGATTGCGCTCATTTTTTTGGAACGGGATAACCCATTTTCTTGTGTAAAAATAAGATGGATACTTTAAGTAATTGCTTGTAATGGGTCAAGTCTAATTTTAAAAAATAATATTAAAAAAGCATGACAAACCAGGCAGACACCTCTCCCTTATTGATTTGATAATCTACATAATAACCACTATCAATAAGAAATTTTATGGGTTCATTTTTAAATAAATGAAATTCAACCATTCACTCTCTCTTCAAAACACAATAACTGCCTCTTTATAGAATCTTGATTTACATCAGAAGTCATGAACTTAATCTCTATGACACGTTTTGAAACAAAATAAGCAACCCGTTATGCTGCACATATGTTTCAGACGGCCATACTTAGCATAAAAAGATGTCTAATATAATAAAAATAAAAGTTTTTCTCACAAGACTCAGGCCGTCTGAAAAATAGTTCGTCAAAAGGCTACTTTCCATCTGCTCAATCCTACTTTTAATCAAAATCAAACACTTGAAAAATCATCGTTCCCAACCTTGAAAACCCTATGCACACTCAAGCACTTTCAGTATTATTGTGACAGTTTCTTGACGCAAAATTACAGTCTTAGTCGCCCACAATCGGCATGGATTTGCAAAAGAATTGAAACCAAGCTTCAAAACAATTTCACCTTAACTTCGGAGTAGGCATTATGTTGACCCAGACTCAACAGGTTGATTTGACCTTGCATCACCTTAAAGAACGCACTCTATCGATTTATACCCCCGAACAGCGTGCAAGTATCGAGACATCTGAAGACTGGAAACAGTTTGACAGACGACTTGAGGAACACTTTCCAAAACTGATGCACGAGCTGGACAATGTTTACAACAACAACGAAGCCGTCCTCCCCATGCTGGAGCAACTGATTGCCCAAGCATGGCAAAACGATTCCCAACGTAACTCATCCTTAAAAGACATCGATATCGCGCGCGAAAACGATCCCGATTGGATTTTGTCCAACAAACAGGTTGGCGGCGTATGTTACGTCGATTTGTTCGCAGGCGATTTACAAGGCTTGAAAGCCAAAATCCCTTATTTCCAAGAATTGGGCCTGACCTATCTGCACCTGATGCCTCTGTTTAAATGCCCCGAAGGCAAAAGCGACGGCAGCTATGCAGTCAGCAGCTACCGCGATGTCAATCCGGTACTGGGCACAATAGACGACTTGCGCGATGTCATTGCCGCCTTGCACGAAGCAGGTATTTCCTCCGTCGTCGATTTCATCTTCAACCACACTTCTAACGAACACGAATGGGCAAAAGGCTGCGCCGCCAGCAATCCGCTTTACGACAATTTCTACTATATTTTCCCCGACCGCTGGATGCCTGATCAATACGACCGCACCCTGCGTGAAATTTTCCCTGACCAACATCCGGGCGGCTTCTCCCAACTGGAAGACGGACGCTGGGTATGGACAACGTTCAACTCCTTCCAATGGGACTTGAATTACAGCAACCCATGGGTATTCCGTGCCATGGCAGGCGAAATGATGTTCCTTGCCAACTTGGGCGTTGATATTCTGCGCATGGATGCCGTTGCCTTTATTTGGAAGCAAATGGGCACAAGCTGCGAAAACCTGCCTCAGGCACACGCTCTGATTCGCGCGTTTAACTCCGTAATGCGTATCGCAGCGCCAGCCGTGTTCTTCAAATCCGAAGCCATCGTCCATCCTGACCAAGTTGTCCAATACATCAGCCAAGACGAATGTCAAATCGGCTACAACCCTCTGCAAATGGCACTGTTGTGGAACACCCTCGCCACACGCGAAGTCAACCTGCTCCATCAAGCACTAACCTACCGCCACAACCTGCCCGACCACACTGCATGGGTCAACTACGTCCGCAGTCATGACGATATCGGCTGGACATTTGCCGATGAGGACGCATGGCAGTTCGGTATTCACGGCTACGACCACCGACAATTCCTCAACCGCTTCTTCGTCAACCATTTCGACGGCAGCTTCGCGCGCGGCGTACCATTCCAATACAACCCAAGCACAGGCGACTGCCGTGTCAGCGGTACAGCAGCATTGGTCGGCTTGGCTCAAAACGATCCACATGCCGTTGACCGCATCAAACTTTTGTACAGCATTGCTTTGAGTACCGGCGGCCTGCCGCTGATTTACCTAGGCGACGAAGTGGGTACGCTCAACGACGACTGGTCGAACGACAGCAACAAGAGCGACGACAGCCGCTGGGCACGCCGTCCTCGTTACAATGAGGAGTTGTACAAGCAACGTCATGACAGCTCGACCACTGCCGGTCAAATCTTCCAAGGTTTGCGCCATATGATCTCCATCCGCCAGAGCAATCCGCGCTTTAATGGCGGCAGGTTGGTTACCTTCAACACCAACAACAAACACATCATCGGCTATATGCGCAACAACGCGCTTTTGGCATTCGGTAACTTCAGCGAACATGCGCAAACCATTAGTGCGCACACCCTGCAGGCCATGCCGTTTAAAGCGCACGATTTAATCAGCGGTCAAACCGTTTCTCTGAATCAGGACTTGGTACTGCAACCCTATCAAGTCATGTGGCTTGAAATTGCATAAGCTAAATTTTTTATACATCATTCAAGGCCGTCTGAACAAATCAGCATTCAGACGGCCTTTTAAGGCATAAGATGTATTTTGTATTTTGGGCAGTTTCGCTTAGAATGCACGCTTTAATACCAAATGACACACTTTAAAGTCAGGAGTAAAAATCCATGTTGAAAAAATTCGTACTCGGCAGCATCGCTGCAGTAGTTTTGGCTGCTTGCGGTGGAGAAGGCAGCAACTCAGCTTCTTCTGCTCCGGCACAATCCGGTGCGGCCTCCGGCTCACTGATTGAGCGTATCAACAATAAAGGTACCATCACTGTCGGTACGGAAGGCACTTACGCACCATTCACCTACCACGACAAAAACGGCAAATTGACCGGCTACGATGTGGAAGTTACCCGCGCCGTTGCCGACAAACTGGGCGTCAAAGTCGAATTTAAAGAAACGCAATGGGATTCGATGATGGCGGGTTTGAAGGCGGGACGTTTCGACGTGGTGGCAAACCAAGTCGGCCTGACCAGCCCCGAACGCCAAGCGACATTCGACAAATCCGAACCTTACAGCTGGAGCGGTGCGGTTTTGGTTGCGCGCAAAGACAGCAACATCAAATCCATCGACGATATCAAAGGCGTCAAAACTGCGCAGTCCCTGACCAGCAATTACGGCGAAAAAGCCAAAGCTGCGGGTGCGGAACTCGTACCGGTGGACGGTTTGGCGCAATCACTGACCCTGATTGAACAAAAACGCGCCGATGCGACTTTGAACGATGAGTTGGCAGTTTTAGACTATCTGAAGAAAAACCCGAATGCCGGCGTGAAAATCGTTTGGTCTGCGCCTGCCGATGAAAAAGTCGGTTCCGGCTTGATTGTCAATAAAGGCAATGATGAAGTCGTGGCGAAATTCAGCACGGCAATCAACGAGCTGAAAGCCGACGGCACGCTGAAAAAACTGGGCGAACAATTCTTCGGAAAAGACATCAGTGTTAAATAATTTTCTTGCTTCGCTGCCGTTTATGACGGAAACACGCGCCGATATGATTGTCAGCGCGTTTTTGCCTATGGTCAAAGCCGGTTTTATGGTCTCGCTGCCGCTGGCGGTGGCGTCGTTCCTGATCGGGATGGTGATTGCCATCGCCGTGGCTTTGGTACGGATTATGCCTTCGGGCGGCATCGTGCGGAAAATCCTGCTGAAACTGGTGGAAACTTATATTTCCATCATCAGGGGGACACCGCTGTTGGTGCAGCTTGTGATTGTGTTTTACGGACTGCCGTCCGTCGGCATTTTCATCGATCCGATTCCCGCCGCCATCATCGGCTTCTCGCTTAATGTCGGAGCATATGCTTCCGAGACCATCCGTGCGGCGATTTTGTCCGTGCCGAAAGGACAGTGGGAGGCGGGTTTCTCCATCGGTATGACCTATATGCAGACTTTTCGCCGCATCGTCGCGCCGCAGGCTTTCCGCGTCGCCGTGCCGCCTTTGAGCAACGAGTTTATCGGCTTGTTCAAAAACACCTCACTCGCGGCGGTGGTAACGGTAACGGAATTGTTCCGCGTCGCGCAGGAAACGGCAAACCGTACCTACGACTTCTTGCCCGTCTATATTGAAGCCGCTTTGGTTTATTGGTGTTTCTGCAAGGTTCTGTTCCTGATTCAGGCGCGCTTGGAAAAACGCTTCGACCGCTATGTCGCCAAATAAGGGAAAGCCATGATTAAAATCCGTAATATCCGCAAAACCTTCGGCGAAAACACCATTTTGCGCGGCATCGATTTGGATGTGGGCAAAGGGCAGGTGGTCGTCATCCTCGGACCTTCCGGCTCGGGTAAAACGACGTTTCTGCGCTGCTTAAACGCGCTGGAAATGCCCGAAGACGGACAAATCGAGTTCGACAACGAGCGACCGCTTAAAATCGATTTTTCCAAAAAAACGACAAAGCACGACATCTTGGCGCTGCGCCGCAAATCCGGCATGGTGTTCCAACAATACAACCTTTTTCCGCACAAAACCGCGTTAGAAAACGTAATGGAAGGTCCGGTTGCCGTACAAGGCAAACCTGCCGCCCAAGCGCGCGAAGAAGCTTTGAAATTGCTGGAAAAAGTCGGCTTGGGTGATAAGATTGACCTCTACCCCTACCAGCTTTCCGGCGGTCAACAGCAGCGTGTCGGCATTGCCCGCGCGTTGGCAATTCAGCCTGAATTGATGCTGTTTGATGAACCGACTTCCGCACTCGACCCTGAATTGGTGCAAGATGTTTTGGATACCATGAAGGAATTGGCGCAAGAAGGCTGGACCATGGTTGTCGTTACGCATGAAATCAAATTTGCCTTAGAAGTGGCAACCACCGTTGTTGTGATGGATGGCGGCGTTATTGTCGAACAAGGCAGCCCGCAAGATTTGTTCAATCATCCCAAACATGAGCGGACACAAAAATTCCTGCGCCAAATCCGTGCGGACAATACCGATCTTCAAATTTAATTGAAACGACAGACAATTTGAAAGCATTTCCGACTGTCATTTCATAAAGGCCGTCTGAATAAGTGAAATAGAAATCGTTGATTTCGTCTTCATACTTGTTCAGACGGCCTTTTATATTTCTTTTCAGGTAAAATAACGCCTTTCGTTTTACTCATCCCCTTGCCTGCCATCATGATAGAAATTAAAAAACTCACCCTGCAACGCGGTTTGAAAGTCCTGCTCGATAAAGCCGATGCCGTAATCAACCCCGGCCAACGCGTTGGTTTAATCGGTAAAAACGGTACGGGGAAATCCAGCCTGTTTGCACTAATAAAAGGTGAAATCAGCCAAGATGGTGGCGAAATCCTTATTCCTAAAACATGGCGTCTGGCTTCCGTCTCTCAAGAAACGCCTGATTTAGATATTTCCGCTTTAGACTACGTTTTGCAAGGCGATGCCGAGTTGCAGGCTTTTCAGACGACCTTGGCGCAGGCGGAAGCACAAAATGACGGCATGAAGCAGGCGGAATACCATGCCAAATTGGAAGAAATCGACGCTTATACCGCGCCGGCCCGTGCGGCGAAATTGCTGAACGGACTGGGTTTTTCGCAAGAAGAACACAGCCGTCCCGTCAAATCCTTTTCCGGCGGCTGGCGTATGCGCCTGAATCTTGCGCAAGCCTTGATTTGCCGCGCCGATTTGCTCTTACTTGACGAACCGACCAACCACTTGGATTTGGAAACCGTCTTGTGGCTGGAAAACCACCTTGCCTCTTTACCTTGCACGCAAATCATCATTTCCCACGACCGTGATTTCCTCAATGCGGCCACCACCCAAACCATCGAATTGTCCCAGCAAAAGCTCACGCAATACGGCGGCAATTACGATTTTTACCAAAACGAACGCGCGCAACGTTTGGCGCAGCAACAAGCCGCCTATGTCAAACAGCAGGCACAAATCAAACATCTGCAATCGTTTATCGACCGCTTCAAAGCCAAAGCCACCAAAGCCGTTCAAGCGCAAAGCCGTATGAAGGCATTGGCGAAGCTCGAGAGCATCGCTCCCGCGCATTTGGACAGCGAGTTTTCCTTTGAGTTTTACAATCCCGACCATCTACCTAATCCCTTGCTGAAGCTAGAACACGCTGATTTGGGTTACGAAGGCAAAACCGTTTTGCACGACATTACCCTGTCGCTGGAAAGCGGCGCACGTTACGGACTATTGGGTGTCAACGGCAGCGGTAAGTCTACGTTTATCAAAGCTTTGGCAGGCAAAATCGATTTGCTCTCCGGCAGCATCATCCGTTCCGAAAAACTCAATATCGGCTATTTCGCCCAACACCAGCTCGATACCATCCGCGCCGACCAAAGCCCTGTTTGGCATATCCAACAGCTTTCTCCCGAAGTGCGCGAACAAGAAATCCGAAATTTCCTCGGCGGCTTCAACTTTGTCGGCGATATGGCGTTGCAGAAAACCGAACCCTTTTCCGGCGGAGAAAAAGCCCGCCTCGCTCTTGCCATGATTATCTGGCAAAAGCCGAATTTGCTGCTGCTTGACGAGCCGACCAACCATCTGGACTTGGATATGCGCCACGCCCTGACGCTCGCGCTGCAAAGTTTCCAAGGCGCCTTAATCGTCGTATCGCACGACCGCAGCCTGCTTGAAGCGACTACCGACAGCTTCCTATTGATTGACAAAGGCCTTCTGAACAACTTCGACGGCGATTTGAACGACTATCGTCAATGGCGGTTGGCACAAGAAAACGCCGCAGCAACCCCCGCCGCATCTGCACAAAGCCAAAGTCGCAAAGACACCAAGCGCATAGAAGCACAAATCCGTCAGGAAAAAGCCAAACGCAGCAAACCGATTCAGCAGAAGATCGATAAAGCCGAAAAAGAAATCGCACGATTGACTGATATTCAGACGGCCTGTGAAGCATTTTTGGCACAAGAATCTGCTTATTCAGAAGAAAATAAACCCAAATTGCAAGAGACACTCGCACAATTAACAGAAACTAAAGTAAAATTAACGCAACTGGAAGAAAACTGGCTGCAATGGCAGGAAGAGCTTGAGCAAATCCAATTTGATGTCGAAGCCGAGTTTTCCCAATAGAAATAGAGCCATCAGGCCGTCTGAAATAAAACACAATACGGAAAAACATGACTTCAACCATCAAACAAGCCGGATACTTCCTCGTATCCTTTTTCGTCTTGGGCATTTCTCTTCACGCAGCCGCCGCAGTTTATTCCTGCGGCAACGGCAGCTATACTTCCGAACCCAACTCCTCCTGCGCACAGGCACAATTGCCTAAAATCAGCGGCCATCAAGGCAGCGGTTACCATCTCAACATCCGCAGCCTCAATGCCTCTGATGAACGCGCAAGTGCAAAACCTAAGAAAAAGGCACGCGCGGGAAAATCCGATAAACAAGAGAAAAAAGCCGACAAACCGAGCAAAAACAAAAACGGTACAAAAGCTAAAAAACAGCAGCCCATGCCGTCTGAACAAGAATAAAATGCTCAACTGCAACGAATCGGCCCTACCTGAATCATGAAAAAATATCTGCTTACCCTATCCCTGCTGCCGCTTGCTGTTTTCAACAGCCAAGCCCACGCCGCAAAAATCTACACCTGTGAAGTCAACGGCTCGATTGTCTATACCTCGCGTCCAAGCGGCAACTGCCAAGCCGTCAATGATTTACCGATTGTCGGCAAATACAGCAGCAGCCGATACGACACTCCGGTTAGTGATGCGCCGACACTCGATGCACCGACATCACAGCCTGCTCCGGCAAAAAGCAAAAATACGGCTGCAAAATCCAACCATAAGGCAACCCCCAAACCTGCCCCTGTCCGTACTGCTTCTGAAACGGCTCCTCCTCCAGCTCCCAAATCCTCCGGCGTCAACAGTCGCCGCTCTATTTTGGAAACCGAGTTGTCCAATGAACGCGCGGCTTTGGCCGATGCCAAAAAGCAACTGAGCCAAGCGCGGACAGCCAAAGGTGGCAGCGTCAATCAACAGGCCATCAGTACGCTGCAAGGTGCGGTTTTGGATAGGGAGAAAAACATTCAAGCCCTCCAACGTGAACTGGGCAGAATGTAAGTCCAAATCAATCAAAACATCAGGCCGTCTGAACAGGTGGAAACGAAATCCAAAATTTTCGTCGCGCCAAACAGACGGCCTGAATCCTATAATGATTACGCCTGTTTCAATTTCTTGTGCCTAGTAAATACGGTATAATTTGCCCTTTACGCACATTACCCCCGGTCTTTTCAGACGGCCTTTATCTCATGACTGCAAAATCTTCTAAAACCCAAACAAAAAAACGCGTCTCTACCAAACCGGCAGCCAAACCGACCACACGCAAATCCACCAAAGCACAAACTCAGGCCGACAATAAAGTCTCCCAACGCCTGAAAGCCGCCAAAGAGCTGCAAAGAAACGAAGAAAAAAAAGCGCGTCCCGAGCATGTCGTTAACTTGATTAATGATGCTTTATGGCTGTTTGGCTTGGTTATCACCATTTATCTGGCCATTTCTCTGGCCAGCTTCAGCATGGACGACCCTGCATGGTCGCGCAGCGTTCCCAAAAGCAATGATGTCGCCAACCTCGGCGGCCTCTTTGGTTCCTATCTTTCCGATGTCGGCTATTATCTGTTCGGCTTATCGTTTTGGTGGTGGATAGCCGCCTCCTGCGTCTTCCTCTACAAAAATTTCCGCCCCATGAAAAAGCAGGAAAACCACAAGCCCTACAATCACGGCGTAGCCGCTTTGGCATTGTTTCTCCTGCTGGTGTGCAGCCCGATTATCGAACATTTCCTGTTTGACAATGCATTGAGCGAATCCCTTCCCGTCGGTGCAGGCGGCTTAGTCGGCTTGTTGGCCGGTTCAGGCTTGGCTTGGCTGTTGGGCAAATCGGGCAGTCTGTTAATTATGCTCGTAATGTTGCTTTTATCCATTTCCCTGCTGGCTCAGGTGTCATGGTTGGAAGTCATGGCCAAATCCGGCAGCCATATGGGCGGTCTGTTTGGCAATTTGATGAAAAAACTGTCTCAATTCCAAAATAAAAAAGAAGATGTCCGCACCGAAGCTTTGGAAACTCAAAATACGCGCCGCATGGTTAAAGAGGCCAAAACCATTACCGCTACTCCGGTTGCTCCGTTGGCAGGCAGCAGCAGCAACCGTAAAACCGTTGCCGTATCCGTTGCGCCGCCCCCTAAAATCCAAACTTCCCTGTTTGACGATACTGAACCTAAAAACAACGGCGAATACCACAAACCCAACATGAACCTGTTGCGTATGCCGTCTGAAGAACCGGTTGCCGTCAATCCGAATGAATTGCAACAGACCGCAGAATTGATTGAAGCCAAGCTGGCTGAATTCGGCATCGGCGTACAGGTTGTTTCCGCCACTTCCGGCCCCGTGATTACCCGCTACGAAATCGAACCGGCACAAGGTGTCAAAGGCAGTCAAATTGTCGCCCTGTCCAAAGATTTGGCGCGCTCGATGTCTCTGCAAGCGGTACGCATCGTAGAAACCATTGCCGGTAAAAACACCATGGGCATTGAATTGCCCAATGAGAAACGCCAAGACGTCATGTTGAGCGAAATCCTCTCTTCACCCGTATTTACCGACGCCAAGTCCAAACTGACCGTTGCCTTGGGTAAAGATATTGCAGGTACACCCGTTGTCGGCGACTTGGCAAAAATGCCGCATCTTTTGGTTGCAGGCATGACCGGCTCAGGTAAATCCGTCGGTGTGAACGGCATGATTATGTCCATGCTCTTCAAAGCCACGCCTGACGAGGTCCGCTTCATTATGATTGACCCTAAAATGCTGGAATTGAGCATTTACGACGGTATTCCGCACCTGCTCTGTCCGGTTGTGACCGATATGCGCGAGGCGGGACAAGCGTTGAACTGGTGTGTTGCCGAAATGGAAAAACGTTATCGCCTGCTTTCCCATGCCGGCGTGCGCAATCTGGACGGTTTCAACCAAAAAGTCGAACAAGCCAAAGCAGCAGGCAAACCATTACTCAACCCGTTCAGCTTAAATCCTGACGATCCTGAGCCTCTGGAAAAACTGCCGTTGATTGTGGTTGTTATCGACGAGTTGGCAGACTTGATGATGACCGAACGCAAATCCGTTGAGCAGCAAATCGCACGTCTTGCCCAAAAAGCACGTGCGGCAGGCATTCACATGATTGTCGCCACCCAACGCCCGAGTGTCGATGTGGTTACCGGCCTGATTAAAGCCAACATTCCGACACGTATGGCCTTTACCGTACAAAGCAAAATCGACAGCCGCACCATTCTTGACCAAATGGGTGCGGACGAATTGCTCAAATACGGCGACTCATTATTCCTGCAACCGGGCAGCGCAGAACCGACACGCCTGCAAGGTGCGTTTGTTTCCGATGATGAAGTGCATCAGGTCGTCAATTTCGTCAAAGAACAGGCTCCGACCAATTATGTGGAAGGTCTGCTCAGTGGCGAAGCGGCCATCGAAACCACCAATATTGTCAATCCTAATGCAAACAGCGATGAGCTATTCGATCAAGCAGTTGCCTTCGTATTGGAAAGCCGGAAAACTTCCATTTCCGCACTCCAACGCCAATTGCGCATCGGCTACAACCGCGCCGCCAATTTAATAGATGCGCTTGAAAATGCTGGTGTTCTCTCTCCTGCAGACATCAACGGCAGCCGACGGATTCTGGCGCAAAAAGACCAGCTGTAAAAAACAACAATATCGAAACACAAAGGCCGTCTGGAAAGAATTTCCTACTTTTCAGACGGCCTTTTTATGTTATTCGTGAAACATTGTGTTATACTAAGTAGCTAAATTTTGACCTTATGCACGCTTCCGAAGTTCTTCGGAATACTGAGCAGAAGGATAACCGTTTAAACACAACAAATTTAAGGGCTTACGATGAGCGTAACTGTTGAAACTTTAGAAAATCTGGAACGCAAAGTAGTATTGTCTCTGCCTTGGTCCAAAATCAACGCAGAAACTGAGAAAAAACTGAAACAAACCCAACGCCGTGCAAAAGTTGACGGCTTCCGTCCGGGTAAAGCACCGTTCAAAATGATTGCCCAAATGTACGGCGCAAGCGCACAAAACGACGTTATCAACGAATTGGTACAACGCGAATTCTACGAAGTTGCCGTTGCTCAAGAATTGAAAGTTGCCGGTTACCCACGCTTTGAAGGCATTGAAGAACAAGACGATCAAGAGTCTTTCAAAGTTGCCGCTATTTTTGAAGTTTTCCCTGAAGTAACTATTGGCGACCTGTCTGCCCAAGAAGTAGAAAAAGTTACTGCGACTGTTGGCGATGCCGAAGTTGACCAAACTGTAGAAATCCTGCGTAAACAACGCACCCGCTTCAACCATGTTGACCGCGAAGCCCAAAACGGCGACCGCGTCATCATCGACTTTGAAGGCAAAATCGACGGCGAACCTTTCGCTGGCGGCGCATCTAAAAACTACGCTTTCGTATTGGGTGCAGGTCAAATGCTGCCTGAATTCGAAGCCGGTGTTGTCGGTATGAAAGCCGGTGAAAGTAAAGATGTTACCGTAAACTTCCCTGAAGACTACCACGGTAAAGATGTTGCCGGTAAATCTGCCGTATTCACTATCACTCTGAACAATGTTTCTGAAGCTACTTTGCCTGAAGTTGATGCTTACTTCGCTAAAGCTCTGGGAATTGAAGACGGCGACGTTGCCAAAATGCGTGAAGAAGTGAAGAAAAACGTTGGCCGCGAAGTTGAGCGCCGCATCGGTGAACAAACTAAAGAATCTGTAATGAACGCCCTGCTCAAAGCAGCCGATTTGCAAGTTCCTGTTGCTTTGGTCAACGAAGAAGCCGCCCGCTTGGCAAACGAAATGAAACAAAACTTCGTTAACCAAGGTATGGCTGATGCTGCCAACTTGGATCTGCCTTTGGACATGTTCAAAGAACAAGCAGAACGCCGCGTTTCTTTAGGCCTGATTTTGGCTAAATTGGTTGAAGAAAACAAACTTGAGCCAACTGAAGATCAAATCAAAGCCGTTGTTGCTAACTTCGCTGAAAGCTACGAAGACCCTCAAGAAGTTATCGACTGGTACTACGCAAAGCCTTCCCGCCTGCAAGGCCCGACTTCTTTGGCAGTAGAAAGCAACGTTGTTGATTTCGTTCTGAGCAAAGCTAAAGTAACTGAAAAAGCGCTGTCTTTTGACGAAGTAATGGGCGCACAAGCTTAATTGCTCTAAGGCCGTCTGAAACAGACAATCAAAAGCACCGAAGCGCTTTAAATGGCTTTGGTGCTTTTCCATCATTAACAGGAGACAAAAATGTCCTTCGATTTCAATAATTACCTTGTCCCTACCGTTATCGAACAAAGCGGTCGCGGCGAGCGCGCATTCGACATCTACTCACGCCTTTTGAAAGAGCGCATCGTTTTCTTAGTCGGCCCGGTGACAGACGATTCAGCCAACTTGGTTGTTGCGCAATTGCTGTTCTTGGAAAGTGAAAACCCTGATAAAGATATCTTCTTCTATATCAACTCTCCGGGCGGTTCGGTTACTGCAGGTATGTCGATTTACGACACCATGAACTTCATCAAGCCTCATGTTTCTACCTTATGCTTGGGCCAAGCGGCAAGTATGGGCGCATTCCTGTTGTCCGCAGGTGAAAAAGGCAAACGCTTTGCCCTGCCAAACAGCCGTATCATGATTCACCAACCGCTCATCAGCGGCGGTTTGGCCGGTCAGGCTTCCGATATTGAAATTCACGCTAAAGAGCTGCTGAAAATCAAAGAGAAACTGAATCGCTTACTCGCCAAACATTGTGACCGCGATTTGGCCGACTTGGAGCGCGATACTGACCGCGACAATTATATGTCTGCCGATGAAGCTAAAGAATATGGTTTGATTGACCAAGTTTTGGAAAACCGCGCCTCTCTGCAAGCCTAACCTTTATCGGTTTTAAATCAAAAGGCCGTCTGAAAAATATATATTCAGACGGCCTTTCTTCAATCTTACTTCGTATTTTCTTTGTTATTCACTTGAACCGGATACAGCAAAATCAAAGGATTGGCTTTCACTTGACTCCAGAAGCTCTTCAGAAGATTACGCATACTGCCCAAACGCGTACCGCGAGAACGAAGCGCAACAGCCAAAGCCAAAGAAAAACTGACCACCAGATTCACCATGCCGATTGCCAATACACTTGCCAAGCCAAGTATAAAAGTGAATATATCTGCATGACCGCTAATCGCGGCATAACCCAAGTTTGCCGAAGAGAACGCCACATGGCGAATATCCAGCGGCAAGCCGAAAAGATGGCCAAAATAGCCGGTCATCCCCAAGAGCATACCGAAAATAAAATTACCCATAAGCGAGCCGTAATGCTTATGAATATAAGCGGCCAAACGGCGACGCGGCTGCGGACGCATGATTTTTCGTAAAAACGGATTAAACGGCAGGCGCTGACGCAGGTTCAGATAATCGGAACGGTTATCAAAGAAGCCGGCAATAATCCCCGAACAAAACAACCATACACCGGCAATAGCGGCATACCATAAGGTTGGCTGAGTAAAAATCTCAATAGATTTAAGCTGGTAGGCTGTAACCGCCTCATTCAACAAGGGCTGCCCATGCGTGTAGGCATAACCCCAAGCGATCCCAGCCGCCAACAATACGGCAATCGATACATTACCAAACACGGCCACACTTTGCGAACGACACACGTCAATCAGCAGTTTTGCCAATTTATTGTCCACCGCTTTACTGCCTTCATTTGAGTCCACCTGCTCGGCAAAGCTCGCCGCTGTCATGGCAGGCTGCTTAGTCGCAACGGTGCAGTGCAGCATATGAATCAGCATAAAGCCTAAGCCATAGTTAAGTCCGGCAAGGAATGAAGTAGTAAACTCGCCGAATCCCAAAGACGCAATATGGATTTTATTCAATGCCATCAAAGCAATAATTACGCCGCCACCTGCTGCAGAATAAAACATTTTGAAATATTCGCTACGGTTGCGCGTAATGTAATGCTCACCATGATGACTTTTGTTTTCCGTAATACTGCGCGCCAGCATTCGGATACTGCTTTTACGCAAGTGGCTGGTACTGTATTGCTCTACCGCCGCGTAAATCATCGCATTCATCAGATTGATGGTTAAGCGGGTGCGGCTGCCGGTTTCAATTTGAATATTGGTCAGCAGTTTCAGACGGCCTAGGGTTTGCTGCAGACGCTCCAGCAAGTGGGCCACTTTCACTGACGAACCAGACCCCGCCCCTGTACCACGACGACGCAGATACTCAATTTGCTTGTTGCACTGGTCAAACATGACCTCCAAGTGCGCCGTATCGTAAGTTTCTTCACTGTGGCGATAGTGTTCAACCAATTTTGCAATTTCACGTTGCAAAGCAACAAATGCCGAATCCGCCTCCAACAAACGGGGAGCAATCCGTATTAAATCCGGCTCAATCGCTTCGGAAGCAATCCAAATAGACAGCATTTCTACCGCTCGCAAACGGGCATCTGCCAACTGTCGGCTGGCCATCTGAAGCAAAGCAGGATCCGCTTTACCCAGCAACAATTCATACATGCTCAACCATTGGCGCAAACTCAGGGTCTGCAACCATTTATCATCGTTTTTCGAATGAAAAAGATATAAAAATACTTCGCGCAGATTGGAAAAATCTTTATAAGACGGGCTGAAACGTTCGTAAATCCGTATGCCCATCTCCCGAGTAAAACTATGGCGCGAGAAAATACCCAGCTTAATCAGCGCAGGATAGATGTGAACCTTGGACAACCATGCATAGAAGCGCAGGCTGAATTGACGGCATAAAGCATCGTCTTGTTTTAAAGTAGATAAAATCAAATCGAAACGTTCGGAAGCCTGTTTTTTGCCTCCTCGGCGCAAAAATTTAATTAATGCATTAAGAATAAGAACAAAGTCGGTATCATTTAAGCGCTCCGACAAAATAATGTGAAGATTTTGATTAGTCAGTTTTTGCATTGTAGTATTATTACACAAAATGAGATATTTAGCAAGAACCTCGGCAAACAGGTCGGATTATATCGCATTCTTTATCAACCGATGGCACAAGATTTTCGATTAATATTCTCTAAAATTCAATGAATAATCAAATTACATAACAAATATATGATGTGAATCAATAACTAGGAAAGGCCGTCTGAATTCTTTCAGACGGCCTTTTACAACAACATACTACATTGTTTTAATTTTATGCAAACAAGAGCTTACCACCCTCTTCTTTAACATGGATTGTGCTATCAGGTGCATATTTGCCTTCAAGCAATGCTTTTGCCAACGGGTTTTCGATTTCTGACTGAATGGCGCGTTTGAGCGGACGGGCACCATACACAGGGTCGAAACCGGCTTTGGCAATCAAATCCAAGGCGGCATCGTCCACTTTCAGGTGCAGGTGCTGTGCTTCCAAACGTTTTTCCAAGCCTTTGAGCTGGATTTTCGCAATGCTGCGGATATTGGCCTGATCCAAACCATGGAACACGACTACTTCATCAATACGGTTGATCATTTCAGGACGGAAATGTTCTTTCACATCCTCCATCACAACTTCTTTTACCGCTTCGTAGTCCTGAGTACCCATTTGTTGGATATGTTGGCTACCAATATTGGAAGTCATCACGATAACGGTATTTTTGAAGTCCACGGTTCGACCTTGTCCATCGGTCAAACGACCGTCATCCAATACTTGCAGCAAGATGTTGAATACGTCCGGATGGGCTTTTTCCACTTCATCCAAAAGAATCACGCTGTATGGCTTGCGGCGGACTTGCTCAGTCAGGTAACCGCCTTCTTCGTAGCCGACATAGCCGGGAGGCGCACCGATTAAGCGGGCAACAGCATGTTTTTCCATGTATTCAGACATATCGATACGAATCAGATGATCTTCGCTGTCAAACAGGAAGCCTGCCAATGCCTTACACAATTCGGTCTTACCCACACCGGTCGGGCCTAAGAACAAGAAGCTGCCATAAGGTTTATTCGGATCGGCCAAACCGGAACGGCTGCGGCGGATAGCGTCAGACACGGCACGCACAGCTTCGTCTTGACCAACCACGCGGCGGTGCAATACTTCTTCCATCTTCAGCAGCTTGTCGCGTTCACCTTCCATCATTTTTGACACAGGGATGCCGGTCATGCGGGAAACGATTTCGGCTACTTCATCCGCGCCGACTTCAGTACGGAAAAGTTTGTTTTGTTTTTTGCCATCGGGGTTACTTTCCGCTGCCTGCAACTGCGCGCCTAATTTCGGCAACTCGCCGTATTCGAGTTCGGACGCACGGGCAAAATCGCCTTGGCGTTTAGCCTGCTCGATTTTGACTTTGATGTCGTCCATCTGTTTCTTGATGTCGGCAGTGCTGGATGATGCCGCTTTTTCGGCTTTCCAGATTTCATCCAAATCAGCGTATTCTTTTTGCAGTCCGTCGATTTCTTCGTCTATCAATTCCAGACGTTTTTTGCTGGCATCATCGGTTTCTTTGGCAACGTGCATTTTTTCCATTTTGAGCTGAATAATGCGACGGTCAAGTTTATCCATTTGCTCAGGTTTGCTGTCCAGCTCCATTTTGATACGGCTGGCTGCTTCGTCAATCAAATCAATCGCTTTATCAGGCAGGAAACGGTCGGTAATATAACGGTCGCTCAACTCTGCTGCGGCAACGATAGCAGGGTCAGTAATATCGATACCGTGGTGGATTTCATAACGCTCTTGCAAACCGCGCAAAATAGCAATGGTATCTTCTACACTTGGCTCGCCAACCAATACTTTTTGGAAGCGGCGTTCGAGTGCCGCGTCTTTTTCGATGTATTGACGATATTCGTCCAAAGTAGTCGCACCGATACAGTGCAATTCGCCGCGTGCCAAAGCCGGTTTCAACATATTGCCCGCATCCATTGCGCCGTCGGTTTTGCCCGCGCCAACCAAGGTATGGATTTCGTCGATGAAAATCAGAGTGTTGCCATCGTCTTTAGCCAAGTCGTTCAACACGCCTTTCAAGCGTTCTTCAAATTCACCACGGTATTTTGCACCGGCAATCAAAGCCGCCAAATCCAAAACCAAAAGGCGTTTGTTACGCAGAGATTCAGGTACTTCGCCGTTGACGATACGTTGTGCCAAACCTTCAACAATAGCGGTTTTACCTACACCCGGCTCACCAATCAGCACAGGGTTGTTTTTGGTACGGCGTTGCAATACTTGAATCGCACGACGAATTTCATCATCACGACCGATAACAGGGTCGAGCTTACCATCACGGGCGCGTTGAGTCAGATCAAGTGTGTATTTTTTCAAAGCATCTCGTTGGTCTTCGGCATTCGCATCGTTCACGTTTTGTCCTCCTCGTACCGCATCGATTGCGGCATTGATATTTTGTTCGGTCGCACCAGCTTCTTTCAAAATGTTGCCGGTAGCATCATTCTGCTGAACCAAAGCCAGCAGGAAAAGTTCGCTGGCGATATAGGCATCGCCGCGTTTGGTTGCAGCCTTGTCCATCAAGTTCAATACAGCTTGTAGCTCACGGCTAGGCATAATATCGCCGCCTTGACCGGATACTTTTGGCAAGCTGCTCAAATGTTGCTGCAAACGTTGTTTTACTTGAGGCACATTCACGCCTGCATGAGCCAGTAACGCAGCAGCACCACTGTTTTGATCGTCAAGCAACGCTTTTAAGATAAAGCCGGCCTCAAGGTAGCTGCTGTCCGCAGCCAAAGCCAAACTTTGACCTTCTTGCAGAGCTTGCTGGAATTTAGCAGTCAATTTATCAAATCTCATTTTACGTTCCTCTTCAAATATATTCTGTTAGAGCCTATATAAGCGCAAATGTGGATAACTCAATAGCTATTTACTCCATTAATCAAAAATTTTTACTATATTATTGTTTTATAAAGTTTTATTTTTATAATTTTATGTGTATAACTTTTATAATCCAGTTACCCCTTACTCAAAAGGCCGTCTGAAAAATCAAGAATAATCAGGTATAATCGGCACCATATTTATTTTCAGACGGCCTTTGGGCCGAAGGATACTTTCATGAGCAAAAAACGAGTTTTAACAGGCGTTACCACAACAGGTATTCCACACTTGGGCAACTATGTCGGTGCCATCCGCCCGGCTATCCGCGCAGCGCAAGATTCTAATACCGAATCATTCCTCTTTTTGGCCGACTATCACGGCATCATCAAATGTCATGAGCCGGAAATGATTCATCAATCTACTCAAGCTGTTGCCGCCACATGGCTCGCCTGCGGACTTAATCCGGAACAGACCACTTTCTACCGTCAAAGCGACATTCCCGAAGTGATGGAGCTAAACTGGATTCTGACCTGTATCACCGCAAAAGGCCTGATGAACCGCGCCCACGCTTACAAAGCCGCAGTACAGGCAAATACTGAAAACGGTCAGGAAGATCCGGATCATGGCGTGGAAATGGGCCTGTACAGCTACCCTATCCTCATGACTGCCGATATTCTCATGTTCAATGCCCATGAGGTTCCAGTCGGTCGCGACCAAATCCAACACGTTGAAATGGCACGCGATATTGCCGGTCGCTTTAATCACCGCTTCCAAGAACTCTTCACCCTGCCAGAAGTAAAAATCGACGAAAATGTCGAACTCTTGGTCGGCTTAGACGGACGCAAAATGTCCAAGTCCTACGGCAATACCATTCCGCTTTGGGAAAACGACAAGAAAACCCAAAAATCGGTCAACAAAATCATCACCAATATGAAAGAACCCGGCGAGCCGAAACAGCCTGATGAAAGTCCTCTGTTTGAAATCTACAAAGCCTTCTCCACGCCGTCTGAAACTGCCGAGTTCACGCAAATGCTGGCCGAAGGCCTTGCTTGGGGTGAGGCTAAAAAACTCTTGGGTGCAAAAATCAATGCCGAGCTCGCAGAACCGCGCGAGCGTTACAATGAATTGACAGCCAAACCATCTCAAATTGAAGACATTTTGCAGGCCGGTGCACAAAAAGCGCGTAAAGAAGCACGCGAATTGTTGGACAAAGTACGCGATGCAGTAGGTATTCGTCCGTTGAAATAATAATAGTAAGGCCATCTGAATATTTCAGACGGCCATAATATCGTTTATCATTTGAAATATAATCGTTTTCTAGGGTTTCTCATATGAAAAAAACCTTCCCCCTTATCTTGCTCAGCCTTTCATTGGCTGCCTGCGGCGGTAAATCTGAAGATACTGCCGCCAATGATGCTGCTTCAGGCAAAGCGCCCAAGCCTACCTTCAAAGTTAAATATATCGATGAACAAGCCATAGCCGGTTTGGATTTAGGTACAGCTCAAGACGGCGAAACGAAAGAAGGTAAGAAGCAACGCACCTATCCGATTAACGGCATAGAGGGCGGTGTTATCAATCTGATTGGTAAGCACCCTACCGACTTAGAAGTCATCAGCGGCCAATGCATGGAAAAAAATGAAAAAGGCGTTTCAGCCGGCTGGTCAGCCAACGGAGTCTGCCACACTACCTTTGCAAAAATGGTGGATAATATTGCCCAAGACGGCAGCAAACTAACTGACTATCTGATATCACATGCTGCTTTGCAACCTTATACCGAAGGTAAAAGCGGTTATGCCGCTGTACAAAACGGCCGCTATATTTTAGAAATTGACAGCGAAGGCATGTTCTATTTCCGCCGCCGTCATTACTAACCCCCTGACTATCCTATTTTCCTCTGACACAAGGACTGAATCATGGCCCAAGTTACTTTCCAAGGCTCTCCTATTTCTACAAACGGCAATTTGCCTGCCATCGGCCAGGTTGCACCTGATTTCACATTGGTAGCGGCAGACCTATCTGAGAAATCATTGGCTGACTTTGCAGGCAAACGCAAAGTGCTGAATATTTTCCCTAGTATTGACACCGGCGTATGCGCCCAGTCCGTCCGCACTTTCAACAAACGTGCCTCTTCTTTGGATAATACCGTCGTTTTGTGCATTTCTGCCGATTTACCGTTTGCACAAGCCCGTTTCTGCGGTGCAGAAGGTTTGGAAAATGTAGTGACACTTTCTACATTCCGCAGCAGCTTTTCTAACGATTACGGTGTTACACTGACAGAAAGCCCATTACGCGGCCTGACTGCCCGTGCAGTGGTGGTTTTGAACGAGCAAAACCAAGTTCTCCACGCTGAGTTGGTCTCTGAAATTGCAAACGAGCCTGACTACGAAGCTGCTTTGGCTGTTTTGTAATTGACTCAATAAAATCAGGCCGTCTGAAACTTTTCAGACGGCCTTTAGATTATCTTCAAAATAAAAACGGTAACTTAAAAGCTACCGTTTTCTGTTTCAAGCCTTATACAGATTTATCTGTTTTGTCTGCTTCTACTGACTCAGTATTCTGAACCTCATTTTGCTCAACAGGTTCAACAGCTTCAGCAACAGGCACTTCAGGCTCTTCTACTTTGTCATCACGGACATTGTGGCTGTAATCTTTAGGCGGGCTAGGTTGTTTACCGGCCATAATTTCCAAAACTTGGTCTCGATCTATGGTTTCCCAATCCATCAGTGCCTTGCACATGGTTTCCATCTTATCACGATTTTCATCCAAGATTTTGTAAGCCACTTGGTATTGCTCATCCAAAATACGGCGGATTTCCGCATCGATATCTTGTTGGGTTTTCTCGGAAATATTTTGAGAACGGGTTACGCTGCGACCCAAGAATACCTCACCTTCGTTCTCAGCATAAACCATCACCCCCATTTTGTCGCTCATACCATAACGCGTTACCATCTCGCGTGCCATTTGAGTTGCACGCTCAAAGTCGTTAGATGCGCCGGTAGAAATACGGCCGACAAAAATATCTTCAGCAATACGGCCACCAAACAAGATTGAGAGCTGGCTCAACATTTGGTCTTTGTACATGCTGATACGGTCACGCTCAGGCAGTTGCCAAGTCAAACCCAATGCGCGGCCACGAGGCATAATGGTTACTTTGTGAACCGGATCGGTAAACGGCAGGCTTTCCGCTACGATTGCATGGCCGGCCTCATGATAGGCTGTCGCACGTTTTTCATCTTCGTGCATCACCATGCTGCGACGCTCCGGACCCATGTAGATTTTGTCTTTTGCATCTTCAAAGTCGCTTTGATCGACTTTCACTTTATTGCGACGACCAGCAAACAAAGCTGCTTCATTGACCAAGTTTGCCAAATCCGCACCTGAAAAACCAGGTGTACCGCGTGCTAAAGAAGTCAAATCTACGGATGCATCCAAAGGTACTTTTTTAGCGTGTACTTTCAAGATTTGCTCACGGCCACGGATATCAGGCAATGGAACAACGACTTGGCGATCAAAACGGCCCGGACGCTGCAACGCAGGGTCAAGTACATCAGGACGGTTGGTTGCTGCGATCACAATAACGGTTTGGTTGCTTTCAAAACCATCCATTTCAACCAACAATTGGTTCAATGTTTGCTCACGCTCATCATTGCCACCGCCCAAACCGGCACCACGCTGACGGCCGACAGCATCAATTTCATCAATAAAGATGATACATGGCGCATTTTTCTTAGCCTGCTCGAACATATCGCGGACACGGCTCGCACCGACACCGACAAACATTTCTACGAAGTCAGAACCTGAAATACTGAAGAATGGCACACCGGCCTCACCAGCAATCGCTTTGGCCAGCAATGTTTTACCCGTACCAGGGCTACCGGCCAACAAAATACCGCGAGGTACTCGACCGCCCAGACTTTGATAACGATTAGGCGATTTCAGGTAATCTACGATTTCTTGTACTTCTTCTTTTGCCTCATCACAACCTGCAACATCGGCAAAAGTAACTTTATTGGAATCTTTGTCCAACAAACGTGCACGGCTTTTACCAAAAGAGAATGCACTGCCTTTACCGCCACCGCCGCTTTGCATGCGCATGAAGTAGAACCATGCACCGATCAACAACAAAACAGGCAGCAGGCTGTAAAACAGACTGGCCAGCATGCTTGGTTTTTCTTCCGGAGTCACTTTGACGCGTACTTTGTTGTCCAACAGTGTTTTAACCAAGTTGTCATCCAAAGGCGCATTGGTATAGAAGGCAGTTTTATCGGTGCGCTCACCTTTAATCAGATAGCCGCTGACAACAGATCCTTCAATATTGACATTGGATACTTCGCCACTATTAACTTGCTGAATAAATTGAGAATATTCGATTTGCTGTTTATCTTCCTGCTTATCGCTGAGCGCATTGAATGCTGCTAAAAGCATAGCACCACCCACTACCCAGACTAATATGTTTTTAATGGTATTCCCCACTGAACAGGCTCCATGGTTACAAAATAAATAAAATCAAGGGAAAGAATTTTAAAGCACCCACCCTACATTGTCAGCGTTTATTTTTACCTAATAGGTAAATCTCACTGGAACGATTGCGGGAAGCATCCGGCTTTCGGGTTTGTACACTGGCAAAAATTTCACGCATAGCCGCCGTATACTCTTGATAACCCGCGCCTTGAAACACCTTCACCAAAAAACTGCCTCCGGTTTTCAAATGCTGGGAGGCAAAATCCAAAGCCAGTTCACACAAATAAAAACTGCGTGCCTGGTCGGTTACGGCATTGCCTGACATATTGGGTGCCATATCACAGATTACAAGGTCTAACGGACGATTATCCAATAAGGCTTCAAACTGCTCCAAAACAGCATCTTCCCTAAAGTCACCCTGAATAAACGACACACCTTCAATAGCATCCATTGGCAAAATATCCAAAGCGAACACTGCCCCTGTTTTACCGACCAGCTTGGCCGCAACCTGTGACCAACTTCCCGGCGCACTGCCCAAATCCGCCAAAACTGTACCTGGCTTGATTAATTTGTCTTTCTGATTGATTTCCAATAATTTATAAGCCGCTCTGGCACGATATCCGTCCTTTTGTGCCATATGGACATAATGATCGTTGACGTGCTCATGCAGCCATGCTTTTGAAGATTTTGAGCGTACAGCCATCTTGATTTGAAATGCTTAAGTTAAAATCAGCATTGTACGTTATTTCCCCCGTAAATGTTCTAAATCGCGTACAATATAGCCATTATTCTTTTTAATTGGATACTTATTAATATGAGCGACAACAAATTAAGCACCAAAGAAATTTTGGCCTTGAAAGCCCAAGCACACCACCTCCACCCTGTCGTTATGGTTGGCCAACAAGGCTTGACCAACTCGGTCATCAAAGAAACCGATGCCGCATTGACAGCACACGAATTGATTAAAGTCCGTGTTTTTGGCGATGATCGTGCTGAACGTATTGAAATTTGTGATGCCCTGTGTGAAACACTGGGTGCCCAACTGGTGCAACATATTGGTAAATTACTTGTTTTGTGGCGTAAAAAACCGGACGATGAATAATTTAAACTGAATAAACAGCAGAAGTATTTTCTCAACCCACTTTATCACACCCTTCTGTTGTATTTATGCAGCATAAAACAAATTATTCCATTATTCTAAGTATAAAAATACAAATCCGGTTGTCTGTTTTTGTAAATAACCTCAAAATTACAAAATCATAACGGCCGCACCTTGTCGGCCGATAATTTTATTCTTAATCCTTCACAAAATATAAAAGCAAACCGATGAATGCTCAACAATATGAAGAATCTTTTCTGCTAGCAGAAAAATTAATCACTCAAAACCCACCTGACTTTGCACGAGCCATTCCATTGCTCTACGAAGCAGCAGAAGCCGGGCATATTGAGGCTGCATTTCAGCTGGCAGGATGCCTGATCGAACACCATGAAAATGAGCAAGATTTAGTAATTGCAGTTGAATATTTAAAACAAGCTGCAAGAGCTGGTCATCCATATGCCCGCTATAATCTTCTCCAGTTACAAGAAAATAATGGAATAGAAGTAGAAAAGCTCATTGCAACCTATCAAGAGCTTGCCGAAGAAGGATTGGCTCCTGCCCAACTGCGCCTGATGCGTTTATACGCAGACAATGGCAATGACCAAGAAGCAGTCAAATGGGCATTAAAAGCTGCCGAACAACAAAATCCTCAGGCACAATACTTCTTAGCCCAACATTACCAATACTCCAGCTCTCCTGATTTGGAATATTCCCATAAACTTTATCAGCAATCCGCTGCACAGGGATTTATTGCGGCACACTGGCAACTCGGCCTTCAATACAAATTGGGGCAAGGTGTTGCACAAAACCCTGAAAAAGCCATCGAACATTTGCGTATTGCCGCCGATTACGACATTGTTCCGGCGCAAACTTCTCTTGGAGAACTCTTAGCCGCATCAAATCCTGCTGAAGCATTGAAATGGTTCGAAAAAGCTGCCGAACAAGGTGACAGTAATGCGCATGTAGCACTTGCCGAAATATATCTATTGGGTAAAAACACCGAACGAGACCCTCAAAAGGCCTATCAGCACGCTAAATTTGCTGCGGATCAAAATGATCCGGAAGGATTGCGCCTTTTAGGTGATATCTATCGCTACGGATTGGGACAAGCAGTTGATGCAGACACCGCACGTCAATATTATCAACGCTCGGCTGATTTAGGTAATCTTGTCGCCTACCAAAAACTTCTGTCTGACAGCGCATTGAATAACCAGCAAAACTATGAGCTGACGAAAGAAATCGCCCTCCAACGTCAGGAGGCTGAACGTCTATACAAGCTGGCATTTGCAGCGCACTATGGCTTAAAACGCCAACAGAATTACGCTGAAGCACTGGATCTATACCACCAATCCGCAGAACGTGGGCACAGCAAATCCCAAACCAATCTTGGCATGATGTATTACAGTGGACAAGGTGTACCTGTCGACTATGCCCAAGCTGCAAAATGGTTTGAAGCAGCAGCCAAACAAAGAGACACGATGGCTCAATATAATCTTGCCTGTCTGTATTATCACGGTATGGGCGTAGAAAAAGACATCAATAATGCTTGTTTCTGGCTGCAAGAAGCCATCCAACATGGACATGAACAGCAAGACGTTCTCAAAGAGCTTTTGGCTCAATGGAAGCAATTCGCTCAAAAAGGCTCTGCCGATTAAAGGCCGTCTGAAATTCTAACTTCCTACATAAATGGCATGTCAGAGCTAAACTAGACAGCCTGTACATGTCATTTTTTTCATTTACCCTTCCTCAATAATCGTTATCTTCAAATCCCATTCCCTCTTAATCTCTTTAAAGTCTTCAGACGGCCTACTCTCTTTGTAAAGAATCAGATAATCTAAATTTTCCCTTTCAAACCCTAAACCCAATCCAAACTTTCAATTTACAACAAAATTTTAAAAATGTTTTTCGTATTCGAATCTATTTACTCAAACACCTGATACTTTTTACTGTATCCACTCAATATCTCGATTTAAAACAAACTCTATAACTCTTTTAAAAAATCCTAATTCCAACCTCTACATCCTATCAATATCTACAGCATGATTTGCCAGTTTGCCCAATTACTGATAGCATTTGCAGGTTAGCCGGTTCGCAAAAAGTTCAATTCTTTCTGATTTTTCATCAATGGTTATAACGTATTGAAAATATTTCAGTAATTAAAACTTTTTCGAATTTGACTCTAGGAATTTTCGTTTTTAACTCACATTTGTTCGCAAACGAAAATATCGGAGTAATACTCCGTCATTGAAAAACACTCAACACAAGGATAGATATTATGTCCACCCAATTACACGATGTTGACCCAATTGAAACCAAAGAATGGTTAGACGCGTTAAGCTCTGTTTTAGAATATGAAGGCAGCGAGCGCGCCCAATACCTGCTGGAAAGTTTGGTCAAATACAGCCGTGACAAAGGCATCCGTATGCCTCACGGCACCACTACTCCATACTTGAACACTGTTTCCGTTGAAGACGAAAAAGGCATCCCCGGCGACCAAAACATCGAACACCGCATCCGTGCATTCGTTCGTTGGAACGCTGCCGCTATCGTTTTGCGCGCGGGTAAAAAAGATTTGGAATTGGGTGGACACATTGCATCTTTCCAATCAGCCGCCACTATGTACGAAGTCGGCTTCAACCACTTCTGGAAAGCTAAAGGCGAAGGCGAAGAAGGCGATTTGGTATTCTTCCAAGGCCACGTAGCCCCTGGCATCTATGCACGCGCTTTCGTTGAAGGCCGTCTGACTGAAGACCAGCTGAACAACTTCCGTCAAGAAGTTGACGGCAAAGGTCTGCCTTCTTACCCTCACCCTCACCTGTTGCCTGACTTCTGGCAATTCCCAACCGTATCTATGGGTCTTGGCCCATTGATGGCAATTTACCAAGCACGCTTCCTGAAATACTTGGAATCTCGCGGTCTGGCTAAAACCAAAGGCCGTAAAGTATGGGTATTCTGTGGCGACGGCGAAATGGACGAACCTGAAAGCCAAGGTGCTATTGCTCTGGCTTCACGCGAAGGCTTGGACAACTTGGTATTCGTTATCAACTGTAACCTGCAACGTTTGGACGGCCCAGTACGCGGTAACGGCAAAATCATTCAAGAGCTGGAAGGCAACTTTGCCGGCGCCGGCTGGAATGTTGTGAAAGTCATCTGGGGTCGCCGTTGGGACCGCCTCTTGGCAAAAGACAAAGACGGCATCCTGCGCAAACGCATGGAAGAATGTTTGGATGGTGACTACCAAACTTATAAATCCAAAGACGGCGCATACGTTCGCGAACACTTCTTCAATACCCCTGAACTGAAAGCATTGGTCGCAGATATGACCGATGACGAAATTTGGGCATTGAACCGCGGCGGCCATGATCCTCAAAAAGTGTACAACGCTTACGACCGCGCTGCGAACCACGCCAACGGCAAACCTACTGTAATCTTGGCAAAAACCATTAAAGGTTACGGTATGGGTGCATCCGGCGAAGGTCAAAACGTTGCCCACCAAGCCAAAAAAATGGACAAAGCGTCTCTGAAACAATTCCGTGACCGCTTTGACATTCCGGTAACTGACGAGCAAATCGACAGTGGCGACCTGCCTTACCTGACTTTTGCTCCTGACAGCGAAGAATACAAATACCTGCACGCACGCCGTGAATCTTTGGGTGGCTACCTGCCTCAACGCAACCCTACCCAAGACGTTCTGGAAGTGCCTGAACTGTCAGCATTTGATGCCCAACTGAAATCCAGCGGTGACCGTGAATTCTCAACCACTATGGCTTTCGTACGCATCCTGTCTACTCTGCTGAAAGATAAAAAAATCGGCAAACGCGTTGTACCTATCGTTCCTGACGAAAGCCGTACTTTCGGTATGGAAGGTATGTTCCGCCAATATGGTATTTGGAACCCTAAAGGTCAACAATACACCCCTCAAGATAAAGACCAACTGATGTTCTACAAAGAATCTGTTGACGGTCAAATCTTGCAAGAAGGTATTAACGAGCCAGGCGCAATGGCTGACTGGATCGCGGCTGCAACCAGCTACGCCAACAACAACTTTGCGATGATTCCTTTCTACATCTACTACTCTATGTTCGGTTTCCAACGCGTTGGCGACTTGGCATGGGCAGCAGGCGATATGCATGCACGTGGCTTCCTGCTGGGTGGTACAGCCGGCCGTACAACACTGAACGGTGAAGGTTTGCAACATGAAGACGGTCACAGCCACATTCAAGCAGACTTGATCCCAAACTGTGTAACTTACGATCCGACATTCCAATATGAAGTAGCCGTTATCGTACACGATGGCTTGCGCCGCATGTATGTTAACCACGAAGACGTGTTCTACTACATCACCCTGATGAATGAAAACTACACTCATCCGGACATGCCTGAAGGCGTAGAACAAGACATCCTGAAAGGTATGTACTTGCTGAAAGCCGGTGGCAAAGGCGACAAGAAAGTCCAATTGATGGGTTCCGGTACCATCCTGCAAGAAGTCATCGCCGGTGCCGAATTGTTGAAAGCCGACTTCGGTGTAGAAGCAGATATTTGGTCTTGCCCGTCCTTCAACCTGTTGCACCGCGATGCCATCGAAGCAGAACGTTTCAACCGCCTGCATCCGCTGGAAGCTGAAAAAGTGCCTTTCGTTACCTCACAACTGCAAGGTCATGACGGTCCGGTTATCGCCGCTACCGACTATGTCCGCAGCTATGCCGACCGTATCCGCGCGTACATCCCGAACGACTACCATGTCTTGGGTACCGATGGTTTCGGCCGTTCCGACAGCCGTGCCAACCTGCGCCGCTTCTTCGAAGTGGATCGCTACAACGTTGCCGTGGCAGCATTGAGCGCATTGGCAGAGCAAGGCAAAGTCAGCAAAGAAACCGTTCAGCAAGCCATTGAAAAATACGGCATTAATGCCGATGTGGCTCCAAGCTGGAAACGCTAATTGATGTTTCAGACGGCCTGTTTGCTTTATTCAGACATCAGGCCGTCTGGAAACCGAATGCTTGAATGGCTTGAACAAACTGTACCGATGCCGTAAGAAACAGTTTTCAGACGGCATCAAACTGAAAATGTTAAAGGAACTCAAATGAGTATCGTAGAAATCAAAGTCCCTGATATCGGCGGTCATGAAAACGTCGACATCATCGCCGTAGAAGTCAAAGCGGGCGACACCATCGCCGTTGACGACACCTTGATTACGTTGGAAACCGACAAAGCCACTATGGATGTACCTGCTGATGCAGCCGGCGTCGTGAAAGAAGTTAAAGTGAAAGTTGGCGATAAAATCTCTGAAGGCGGCGTTATTCTGACCGTTGAAACCGGTGCTGCCGCTGCTGATGCCGCTCCGACTCCTGCAGCAGAAGCTCCTGCTGCTCCAGCTGCTGCGCCTGCAGCTGCTCCTGCCGGTGGCGCTACCGTACAAGTTGTTGTACCTGATATCGGCGGCCACTCTGACGTAGACGTTATTGCCGTTGAAGTTAAAGTCGGCGACACTGTTGCCGTTGACGACACCCTGATTACTCTGGAAACCGACAAAGCCACCATGGACGTACCATGTACCGAAGCCGGTGTGGTTAAAGCCGTATTCCTGAAAGTTGGCGACAAAGTATCCGAAGGCTCCGCCATTATTGAAGTAGAAACTGCCGGCTCTGCCGCAGCAGCCCCTGCTCCTGCCACTCAAGCCGCTGCGCCTGCACCAGCTGCCGCTCCTGCTCCTACTGCACCAGCAGCTGCGCCTGCACCTGCTGCACCTGCTGCTCCTGCTGCTGCCAAAATCGATGAAGCTGCATTTGCAAAAGCGCATGCAGGTCCTTCCGCACGCAAACTGGCGCGCGAATTGGGCGTAAATTTGGGCCAAGTCAAAGGTACCGGTCTGAAAGGCCGTATCATGGGCGAAGACGTTAAAGCCTTTGTTAAATCCGTTATGCAAAGCGGTGCAGGCAAACCTGCCGCTGCTTCTTTGGGCGGTGGTCTGGACTTGTTGCCATGGCCTAAAGTTGACTTCTCTAAATTCGGCAGCGTCGAAGTTAAAGAATTGTCTCGCATTAAGAAAATCTCCGGTCAAAACCTGTCTCGTAACTGGGTTGTGATTCCTCACGTTACCGTACACGAAGAAGCGGACATGACCGAATTGGAAGAATTCCGCAAACAACTGAACAAAGAATGGGAACGCGAAGGCGTGAAACTGTCCCCATTGGCGTTCATCATCAAAGCCTCTGTTGCTGCGCTGAAAGCCTTCCCTGAATTCAACGCCTCTCTGGATGGCGACAACTTGGTGCTGAAAAACTACTTCAATATCGGTTTCGCAGCAGACACGCCAAACGGCTTGGTTGTTCCAGTCATCAAAGACGTGGATCAAAAAGGCTTGAAACAAATCAGCCAAGAGCTGACCGAATTGTCTAAAAAAGCCCGCGAAGGCAAGCTCAAACCACAAGAAATGCAAGGCGCATGCTTTACCATTTCCAGCTTGGGCGGTATCGGCGGCACAGGCTTCACACCAATTGTGAATGCTCCTGAAGTTGCTATCTTGGGCGTGTGCAAATCCCAAATCAAACCGGTTTGGAACGGCAAAGAATTTGCTCCACGCCTGATGTGCCCGTTGAGCCTGTCCTTTGACCACCGTGTCATCGACGGTGCCGCCGGTATGCGCTTCACCGTATTCCTGGCTAACCTGTTGAAAGACTTCCGCCGCATTACTCTGTAATCCGAGCATTTTCAGACGGCCTGAATAGAAAGGCCGTCTGAAAAAAGAAGTCCGAACATCATTCAGAAAGATTAGACATGAGCTTAGTTGAATTGAAAGTGCCCGACATTGGCGGTCACGAAAATGTAGATATTATTGCGGTTGAAGTAAATGTGGGCGATACCATTGCTGTGGACGATACCCTGATTACTTTGGAAACCGATAAAGCGACTATGGACGTACCTGCCGAAGTTGCAGGCGTAGTCAAAGAGGTTAAAGTTAAAGTCGGCGACAAAATCTCCGAAGGCGGTTTGATTGTTGTCGTTGAAGCCGAAGGTGCGGCTGCCGCTCCTAAAGCCGAAGCACCAGCTGCTCCTGCACAAGAAGCCCCTAAAGCAGCCGCTCCTGCTCCTCAAGCTGCTCAATTCGGCGGTTCTGCCGATGCCGAATACGACGTAGTCGTATTGGGTGGCGGCCCTGGCGGTTATTCTGCTGCATTTGCCGCTGCTGACGAAGGCTTGAAAGTTGCCATCGTTGAACGTTACAAAACTTTGGGCGGTGTTTGCTTGAACGTCGGCTGTATCCCTTCCAAAGCCCTGTTGCACAATGCTGCCGTTATCGATGAAGTACGTCACTTGGCTGCCAACGGTATCAAATACCCAGAGCCAGAACTCGACATCGATATGCTTCGTGCCTACAAAGACGGCGTAGTTTCCCGTCTGACCACCGGTTTGGCAGGTATGGCCAAAGGCCGTAAAGTAGACGTTATCCAAGGCGACGGCCAATTCTTAGATCCGCACCACTTGGAAGTTTCTCTGACGACCAGCGAAGTGTACGAGCAAGCGACTCCTACCGGCGAGAAAAAAATCGTTGCCTTCAAAAACTGTATCATTGCAGCAGGTAGCCGCGTAACCAAACTGCCTTTCATTCCTGAAGATCCACGCATCATCGATTCCAGCGGTGCATTGGCTCTGAAAGAAGTACCGGGCAAACTGTTAATCATCGGCGGCGGTATTATCGGTCTCGAAATGGGTACGGTTTACAGCACTCTGGGTTCTCGCCTGGATGTGGTTGAAATGATGGACGGCCTGATGCAAGGCGCAGACCGCGACTTGGTTAAAGTATGGCAAAAACAAAACGAATACCGTTTTGACAACATCATGATCAACACCAAAACTGTTGCTGTTGAGCCTAAAGAAGACGGCGTTTACGTTACTTTTGAAGGCGCAAATGCGCCTAAAGAGCCACAACGTTACGATGCCGTACTCGTAGCTGCCGGTCGTGCACCAAACGGCAAACTCATCAGCGCTGAAAAAGCCGGTGTTGCCGTGACTGACCGTGGCTTCATCGAAGTCGATAAACAAATGCGTACCAATGTGCCGCACATCTACGCCATCGGCGACATCGTCGGTCAGCCTATGCTGGCGCACAAAGCCGTTCACGAAGGCCACGTTGCCGCTGAAAACTGTGCCGGCCACAAAGCCTACTTCGACGCACGCGTTATTCCGGGCGTTGCCTACACTTCTCCTGAAGTGGCATGGGTTGGCGAAACCGAATTGTCAGCCAAAGCTTCCGGCCGCAAAATCACCAAAGCCAACTTCCCATGGGCTGCTTCCGGCCGTGCGATTGCCAACGGTTGCGACAATGGTTTCACTAAGCTGATTTTTGATGCTGAAACCGGTCGTATCATCGGTGGCGGTATCGTTGGTCCTAACGGCGGCGATATGATCGGCGAAGTCTGCTTGGCGATTGAAATGGGCTGTGATGCAGCCGATATCGGTAAAACCATCCACCCACACCCAACCCTTGGCGAATCCATCGGTATGGCTGCGGAAGTGGCATTGGGCGTATGTACCGACCTGCCTGCTCAGAAAAAGAAATAAGTTCACTCAAATAAAATTTGAACGAACTTGATGGAACAAAGGCCGTCTGAATGTTTCAGACGGCCTTTTCGCAAACAAGGAGACTTAATATGAAAAAAATCGAAGCTATTATCAAACCTTTCAAACTCGACGATGTACGCGAAATCCTGACTGAAATCGGCATTACCGGCATGACCGTCAGCGAAGTCAAAGGCTTCGGCCGTCAAAAAGGCCATACGGAAATTTATCGCGGCGCGGAATACGCAGTCGATTTTCTGCCTAAAGTAAAAATTGAATTGGTATTGGCTGACGACAAAGTCGATCAGGCTGTGGACGCCATTTTAGAAACCGCGCATTCCGGCAAAATCGGTGATGGTAAAATCTTTATTTATCCCGTTGAAGAAGCGATCCGTATTCGTACCGGAGAACGCTCAGAAGCAGCACTTTAATAGAAATCGTAAAATACAGAAGACAAATGCCGTCTGAAAATAAGTCGTAGCGTGGTTTGCTCAGAACTTATTTTTCAGACGGCATTATTTTCACAATTACAGCCACAACTTTTCTAAGACATCAAACCATCACTGCCAGCCTGAATAAACATAGAAACCATAGATAATAAAAATGCCGCTTATCAAACAAGCAGCATTTTATGTATCCGTTTTCTATGATTGACTTAGGTTCAATCTACCAAAAATCTCACATTATCAAGCATTAAGAAATTCGAGCAGATTTTTCCGCCTACTTTCAGAGCATTGACGAATATGTTGACTTTCTCTTATTGCACTTGAGTATGGCTTACCGTATACAACCAGCCTTCCGGCGTGATTGTGTAGTTGATGCCCAAGCCGCCTACTGAAGTCGGTGCAAAAGCAAAATTTACTACCGTACTGTTGTCGCCTACGGTTGGATCGGCATTGTGGGGCAAACTCATTCCGCCAGCAGTGTGGAGAATGTGCTGGACAGCCGCCCCGAATCCATCCGCAAGCAAGTGGACGAATCCTTACGCAATCTGCAAACCGACTACATCGACCTGTATTACCAGCATCGCATTGACCCGAATGTACCCGCCGAGGCGGTAGCGGAAGTAATGGGCGAATTGATTAAGGCAGGCAAAATCCATCATTGGGGCGTGTCCAACACGCCGATTGAGTATATGGTCGCCGCCCACGCCGTTACGCCCATTACCGCCACGGAGAACCAATATTCCATGGTGTTCCGCGCCCCCGAAAAAGCATTGTTTGCTTTTTGCGAAGCCAACCATATCGGCTTTGTGGCATACAGCCCGCTGGGGAACGGCTTTTTAAGCGGCCGTTTTAACGCGCAGACCCAATACGCCGAAGGCGATTTCCGCCGCACGATGAAGCGTTTTTCGGCGGATGTGATGACGAAAAACCAGCCTGTGTTGGACTTGCTGCACGAGCTCGCCGCCGCCAAATCCGCCACCGCCGCGCACATCGTGTTGGCGTGGGAACTGGCGCAAAAGCCCTTTATCGTACCGATTCCGGGCACCACCAAAAAACACCGCTTGGCGGAAAACCTCGGCGCACTGCGAATCCGCCTGACTGCGGACGAATTGCACGCCATTAACCAAAAACTGGGCAAAATGGACATTGACGAGAGCTATTTTTAAGCCGCCCAGTCAATGGTACTTGTCGGTAAAAACTGTTATTCTTCAATAAGTTATTCATCACAACCGGAGGGCTTATGCCTGTTGGAGAGAAAAAAGTCGGGCTGCCCGAGCTGTTTTATGATTTGGTGTTTGTATATGCTTTGTCCCGCACCACCGAGCTGGTGCACCACGCCGACGAAGCCGATTACGTCACATTTCTGATTTCGCTGGTGATTCTGTTTACCGTTTGGTCATACCAGAGCATTTACATCAACCGCTTCGGCGACAACTCTTGGCGGGATCGGCTGTTTTTGTTTGCCGATATGTTTTTGCTGCTGTTTTTGTCCAATGCGATGGGCAGCGACTGGCTGGCGAATTTTGTGCCGTTTAATCTTGCGCTGGGGCTACTGGTCGGCAGTGTCTGCCTGCAATATCTGTTGCAGCTTGCCCGCCACGCTTCCCCCAAACAACGCCGCAGAATCAAGCTGGTGGCGGGATTGCGCGGATTGACGGCGGCGATGGTGCTCGGTTCGCTGTTGTTTCCCGCCCATATCAGACAGTGGGTTGCGCTGGGCGGTTTCGGTTTGGGTTGGATTTTGCCCACCTTTGTCAGCCACAAGCAACCTGCGGTGAATTTTCCGCATCTACTCGAACGCCTAAACGGGCTGGTGATTATTTTTTTCGGCGAAACCGTGATCGACATCGCCCCTTATTTCCACGTGGCGAAGTTTGAAATCGGCGCACTGCCCGTGATTGTGATTCTGTTTGCGATGTTTACGGTTTATGTGATGCAGTTTTCCTATTTTATCAACGAACACAAAGCGCAAAACTCGGGCGCATTGCCCTCGTACAGCCATTATGCCGTACTGATCGGCATCGCTTTGGTAACGGTGGCACTGGCTTGGCTGCACCAAAACAGCACCGCTACCGCTGAGTCCGTCCGAATGCTGTGGCTCGGTTTGGGCGTGTTTTATCTCGGGGTTGCCGCCAACACGCCGTACAACAAGCCCGAACACCGCCGACCGCAACGGCTTTGGATTTTTCAGACGACCTTATTCGTTATCGGCGCAGGGCTGACCGCCGTTTTACCGCCGCAGCCCCTTGTTATCTTAACCACAACGGCATTGATGACCGCTGCGATTGCCATGGCAACAGTGTATTTTGAACGTCGCACCCGACAACTTTCACAAACAAACCAGAACCACGAAACCTAAGAACAGGATAACGGTCAACGGTTTGGTTGCGAAAGACAGAGGCAGCATATTGAGCAGGTAATAGAATGTACCTTCGTAGTCGCCTTTATTGACAATTTCTGCCAAGCGTCCAGTACCTTCAACAGTATCAAGCAGGCTGAAGCCGGAGAATACGGAGAACCAAATCACGAGGAAGCCGACTGGTACCATAATGGATGCCAGCACGAATTCGCGCAAAGTACGGCCTTTGGAAATTTTCGCTAAGAACACGCCCACAAATGGTGCCCAAGTAATCCACCATACCCAGTAAGCCATTAGACCAATCGCGGTTGTGGAACAAGTACAGCTCGAAAGAATGGTGAACGGTTTGAGTAAGGATATTACCGATAGAGACAACCAAGTTGCTGAGGAAGTAGTGAGTCGGGTCAACCAAGAAAACAAACACCAGCATGAGCAAAGACAGAACTACAGTCATATCGCCCAGCCATTTCATACCTTTTTCAATCGGCAACACAGCGCCCAAAGTATAAATATTTCAGTAGCAACTATAACCTAAAAATTCCCTATTAAGATTCAATCCTCCCTATCTCTCCCCTATTCTTATTGCCGCTTTATTTTTCAGACGACCCCTTTATCCAAACTCCGTTATAATGACGGCTTTAAAATTAATTCATTCCCAAGACGGTCTTATCATGAAACACATCCACATTATCGGTATCGGCGGCACATTTATGGGCGGCGTAGCGGCTATTGCCAAAGAAGCAGGTTTTAAAGTCAGCGGTTGCGACGCGAAGATGTATCCGCCGATGAGCACCCAGCTTGAAGCCTTAGGTATAGGCGTACACGAAGGTTTTGATGCCGCTCAATTAGACGAATTTAAAGCCGATATTTACGTTATCGGCAATGTTGCCAAACGCGGCATGGATGTGGTTGAAGCGATTTTAAACCGCGGCCTGCCTTATATTTCCGGCCCACAATGGCTGTCGGAAAACGTGCTGCACCATCATTGGGTACTCGGCGTGGCGGGGACGCACGGCAAAACGACCACCGCGTCCATGCTCGCATGGGTCTTGGAATATGCCGGACTCGCGCCGGGCTTCCTCATCGGCGGCGTACCGGAAAATTTCAGCGTTTCCGCCCGCCTGCCGCAAACGCCGCGCCAAGATCCTAATTCAAAATCCCCATTCTTCGTTATCGAAGCCGACGAATACGACACTGCCTTTTTTGACAAACGCTCCAAATTCGTACATTACCGTCCGCGTACCGCCATTTTAAACAATCTGGAATTCGACCACGCCGACATCTTTGCCGACTTGGGCGCGATACAGACCCAGTTCCACCACCTCGTACGCACCGTGCCGTCTGAAGGCTTAATCGTCTGCAACGGACAGCAGCAAAGCCTGCAAGATACGCTCGACAAAGGCTGCTGGACGCCGGTGGAAAAATTCGGCACCGAACACGGCTGGCAGGTCGGCGAAGTCAATGCCGACGGCTCGTTTGACGTGTTGCTTGACGGCAAAAAAGCCGGACACGTCGCATGGGATTTGATGGGCGGACACAACCGCATGAACGCGCTTGCCGTCATCTCCGCCGCACGTCATGCCGGAGTCGACATTCAGACCGCCTGCGAAGCCTTGAGCGCGTTTAAAAACGTCAAACGCCGTATGGAAATCAAAGGCACGGTGAATGGCATCACCGTTTACGACGACTTCGCCCACCATCCGACCGCCATCGAAACCACCATCGAAGGCCTGCGTCAGCGCGTCGGAAACGCCCGCATCCTCGCCGTCCTCGAGCCGCGTTCCAACACCATGAAACTCGGCACAATGAAAGCCGCCCTGCCCGCAAGCTTAAACGATGCAGACCAAGTATTCTGCTACGCCGGCGGTGTGGACTGGGACGTTGCCGAGGCACTCGCGCCTTTGGGCGGCAAGCTGCACGTCGGCAAAGACTTCGATACCTTTGTTGCCGAAATTGTGAAAAATGCCGAAGCAGGCGACCATATTTTGATCATGAGCAACGGCGGATTCGGCGGAATACACGGAAAGCTGTTGGAAGCGTTGAAATAAGAGTTTGTTGAAAGTTTTAAATGATTGAGGCCGTCTGAAAACCGGAATTTGGTTTTCAGACGGCCTTTTTGTTGTGGATTGAGACTTTTGCAAAATACCTTTTTACCCGGTGGCCAAAATCCAAACACAAATTCCCAAATCCCTAAATACCTTGGTAGAAATTTAGGGATTTGGGAATTTTGTAAAAGGTATTGGATATTTTATTTTTAAATCATAAACTTAATGGATGAATGCTTTGCTTTATTCTTGCACGAACCGGCATTCAGTCGGACATCTGCCGCTTCAAAAACCAATCTCCGAACGGCCAGTCCACGCTGTCGAGCAGGTTTTTGGTAATCAGCCCAAGCTCGGTATCGCCTTCGATTTGCAGTTTGCGGTTGAAAAACAAAGTATCCGGGTCTTCCTCGCGCATCATCATGCGCATAAAGTCGATGCCGTTGGCGGCAAGGCGCAAATCGGGCGTACCCAAAAAATCCGCATCGATGAATTTTTCGGCATTGGCGGTGAAACGCACCTTGATGCCTGCGTCCAATACGTCAATTTCGAAAGTTCGGCCGTCAAACAGGCTCATATCGGCGGGCAGCAATCCGCGTTTGAGCATGGTGTTGAGGGTAAAAACCAAAGCGAAGCGCGGTGGCCTGCCTGGTAATTTTCCGCCGATTTTTCCCGCCCATGCGGGCAATACGATTTCAGGCAACGCCATAATATTCCTCCTTCACGGCTTCGATACCCGGCTGGCCGTGCCAATAGCCGTCCACCAGCGTGCCGGTGGTCAGTCTTTCCAATTCGGGCAGTGCATCCGCCAGTGCGGTTTTGCCGTCCAATACATCGCGGTGGATACGGACGATTTCCGCCATGCCGTGCATTTGCGGCGACAGGCGCAGCATGTTCACACCGATTTGTCGCAAATCCTCATGGTGCGGCAGCAGGTTTTGGCAGCCGTAAGACATGGTTTGGATGCCGTTGATGGTTAAAAACGGCTTGCCCTCGCGGGTGTTCATGTCCATGCCTTGCTCGTAATCCAAGCAGCGGAATTCGCAGCCGTCTTTGTTCAGGTTGTAATGTCGCGCGGTAAAGCAGCGTGAAGAGTACGCCAAAGGCATTTTGCCCCAAGCAAACAATTCCGTTTCGATGTCGTCTGAAGCCTTGATGATTTCAGCAACTTTGTCGCGGCTCAACTCGGACGGCGCAATCCAGCGGTATGCGCCAAGTTTCTGAAACAATGCCAGCGTACTTTCATTGTAAATGTTCAGGCTGGCGCCGGCGACAAACGGAATACCGTGTTCGCGCGCCAATTTGACCGCGCCCATATCGTTGGCTTCGACTTTGAATTTGTCCTGCCCCGTGATTTTACGCAGGCGTTTCAAATCGGATTCGCTTTCCAGCAGCACCTGCGACGACAAAATAATCTCTTTGCCGCTTTCCGCCAAATCTTCCGCCAGGCTGACCCAGTCGGCAAAACGCATTTTCTGGCGGCGCGAACACACCACTTCGCCCAGATAAATGGTGTCCACCGGCGCATCCAGCATGGCGGTGTAAAATTCCAGCAGGGCTTCCTTCTGCCAGAAAAACAAGACCGGCCCCAGCGATAGTTTCATCGGATTCATTTTCCCTCCCCCTTATTTCCACGGACGGCTGTATGCGCCCAAGGTTGTCTGATGACCTTCCGAAACCTTGCTCAGCGCGTTGTTCCACACCGGATTGACTTTGAAATGAGCCGGATCGGCCGCGGCAGCGTCCAAAGCCTGCCGCAGCGATTTGGTAACCTGCGCCGTGTACATCGGGCTGCGCTGGCGGCCTTCGATTTTGATGGCGGATACACCGATTTTGATGAGTTCGGGCAGCATTTCCAAAACATTCAGACTGGTCGGCTCTTCCAGTGCGTAATAAGTTTCGTCGTTCACCTCGAAACGGCCTTTACACAAGGTCGGATAGCCTGCCGGTTCGTCCGGCTTGTACTGGTCGATTAATACTTGGTTCAGCCGCACGTTCATGCGGTCGGGCAGCTGCTCCCAGCGCACGGCCTTCGCCGGCGAACACACGCCTTGCATATTCGGCGATTCACCCGTCGCATAACTCGACAAAATGCAGCGCCCTTCTACCATCACACACAAACTGCCGAAACCGAACACTTCGATTTCCACATCCGTATTGTCAATCACATGCTTGACCTGATCGACCGTTAAAACGCGCGGCAACACGGCACGGCGGACGCCGAACAGTTCCTTCATCATGTTGATGGCTTCGTAATTGGTCGCCGAACCCTGCACCGACATGTGCAGCCTCAAATTAGGATGACGCTCGGCGGCATAAGCCATAATCGCAGGGTCGGCAACGATTATCGCGTCCGCCCCCAGTTGCACCGCCGTATCGACAGCCCGATGCCACCGCTCGATTTGCCCCGCCTGGGCAAAAGTATTGATTGCCATCAACACATTGCGGCCGCGCGCATGGGCGTAAGCTACCCCTTCCTGCGCCGATTTCATATCGAAATTCAGTCCCGGAAAATTGCGCGCATTCGTCGCATCTTTCAGCCCCATATAAACTGTGTCAGCGCCATTGTCCACCGCCGTCTTCAAAGCAGGCAGATTACCGGCAGGACAAACCAACTCAGGGATTTTCGGCATTTTGCGTTCCTCGACTCTTGTAGTTTGTTATTCGAAAATCAATATCCAGTATGATTTCGGGTATTTTAGAGATTTGGACACAAGACATTATGATTTAAATCAACTGTGAAATCAGGTTTGGATAGCGTATGTTTTAGTTAACATAATTTAACCATATAAAATATCAAGTTAATCAGCGGGTTATCTTTTCTAGCTTGATAATATGAGAATAGTTATTATCTATTAAATTTATAGATTTTTACAATAAAAAGTCGTCTGAAACCTGTTTCAGACGACCTTTTATCATGTACCAATTTAAAATCTATATTTACGAAAAACGTTTTAGTAATACCCAAATAACACTCATCTATTATTTACCCATACATACTTGCTAAAGACCATTTTTCCATTATGCATTGCCAACCCACCCAAAAATTTGATAATAATGCAAACAACATCTAAGCCGTGTATATATCATGAAACACAAAACAGCCTTTAAGCCCATAGTTATCAGTATTGTGCTTTCTATCCTTCTGATTACAACAGCTGTATTTTTTGCCCGTCATCACAACTCTATCCCAAGTATTAATACCGATTTCCTACAACAAGAGATTACCGAACCCGAAGAACCATCTCCGCAAATTGTCCAATCTGCACGAAATCAAATTGGTAAAACCCTTCGTTACGACCCGGCTTACACGAAGCTCACTTATCCGATGGGCGATGTGCCGATGGAAAAAGGCGTTTGCACAGACGTGGTCATCCGTGCATTGCGTGAGCAAAATATAGATTTGCAAGAGCTTGTTCATCAAGACATGAGCCGTAACTTTTCCGTCTATCCTAAACGCTGGGGTTTGAAACAACCTGATACCAATATCGACCACCGCCGTGTCCCTAACCTAATGACTTATTTCACGCGTCAAGGCTGGGCCGTTCAAGATACAAACTATCAAGCTGGCGATATTGTAACTTGGGAACTAAAAGGCAACCGTCCCCATATCGGCATTGTCTCCGATCGAAAAATCGGCGACAGGCCACTGATTATCCATAATATCGGTTCGGGAACCCGTGAAGACGATGTCCTCTACCGCTACACCATTACCGGACATTTCAGACTTCCCGTTCAATAAATCATGAGACTACTGAAAGATTCACTTCAATATCATACCTAATCTGTAATTTTGCTCTTTTTTTACAATCCACCTTTCGAGGCCGTCTGAAACCATAGATGGAATAACCATCCGACAAAATATTAGAGACAGTGCGACATATTCCATATCACTGATATATATGATAGTGTGATGAACTTTTACGATTTTAATTATATTGGAATCATGGATGGAGAAAATCGGTAAGTGGATAAGCTATCGAAACTAAAGATTAAATATACAATTTTTATATCAATATTTTTTATCGTTTTTTAAAAGGGAGCTGAATTTTATACATATACAGTCGATAATGTGCCTTCATATTTTATAGACTGGGAAAGGAATATTCCTTTCTTGCCCATATTTATGTTGCCTTATATGACGTCACCGTTTTTCTTCTTGGTCACTATATTTTTGGAAAAGAACGAAAGCAGTCTGAAATTACTGATAAAAAGAGCAACCTTTTTAATCGGAGTTTCTACTGCTCTATTTGTAATATTTCCTATGAAATTTTATTTTTCCAAGCCTGAAGTCGATAACCAAATTTTAAAATCCTTCTTTTATATTTTGGGAAAATTGGACAGTAGTTTTAATCAATGCTCGTCATTACATGTGAGTTTCGCTTTTCTTTCGGCTGAGGTTTATTGTAGAGAATTCAAATCTAAATTCTTAAAATCATTTTTTGGTATATGGGGGTTTTTACTCGCCATTTCGGTCTTATTTGTCTATCAACACCATTTAATCGATTTCGTAGGGGGAACATTGATATTTTTAATCACTTGCATCATTTTCCCAAGAAAAAAGACAGTTTAAGCGTTTTGTCACAGAATCTTAGAAAACCCTACAACAACGATTGAACCATAGTTCAAACATACAAAAAGGCCGTCTGAAACCATTTCAGACGGCCTTTTACTTTTACCTAACCCTCTTTATTTAACCGCAACCGCCGCATTTGCCGCAGCCGCTGCTGCAGTCGCGTTTTTTCGGTTTGAACACGAATTTTCGCAAGAGGAAGAATACGCAGGCAAGCATAATCAAGCCGACGATAATATATTGAGTCATGACGATAGTATCCTTGAAGAAATTTGATAAACCACGAATGCGGCAAAATAAGCCATCAGGAACAAATAGCCTGTAATCATAAGCATATTTTTCGTGGATTTGGTTTCGCGTCTAATCACGGTCAAAGTCGCGGCACACATCGGAGCATACACATACCAAGCCAAGAAGGCAAAGGCGGTCGGCAAGCCCCAGTTGTTGTGTACGATAGGAATCAGTGCGTTTTGTACTGCATCTTCAGACGATGCGCTGACGGCATAAACGGTACCCAAAGCAGCGACAACTACTTCACGCGCGGCAATACCCGGAATCATGGCGATACACATTTCCCAAGTAAAGCCCAAAGGTGCAAACAACGGCTGAATAGCATGACCAAGCGTACCTGCCAAGCTGTAATCGATGGCTGCACCGGTTGCGCCTTCAGGCGGTTGCGGCCAGCTTACCAAGCCCCACAGAACCACGGCCAACGCAAAAATGATGGTACCCGCGCGTTTCAGGAAGGCTTTCACCCTATCCCACAGGCTGGTCATGATGTGTTTAAAGTTAGGCGTACGGAAAGTCGGCAATTCCATCAAGAGTGGGAATTGTTGCACGTTGCCTTTCATTCGCGCCAAGCGTTTCATGATATATGCCGCTAATGCAGCCGACAGGATGCCTGCGATATAAAGAATAAACAGTGTCAGGCCTTGCAGGTTGAAAATACCGCCCACTGTACGGTCAGGAATGACAGCAGCGATAATCAGCGCATATACCGGCAAACGTGCGGAACAAGTCAGCAATGGCGCAACCGCAATGGTAACAAGGCGTTCGCGCGGGTCGTTAATGGTTCGCGCCGACATCACGGCAGGAACGGCACAGGCAAAGCTGGACAAAAGGGGAATAAACGAACGGCCGGACAAACCGCTTTTCGCCATGATGTTATCCAACAGGAAGGCTGCACGCGGCAGATAGCCCGAGTCTTCCAAAAGCAGGATAAAGGCAAACAAAATCGTAATCTGAGGCAGGAACACCAACACGCTGCCCAAACCGGCAATGACGCCGTTGACGAGCAAGTCGTTGAGGATGCCCGGCTCCATGTTGGCGCCTATCCATTCGCCCAGCGCGGCAAAGCCGCCTTCGATGGCATCCATAATCGGCGCCGCCCAAGTGTAAACCGCTTGGAACACCATAAACAGGATCACCAGCAGCATAATCATGCCCCAAACGGGGTGCAGCACGATGTCGTCGAGTTTTTTGTGCCATGCGGGCAGCGTCATCTGGGTGCGTACCACTTGTGCCAAAATCGATTCGACTTCTTGATAAAGTTTGTCGCTATCCAGCGCATCGAGCGTGCGTTCGGCAGAGGCGGGGTTTGCGGGGAAAGAGCGTTTACGCGGCAGCTTCGCCACGGCTTCGCGTACAGCCTGTACGCCCGACGCGCTCACTGCAACTGTTTCCAAAACAGGTGCATCCAACAACTCGCTCAGTTTGGCCGCGTCGATATTCAAGCCCCTTTTGCGGGCCACGTCGCTCAAATTCAGCGACACCACCATAGGCAGTCCCAGCGTTTTCAGTTCCAAAATCATGCGCAGGGTCATACGCAGGTTGGTCGCGTCGGCAACGGCAATAATGGCATCGGGCGGAATGCCCATCTTGCCTACCATTACATCTTTCGCCACCGCTTCGTCGGGGCTGGTCGTGCGTAGGCTGTATGTGCCCGGCAGGTCGATAATGCGGACGGCCTCGTCGTCGAGGAAGGCGCCCTCGCGCTTATCGACAGTTACGCCCGGATAATTGGCAACCTTGGCATGTGAGCCGGTCAAACCGTTGAACAAAACGGTTTTGCCGCAGTTTGGCGCGCCAATCAAGGCAAAATAGCTTAGTTCCATCATTTTTCCTTATTCTTTCAGACGGCCTTAAACGGCCTCAACGATACGACACATAATCTTCCCGGCCTCTTCCAAACGCAGGGAGAATTGGGATTGGTTACCCAAACGTACCGCAAACGGGCCTCTCCCAAAACCACCCACTGCAATCACTTGCAACGGCATTCCGCTGGAAAAACCCAAATCCGAAAGACGACGGGTTACCAAGGTATCCAAATCACCAAAAACAGGGTTGGGAGCAATGGAATCAATATGTACGACTGCGCCTTTTTTAAGGCGCGACAAAGGAATGGTAGACATAAGCCTCTCTTTTCATTTGTTTTAAAATCAGATTATTGAAAAAATGTGAGAAGTATGACGAGTGCGTGGCACATTTGAAAGATTGGTTATGAATGGCTATTTGCCCCTTCTTTCGATAAGTGCGGTTTGTTTTGAATACTGTGTTTCCGTTAATGATAAGGTATATCAATATAAAAATCAAATGTAACAAGATAAACTAAAAAGGCTGAAATCCTTTTATCATTAGGATTTCAGCCTTTTTATGCACTCAACAAACTAAAGGCCGTCTGAAAGGTTTCAGACGGCCTTCAAAATAAAAAACCGAATCAATTCGGTTTTTTATTCCCATTCAGGGAAAGACTCTAAATTACAGAGCGTCTTTCAATGCTTTACCGGCACGGAATTTAGGAGTTTTAGCAGCAGCAATAGTCAAAGGCTCGCCAGTTTTAGGGTTGCGGCCTTGACGTTCGGCGCGTTCGCCGACGTAGAAAGTACCGAAACCGACCAGAGTAACAGTGTCGCCGTTTTTCAACGCGTTGGTTACGGCATTAGTAGTAGCATCCAAAGCTTTTTGCGCAGCAGATTTGGAAATGCCGGCTTCTTGAGCAATTGCTTCGATCAATTCAGACTTGTTCACAATTAGTCCCTTCCTATCGTAAAAAATGATGAAATGCCCGAATACTCGGGGCTTAAGCACTTTTAAAGCACATACGCACTTTATAGCAATTCTGAAATTATCATGTCAAGTAAAAGATGTGGAATTGCCCTATTTTTGTGGCATTCAGGGCAAAACCACATTTTTTGCAACATCAGACGGCCAACTTAATGCTTGGTTGCTTTTGTTCTTGACTTCGCCTTAGAAGTTTGCGGGGTCTCGGCAACCGCCAATTCAGCCGCCCATTGCTCAGGCTGAGTTTCCAAGCCCAAAGCCAACACTTCATCAATCCATTTGACCGGATGAATGGTCAGACCGGTTTTGACATTTTCAGGGATTTCTTCCAAATCTTTGATGTTGTCTTTTGGAATCAATACATGCTTGATCCCGCCGCGCAAAGCAGCCAGCAGTTTTTCTTTCAAACCGCCGATCGGCAAAACTTCGCCACGCAAAGTAATTTCGCCGGTCATCGCCACATCTGCACGCACCGGAATTTTGGTAAAGGCAGAAACCATCGCCAAAGTCATGGCAATACCTGCGCTCGGACCGTCTTTTGGCGTCGCACCTTCAGGCACATGGATGTGAATGTCTTTCTTCTCGTAAAAATCAGGAGCCAAACCCACTGATTCAGCACGGGAACGGACAACCGACCATGCGGCCGATACCGATTCTTTCATGACATCGCCCAGTTGGCCGGTACATTGAATCGTACCTTTGCCCGGCAAGGCAACCGCCTCAACAGTCAACAACTCACCACCGACTTCCGTCCAAGCCAAACCGGTTACCTGACCGATACGGTTTTCGCTTTCAGCCACACCATAGTCGAAACGGCGTACGCCCAGATAGTCATGCAGATTTTTCTCAGTAACTTTAATCGCTTTAGGCTTGGCCTTGCTTACTGTTTTGGATTTAGACGCTTTTTTCTTATCCTCATTCAAAGTAACCTGCATTACCACTTTGCGGCAGATTTTGGCAATTTCACGATCCAACGAGCGGACACCGGCCTCGCGGGTGTAGTAACGGATAATATCGCGTACCGCACTTTCATCAACCACCAATTCGCCCTCTTTTACACCATTGCGCTTCATTTGTTTCGGCACAAGGTATTGCATGGCGATATTGATTTTTTCGTCTTCCGTATAACCGGACAGACGGATAATTTCCATACGGTCAAGCAGCGGAGTCGGGATATTCAAGCTGTTTGAAGTTGCAATAAACATCACATCGCTCAAATCATAATCAACTTCGGCATAGTGGTCGGCAAACTTGTTGTTTTGCTCAGGATCCAGCACCTCAAGCAAAGCACTGGCCGGATCACCACGGAAATCGCTGCCCATCTTGTCGATTTCATCGAGCAAGAACAATGGATTTTTCACACCGGCTTTCGCCATGTTTTGCAGGATTTTGCCCGGCATAGAGCCGATATAGGTACGGCGGTGGCCGCGGATTTCGCTTTCATCACGCACGCCGCCCAACGCCATACGCACATATTGACGGCCTGTCGCCTTGGCAATCGATTCACCCAAGGAAGTTTTACCCACACCCGGAGGGCCAACCAGACACAAAATCGGGCCTTTGAGCTTGTCCATACGTTTTTGAACAGCCAAATATTCCAAAATACATTCTTTGACTTTTTCCAATCCATAGTGGTCGGCATTCAAAATCAAATCAGCCTTGGCAATATCTTTGCTGACACGGGATTTTTTCTTCCACGGCAACTCAAGCAAAGTATCGATATAGTTGCGCACGACGGTAGATTCCGCAGACATTGGCGGCATCATTTTCAGTTTTTTCAATTCAGACAGACATTTTTCTTCAGCTTCTTTGCTCATGCCTGCTTCTTTGATTTTGTTCTCCAGCGCATCCAGTTCGCCGCGCTCGTCTTCTTCGCCCAACTCTTTCTGAATCGCTTTCACTTGCTCATTTAAGTAATACTCGCGTTGGGATTTTTCCATTTGACGTTTCACGCGGCCACGGATGCGCTTCTCAACCTGCATGATGTCGAGTTCGGCTTCCAACTGCGCCAGCAGAAATTCCAAACGGTCAACAATGCCGGCAGTCTCCAATACATATTGACGTTGCTCCAATTTCAGCTGCAAATGCGCGGCAATAGTATCTGCAAGGCGGCTGTTGTCATCAATACTGCTGATGGTGCTGATGACTTCGGCAGGGATTTTTTTGTTCAACTTCGCATATTGCTCAAATTGAGTCAGCAGAGTACGGCGCAAGGCCTCAATTTCAGGATTGTCCTTGTCGCTATTCTCATCAATCGCCTCAACATGGGACAAAAACAATCCGCCTGTTTCATCAACCGTCAATGCACGCGCACGACGGATACCTTCTACCAATACTTTAACCGTACCGTCAGGCAGCTTCAAAACCTGCAAAACTTGGGCGACCGTGCCGGTCTGGTGCAAATCTTCAGCTTTAGGATCTTCTGTATTAGGGTCAAGCTGGGCCAACAGGAAAACCGGATCATCATTGGCCATTGCCGCCTCAAGGGCCGCAATCGATTTAGGACGACCGACGAACAGCGGCAATACCATATGCGGATACACCACGACATCGCGTAAAGGCAAGGTAGCCAGCGCACTGTATTCCTCGAAATATTTGTCTTTTGTCGGCATAGTTAGAAATCTCAATCATTGTTAAATCAGAATGTAGCTCAAAATTGGGCTGAAGCGCTGCATTTCAAGACTTGAAAACAGCTTATCCGCACCTATTTTCGAAAACATCATTTTTAATAGCCCGATATGGACGTTTACGATAAAATATATCGGATTTCAGGCCGTCTGAAAACTTTTCAGACGGCCCAAGCAAACCAAACAAGGCAGTAAACCATGACAGACTCAACTGAAAAAAAATCACTGATTGAATTCCCCTGTACTTTCTCCTTGAAAGTTATGGGTGCAGTTCATCCCGAATTTGAATCCGCCATCTTGGAAACCGTGCGCAAACACGCTCCCGATACCGAGCCGCACCACATTACTACGCGCCCAAGCAGCAAAGGCAACTACACCGGCGCAACCGTCAAAGTAAATGTCGACAACCAAGAGCAGCTCGACAATATCTACCGCGACCTGACTGCACACAAATTGGTAAAAGTGGTGCTGTAATGAAAATCGTGCACAAAGGCTTGGTCGATTACCTGCCGACTTTCGAAGCCATGAAGGCATTTAATGCCTCACGTGACGAAAATACCGAAGACGAATTATGGGTGGTCGAACATCCGCCCGTATTTACCCAAGGCTTGGCCGGAAAACCCGAACACCTCCTCATCCGCGACGATATTCCCGTTGTCCAAATTGACAGAGGCGGTCAAATTACCTATCACGGCCCCGGCCAACTGGTCGTCTATACGATGATCAATTTCAAACGCCGTAAAACCAGTGTCCGCCACATCGTTTCCGCACTTGAAAACAGCATCATCGCCACCTTGGCAGAATACGGCATCGAAGCAGCCGCCGATCCCAAACGCCCCGGCGTTTATGTCGGAGAGCGTAAAATCGCTTCCCTTGGCCTGCGTATCAAAGACGGATCCGTTTACCACGGTTTGGCTCTCAATGTGAACATGGATTTAAGTCCGTTTACCCATATCAACCCCTGCGGTTATGCCGGTATGGAAATGACCCAAATTGCCGACTATGTCTCTCCGGCACCCAGTTTGGCAGAAGTTTCAGACAAACTGACTAAGCATTTACAAAAAGAGCTAGCATAAGGCCGTCTGAAAATATTCGACCCCAACGCCATCTTTTAACTGCCCCTCTGAACCCACAAGCCCTTAGGCCATAAAGGCCGCAATCAGCTTTTCAGACGGCCTTTATAACGACAGAAAGAACACATCACCATGAGTGAAGAAGTAAAAAACGACCCCAAACGCGGCATCAAACTAAAAGGCGCAGACAAAACTGCACGCATTCCGATTAAAGTCGTTCCATTGGAACAAAAATTGAAAAAGCCCGAATGGATCCGCGCCAAATTACCGGGCAAGAAATTCTTTGAAATCAAAAATATTCTTCGCGAACAAAAAATGCATACCGTGTGCGAAGAAGCATCTTGTCCAAACATCAGCGAATGCTTTACCAAAGGTACGGCCACATTCATGATTATGGGCGATATTTGTACCCGCCGCTGCCCGTTCTGCGACGTTGGCCATGGCCGCCCCAACATGTTGGATCCTGACGAGCCTAAACACTTGGCCGAATCTGTCAAATCCATGAACCTACGCTATGTCGTGATTACTTCCGTCGACCGTGACGACCTGCGTGATGGCGGCGCCCAACATTTCGCCGACTGCATCAAAGCCATCCGTGAAACCAGCCCGAATACCAAAATCGAAATCCTCGTTCCCGATTTCCGCGGCCGTCTGGACATCGCACTGGAAATCTTGGCAGAAACACCGCCCGACGTGATGAACCACAACTTGGAAACCCATCCAAGCCTGTATAAAAAAGCCCGTCCGGGTGCCAACTACCAACATTCCCTCGAGCTTCTGCGCCGCTACAAAGAAATGATGCCTCATATCCCGACCAAATCCGGCATCATGGTCGGCTTGGGCGAAACAGACGAGGACGTACGCGAAATCATGCGCGATATGCGTGCCAACAATATCGAGATGATTACCATCGGCCAATATCTGCAACCTTCAGACGGCCACTTGCCCGTCTTGCGCTATGTAACGCCTGACCAATTCAAAGTTTTTGAAAAAGAAGCATACGAATTGGGCTTTACCAATGCCGCCATCGGCGCAATGGTTCGCTCCAGCTACCACGCAGACGAGCAAGCAGCCGAAGCTTTGCGTGAAACCCACGGGGGTTGCAGCCATCACTAAGGTTTAAATTATATAAGGCCGTCTGAAAAAACAGTTCCCTGATTTTTCAGACGGCCTTTATTTGGTCAAAATGACTATACAAGATTTTTTAGATTTAAAAAAATAAACCTTAGTCGGGCTCTATTGAGTCAATTTTAAGTAATACAAAAAAGCGGCAAAACAGGATAAACACTGTTTGCCGCTTTTTAATTTATTTCTTTATTTTACTTCTTCAACAATTTTGCCGCTTCAATCGCATAGTAAGTCAAAATACCATCGGCGCCGGCGCGTTTGAATGCCAACAGGCTTTCCAAAATGGTTTTTTCGCCATCCAACCAACCGTTTTGAATGGCTGCCTGAAGCATGGCATATTCGCCGGAAACTTGGTAGGCATAAGTCGGTACGCCGAACTCGTCTTTAACTCGGCGGACGACATCCAGATACGGTAGACCCGGTTTTACCATTACCATATCTGCGCCCTCTTGAATGTCCAATGCTACTTCGTGCAAGGCTTCGTTAGTGTTTGCAGGATCCATTTGGTAGGTTTTCTTGTCTGCCTTACCCAAATTGCCGGAGCTGCCGACAGCATCGCGAAACGGGCCGTAAAACGCTGAAGCATATTTTGCCGAATATGCCATGATGTGCGTATGGATGTGTCCAGCATCTTCCAAAGCTTCGCGAATGGCAAGAATACGTCCGTCCATCATATCTGATGGGGCAATGACTTGTGCGCCCGCATCTGCATGACACAAAGCCTGTTTTACCAAAACTTCAATGGTTTCATCGTTGAGGACATAGCCATTTTCATCGGTTAAACCGTCTTGGCCGTGAATGGTATAAGGGTCCAAGGCAACGTCAGTCATGATACCCAGTTCTGGGAATTTCTCACGCAAGGTTCGTACTATTGTCGGTACCAAGCCTTCAGGATTATAAGCTTCCTCCGCAAATTCGGTTTTGTTTTGCGTTACCACGGGAAACAAAGCCAGCATAGGAATGCCGAGCTTCAGTGCTTCTTCAGCGGTAAACAACAATTTGTCCAAACTTTGGCGTTTGACGCCAGGCATGGATGGTACTGCCTCTTCCTGATTCTGACCTTCCAATACAAAAACCGGATAGATCAAATCATCTGCCGTCAAAGTATGCTCGCGCATCAGGCGACGTGAAAAATCATCTTTACGCATACGGCGCATACGGGTGTTTGAGACATAACGCGGAGGGAAATTCATAATAATTGCCTTTAAATGATGAAGTCTTAAAATCAGTCTTCGACTTGACGCATGGCCTTAACCGAACGCTTGATTTCGTTGAGTGTATCGGTTTTATAACCGCTACGTTCCTGTTCGGTCATGCCGTTTTGATCCAATTTGGCGATGTTTTTCAATGCCTCGGCATACTGGCCGTCTGAAAGTTTTTCCTGTTTGATGTGCCAACGGTTGTTCACTTCGGAAGCCGTCCACAAGCCTACTTTGTTGTAGTAGAACAAAATGCTTGCCGCTAGCGTTTTCATATCGCGGTCGGGCTTGGCACTGCCGATACTGCGGCCGATACGGTTGTTGCGTTGATCGACCGCTTGGTCGGCAAGGTAGCGGCTGAAGTAGTCGTCTTTACCTTCACGCAACTCCATATCCGTCAGACGCGCATTACCTGCTTTTTCTGCAATAATACTGTCGAATTTGGAAGCAATCGCCGCCTGCCACAATGCTTGGCGTACGGCATTGACTTGTGTCCCCCTGCTGTCGCCGTTTGCTTTATCGTCCAAACCTGAACGCTCGGCAAAACGTGCGGCATTGCTGGTCATATTGATTAAGCCTTCGTCTTCCATACCGATAACTTGAGCGGCTACGGGATGGTTAAGCGCGAATTGAGCCATTTTGCTGCGGCGGCTTTGATCTTCCTGATAAGATTGACAGCCGGACAATACCAGCATGCCGAGAACGGCGCATTGAATGTGTTTTTGAATATGTTTCATGATGTAACTATCGATATTATTGTGTGAGTTCAACTTCTTTGTTTAACATAGAAACGCCCGTAAGCGCAAAATAATTCCCATACGGCCAAATCGGCGCATGAATGGCTATTTTATAATAAAAATAAGGCCGTCTGAAAATTTTCAGACGGCATAAGTATTTTTAGCCTAGCAAGCTGCGGATCTGCGGCCAGTAAAACAGGCAGGCTATCGAGCAAATAGCAATGCTGATACCGGCTGCATTAATGCTGCTGATTTTTTCCTTAAATATTGCCGCACCAATCAGCGTACCCAAAACAATCACGCCAATATTCATACCGGCAAATACCAAGGTCGGATTATCCTTCATGATTTGGTGTGCCGAGATGTAGGTAACAATATTCAAAAAGTTCAGGCAGCCCAAAATCATACCGCCCACTATGCCCTCTTTAGTCCATTTGCTTCCTTTGGCAAACAGGTAGCCAAACATCAAGATACCTGCCAAACAAAACGCCACCAGCAAATTACCAGCAAACGCGGTACCGCTTTTGGCCACTTGTTTGAACAAAATATCAATGACGCCGTAGCCGCACCAAACGCCCAAAAGCAGCATTACTTGCGTGCTGAAGCCGCCGGATTTCTTGCCGCCATCGCTTTTCCAAAGTAAGAAAAACAGTGCCGTAAATGCCAATACCAAACCAATCAGACGGCCTTCGGTCAACTGCTCATGGAAAAGCGTGAATGAAGCGACAATCGGCAGAAACAACGATAGGCGTTGTGCCGCGTCCGATTTGACAATACCTGCCGCATCTACCGATTTGCCCATAATGACAAACACGGTTGGCAGTAATATACCCAAGGCCGCAAAAAGCCACCAAGTCGGTAAAAATACCTGCGGATTGCTCAAATCAGGCTTTAACACCAGCATGGTCAAGGTTATAGCAACGATGTAGTTCACCGCTACCGCCTGCTCGATATTGATTTTTTGCTTGCGCGCCACTTTCAGCAATACGGAAACCAACACGCTGCAAACGATACTTGCCAATAAATATGCCATGCTTTAAAACCATCCTTGAGTGGAGACGGGCTTATCTTCATTCAGTTTAATCAGTCCGATGACTACACGGTAAATAAACCAAATGGCAGTTACCAACAGAATCAACCAACCAATTAAGATAAGTGTAGTAAAAGTGCCCAAAACCGTACCTACTAAAGACACCCAAAATGTCTTAATCAAATAATCGATATGGCTGGCGTAAATACTGCCTTGAGCCTCATCGCGTTTAACATACGCCATGATCACACCGACAACGGGGGTAAACAAAATCAATAAGCCCACAGCATATGTCACATAAGCGATAAAAACATAGTTTTTCACGTCAGAGCTGGGCGTGTTAACCACATTTGTCGCCATATCAGTGAAGTTGTTGGTATTGGTTTCCTGACGCTCGTACTGCATAGCCGCATCATAAGCCAACCGTTTTTCCGGATGAGACAATACTTCAAAAGCCTGTCCGATGGCTTTAAACCGCTCCGCATCTTTCTGAATATCCGGATTGGCCACCAATTTGCCGTAAGCCTCGCGGATAACGTTGATATCAGCATCCTGAGATACTCCCAAGATTTCGTATAAATTTAATTGTTCCATCTGTATTCCTATCCTTTATGAATCGACTGCAACATGAACATCTTTCGGATTAAGCGTCCGCAGGTTTTCAGGCTTCATGCCTACGATAAACCCACGTTTGCCGCCATTGATAAAAATCTCGTCCAAAGCCCAAATACTTTCTTCCACATAAACCGGCAAAGCGGTTTTCATACCGAACGGTGATGTACCGCCGACCAAATATCCAGTCCATTTCGCCGCCTGATCCGCTGTTGCCGGCTCGATGTGTTTCAAGCCTAGCTCGCGCGCCAGATTGCGGGTGGAAATATGTTTGTCGCCGTGCATTAAAACAACCAAACCTTTTTTATGCTCATCCTGCAAGACGATCGTTTTGATGACTTGATGCTCGGGCTTGCCCGCACATTCGGCAAAACGCGCCGTACCGCCATGTTCTTCATACGCGTAAACATAAGGGACAAAATCGATTTTCTTACTGCGTAAAAAGCGTACTGCCTGCGTAACCGGATATTCTGCTTTACTCATGGGTTGTTTCCCGCCATCCTTTTCAGACGGCCCCTCTTAAATGTGGAACGTAAACAGTCGCAATGTTACCATACCTTCTTTTTGAAATCAGGAGACAACATGGATATCCGCTATCTTGGTGCAAGCAAACGCTATTCGGAAGCCGTCGTAGCCAACGGCTTGGTTTTCCTCTCCGGCATGGTTCCCGAAAATCCTGAAGCCGATGCCAAAGCGCAAACTGAAAATGTTTTGGCGCAAATCGATTCATGGCTCGCACAATGCCAATCCGACAAAGCCCATATTTTAGAAGCCACCATCTATCTGCCCGATATGAACGACTACGCCGCTATGAACGAAGCCTGGGATGCATGGACAGCCCCCGAACGCGCTCCGGCCCGCGCCTGCGTGGAGGCGAAACTGGCTTCTCCCGACTGGAAGGTTGAAATCAAAATTACCGCCCTTCAAATCAAATAAAGAGCAAATATCAGGCCGTCTGAAAACGCCGCTTCAACCAAGCAAGCGCAGTTTTTCAGACGACCTTTATTCTTTTGCGGTACAATACCGCCCTTAAATTTTTCTATTATTTCAAAGCACAAACAGCCATGTCCAAAAAAACCAAGCAAGAATTAGAAAACAACAAACTCAGCAAACGCCTGCGCCACGCCGTCGGCGATGCCATTAACGATTTCAATATGATCGAGCCGGGCGACAAAATCATGGTCTGCCTCTCAGGCGGCAAAGACAGCTACGCCCTTTTAGACATTCTGTGCCAGCTTCAAGCCAGCGCGCCGATTGATTTTGAACTGGTCGCCGTCAATCTCGACCAAAAACAGCCGGGCTTCCCTGAAGAAGTATTGCCGACCTATCTCGAAAGCATCGGCGTTCCCTACAAAATCGTTGAAGAAGACACTTATTCCACCGTCAAACGTGTATTGGAAGAAGGTAAAACAACTTGCTCGCTGTGCAGCCGTTTACGCCGCGGCATCCTCTACCGCACGGCAAAAGAATTGGGCTGCACCAAAATCGCCTTGGGACACCATCGTGACGACATCCTCGCCACCTTGTTTTTAAACATGTTTTACGGCGGCAAACTCAAAGCCATGCCGCCCAAGCTGGTGAGCGACAACGGCGAACACATCGTCATCCGCCCGCTGGCGTATGTGAAAGAAAAAGATTTGATTAAATACGCCGAACTGAAGCAATTCCCGATTATCCCGTGCAACCTTTGCGGATCGCAGCCCAACCTGCAACGCCAAGTCATCGGCGACATGATGCGCGATTGGGACAAACGCTTCCCCGGCCGTATCGAGTCTATGTTCTCCGCTCTACAAAACGTCGTTCCATCGCATTTGGCCGATACCGAACTTTTCGACTTTATCGGCTTGGAACGCGGTCAAAGCCTGAAACACGGCGGCGACTTGGCGTTTGACAGCGAAAAAATGCCGGAACGTTTCTCCGACGGCAGCGAAGAAGACGAAAGCGAAATTAAAATCGAACCACAAAAAACCGAACGCAAAGTCATCAATATTTTGGCAAACAAACCCAAAACCTGCGGTATGTAACCGCGTTTAGACATTCAGACGGCCTTTCGGTAGCTATTGACTGAAAGGCCGTCTGAATATTTAGGCATATTTTCATTTTCTTGCATAAACCTTTATCGCAATCCGGCAAAACGCCCTCATAATACCGCCATTATCCACCCCTCTATCAAAAGGAAAACCATGACCACCATTCTGATTATCCTCGGTTTAATCGCCATTGTTGTCGGCATTTTAGGCACTATTTACCCTGCCTTGCCCGGACTGGGTTTGATGTTTGGCGGCGCATGGCTGTTGGGTTATGCCGGCGATTATCAAGTGTTTGGCTCGGGTACGCTGACCTTTTTGGCCATTGTTGCCGTATTCGGTACTGCAATGGATTATGTGGCGGGCGCATTGGGTGCAAAATATACCGGCGCAAGTAAAACCGCGGTTTGGGGTGCATTTATCGGCGGCATCGTCGGCGCATTCTTCTCCATTCCCGGCTTGTTGCTCGGCCCGTTGACCGGCGCGGCCATCGGCGAATTTATCGCACGCAAAGACACATGGCAGGCAGGCAAAGTCGGTATCGGTACGTTTATCGGCTTCATCATCGGTACCGTAGCCAAAATCGGCTGTGCATTGACCATTGCGCTAACCATCCTGTTTGTTTGGTTAGCCTCATTCTTCTAAACAAAAAACATTAAAGGCCGTCTGAATTTCAAGCATTCAGACGGCCTTTTTATTTCATGGTTTATTTGCCACAGCAGGCTTTGTATTTTTTACCGCTACCACATGGGCAAGGATCGTTGCGACCCACTTTTTCGCCTTCACGGCGTACGGTTTGCGGCTTATTGATGATAGCCTGCCAGTACCAGTAAATATCCAGCAGGACATGTGGCAAATCAGATTCCAGCTGGGTCAGCTCTTTTTCATTCAGATGCAAGATGACTTCGCCGTTTTCCTCATCATCATAGATACCACCCAAAGCCATAATCGGATAGAACAAATCTTCAAATTCTTCCTGTTCGACTGCTTCAAACCAATCGGTAGGCACAATATCCAGTGCGTAAAGGTAGGCATTACACCAAGTGTAGAAATCCGGATTACCGGCTTCATCTTCATAAAACCACAGATCAGGCAGGATTTTTTCGTTGAGCTTCATGCGCATATCGGCGGCCATTGCCATGACCAAACGTTCGATTTCGGTGCGCTCTTTGGCATCAAACAAAGATTCCTCACCCAAAATCTCTGGCAGCCAGTTGGTCGGATTCAAAGCATCCGGACCGCTCAATAAAGCCATCATAAAACCTTGAACCTCATCACAACGCATGGTGTTATGGGCTTCAGATTTATCATCCAGCAATTCCATCAAGCGGCTGCGTGCCGCTTCATCAAAAGTCAGTATTTGCATTTTTGTTCCTTAAAATAAAATCGTATTATTGTTTTCAGACGGCCTAGGCATGGATACGTTGCCGCATTTGTTCAAACAGACAAACCGTTGCCGCCATCGCGACATTCAAGGATTCGGTTTGCCCCAACATGGGGATTTTGACACAGGCATCAGCCTTCTCTTTTACCGTTTCGCTCACGCCGCTGCCTTCGTTGCCAAACACCCAAGCACAAGATTGACTGAGGTCCATCTCATACAAACCGATATTGCGACCGCCCAAGGCAGTTGCCCAAATTTGATGCTGATACGTTTCCATCCAAGCGGATAATTCCACTCGATTGAAAATAGACAGCAGAAAATGCGCACCCATCCCCGCTCGCAACACTTTGGGCGACCAGATATCCACGGAATCATTGCCGCACACGATTTGCCTGATTCCGGCTGCCGCCGCGCTGCGCAAAATCGTGCCTGCATTGCCAGGGTCTTGTACCCGCTCCAATACTACGCAATCGCCGTCTGAAGGCAAACCTGCCTGCTGCGGAATATCAATCCAAGTCATCACATCATCGGCATCGGTCAGACTGGTGATTTTAGACAATGCTTCGTTACCGACCCAAGTAATCAATCCCTCATCCAACTGCGCCGCAATTTCTTGAATTTCAGGATGTTGCTGTTTCTTTTCAGGTAGATAAACCTGTTTGGGCGTACCGCCGCTTTGCAAATAAGTTTGCAGCAGATGTATGCCTTCCAATACGGTTTCACCGCTTTCACGCCTTGCTTTGGCCTGTGTCAGCAGACGGAATAAATGTTTGAGCTGTTCGTTTTGAGCAGAGGTAATCAGTTTCATGGAGCGCATTATAACTGTTTTAACTTCCTTGAAGCTATGCTTTCAGACGGCCTAACGGTTTTACTTAGAAAATAAAAAACCCTTACAATGAAGCAAGGGTTTTACATGATTTCATTTTTTACTGCACAACTGTCTGCTGCTCATTTTGCTGCTCGGTACGGACAGTCGGACGGTTTTCAATTTTGCCGTCTTTTGCCGCATTTGGCACAACAGTTTCGCCAGGCTCGGAAGCTGCTTTATCACTAGGCGTACCGCTTACCGGAATAATATTTTGGGCTGGCTGAACATTAGACTTCTCTGCAACCGGCATAGCGTCACGAGAAGTTTGCGGTGTAAATTGCCATACTGCAACAGCAATCGCACACACGCTGGCAGCAGCCGCAAAGAATTTGAAGAAGCCGCTATTGGCCGCTTCATGCTGAGCATATTTTTCCTGTTTGCCTTCAGCCTCGTTTTGAGGCACTGTAAATGCTTTGCTTTGCATGGTTTCACCGGTAACACTCGCCGCAGCACCCTGACGGATACAGTCGCCGATAATGTGGTATTCATGCCAAGCGCGCAAGGCTTCCTCGTCTGCCAATACAGCATCCAGCATTTCATCAGTCAATGCTTCACCGTCCATCAATGCAGACACATACTCCAATGCTTTATTTGTTTTGTCATTCATTTTTATTACCACCTTTGATCTTCAGAAGTATCCAACAGCGGCCGCAAATCTTTTGCAATCAGTTCACGCGCTCTGAAAATACGCGAACGTACAGTACCTATCGGACAATCCACTACCCGAGCTATTTCTTCGTAAGACAAGCCATCCATTTCCCTAAGTGTAATGGCTTGACGCATATCGTCTGGCAGTTGCGCAATGCTTGCTTCGACGGTCTGCAAGATTTCCCGATTCATCATTTCAGCTTCCGGCGTATGGTAATCTGCAATCTGATCGGTTAAATCGAGAACATCTCCCTCCTCATTGGCTGCTTCCGAACTGACAAAAAACTGGCGACCCGAAGTGGTCAGAAAATTCTTTGCCGTATTGATACCGATACGGTACAGCCATGTATAAAATGCACTCTCACCGCGAAAATTAACCAGCGCACGATAAGCCCTAATCATTGTCTCTTGGGTTACATCGTGTACTTCGTGCTCATCCTGAATAAAACGGGAAATCAGTCTGTTTAGCCGACGCTGATACTTGGACATCAGCATCTCGAATGCCTTATGGTCACCTTTCTGCGCGCGCTCCACCAAAACTTGATCTATTTGGCGATCGTTCATACCCAACCTTTAATCGTTTTACTGCTTTAAACCAAAAAATAGTAAAGCGTGCTGTGCACAATAAAGACAGCATCGCTTTGAAAAAGTTCCACAAGATTACATTTAATCGCAAAAGTTTATTCGTATAGATACTCTAATATAAGCTATATTGCTTATTATATCTACACTTAGCAAAAGTAGTTAAATTACTAATACTTATTAAATTTAAAGTTAGTCTCTTTACTTTTCTACTATATATTTAGCTAACTTTTCATGAACAGGCAGATAGCCTTCCCCTATTTGAACATCGCTTCCCACCCGAAGATTAATAACAGCAAGGCACTTGTTGCCCATACTTAGGATAATCGGCCAATATTTACGGACGAATGGCACAATATGACACTCTTGCAATAGTTTTTCGACTGATTTTTCCCTCTGCCCCGACTGAATCACATCACCTTTGGCCACATTTCGAAGTACCGCCTGCTTCTCCAACTCCTCTTCTGACAAACCTCCCTTAAAGGGTAATAAAACGAAACCGTTTTCCAGCAAAATATCTTTCAGACGGCCTCGAACTTCCCTGCCATTACACCAAGGCAGTTTTTGAAACTCACTTTCCTGACAAACAAACAGCTTATCTCGATATACGACTAGTTTCCCGTCTGGCAAATTCAACTGCGCTTGATCAGCGGTTTCTAATACTCGGGCAAAATCGGCAATGCTGTGATAAGAAGGCAATGATTCCGTTTGCTTTCGCAAAAAATACCAAAGCAGCCGACGACGCAAAAGCGGGGTACACTGCCGCCATAGACTGATGCTGAATATTCCGTTTGGACTGATGCGCTGGTATTCAGACTCAATCAATTCATCTAAAAGCTGCAAATCTTCCTGCAATAATCGAACATTGGTACAAATTTGCTGCTCAAAATTCGGGATACGCTGCTGCCATTTCGGCAAAGCCTGATTTCTCATCCAATTGCGTAAATAGCCTGAGTCTTCATTACTTTCGTCTTCAACAAAAGATAATCCCCATTGTTGCGCATACTCAGCCAGTTCCTGACGGGAAAATGCCAAAAGCGGCCGCCAAATTTGAATCTCTTCATTTAAATCACGCCATACCGGCATGGCCGCCATACCGCGTAATCCACCCCCTCGCACAGCCGACAACATAAATGTTTCGATTTGATCATTGCGGTGATGGGCCAAAACAATAATTTTCTTCAGGCCGTCTGAAAATGCCTGATATCGGGCAGCCCTGGCCGCAGCCTCCAAACCTTTTCCTTGTTTTTCCACATTGACACGGCACACGCGCAAGGTCACATTCAAACCCCGACAATAATCCTGACAAAATTTTGCCCAACTGTCGGCATTAGTGCTTAAACCATGATGAACATGGACGGCACGCAAATCAAAATGGTGAAATTCACGCGTCCGGTGCAAAAGATGCAGCAGGACGACAGAATCCAATCCGCCACTCAAACCAACTTCAACCACAGTATGGCTCGGCAAATCAGGAAAAGCTGCGTGAAAACTTTTAAATAGGGAATCAGGGGATAGTTGCGACATTTCAGACGGCCTGAAATTGTGAATTACTCAAAAATAGAACACAAAAAAAGCAAGCAGCGACATCTGCTTGCTTTTTCAGCAGTCAAACTTATTTATCGGTAAATTTACCGTAAGCCATGATGCGGTCGAAACGGCGAGAAAGCAAGTCAGGCATGGTCATGCTTTGCGCTTCGCTTAATTGCTGTTCCAAAACGGTTTTGACGTTTTTTATCGTGGTTTCAAAATCACGGTGTGCGCCGCCCAAAGGCTCATCAATTACTTTATCAATGAGATCCAACTCTTGCAGGCGTTTGGCGGTAATACCCAATGCTTGCGCGGCATCTGCTGCTTTTTCAGCAGTTTTCCAAAGAATAGAAGCGCAACCTTCGGGAGAAATCACCGAATAAGTCGAATATTGCAGCATATTGACGTAGTCGCCGACAGCCACTGCCAACGCGCCACCTGAACCGCCTTCACCAATGATGGTGCACAATACCGGCACATGCAGACGGGTCAGTTCGTACAAATTACGGCCGATGGCTTCAGACTGGCCGCGTTCTTCTGCACCAATGCCCGGATACGCGCCCGGAGTATCGACAAAGGTCATAACTGGAATATTGAATTTTTCGGCAGTCTTCATCAAGCGCAGTGCTTTACGGTAACCCTCAGGACGCGGCATACCGAAATTGCGGCGGATTTTTTCTTTGGTATCGCGGCCTTTCTGATGGCCGATAACCATCACGCTTTGGCCGTTAAAACGCGCCAAACCGCCGACAATGGCATGATCGTCAGAATAATGGCGGTCGCCGTGCAACTCTTCAAAATCGGTAAAAATACCGTTGATGTAGTCCAAAGTATAAGGACGTTGCGGATGGCGGGATACTTGTGAAATTTGAGCCGGAGTCAGCTTGCTGAAAATTGACTTGGTCAACTCACTGCTTTTCTTTTTCAGTCTGGCAATCTCGTCAGAAATATCAACGGCAGATTCGTCTTGTACGAATCGCAACTCGTCAATTTTATTGGTTAATTCGGCGATGGGTTGTTCGAAGTCCAAAAATACGGGTTTCATAAAACAAAGCTCTCGGTAACGGTTGCTGACATGATACGCTAATCAGACGCATTTGACAGCATTTCTCAAAGGGAAACTGCCATCTTTTGCAATAAAAAATCTTTCAGACGGCCTTTAACAAAGGAATAGTATAGCTGCACTAAACGCATGAAGTGCCGTATCTTATGATAAACTTCAATTCAGTTCAATCATTTCAAACAGGCTATGAAAAACGATCATGACAATTCGTCCATGCGCTTGGACAAATGGCTGTGGGCCGCACGCTTTTTCAAGACCCGCGCGCTGGCACAAAAACATATTGAGCTGGGCAGAGTTTTAGTAAACGGCTCAAAAGTGAAAAACAGCAAAAATATTTCTGCCGGCGACACCATCGACATGACTTTGAACTCCCTTCCCTACAAATTCAAAGTTGCCGCGCTCAATCATCAACGCCGCCCGGCACCGGAAGCGCGTTTACTCTACGAAGAAGACATGAAAACGGCTGCCGAACGCGAGGCTCAAAAACAACTCGACCAAGCCAGCCGCATCAGTGTTGCTTATCCGGACGGACGCCCAACCAAACGCGACCGCCGCCAGCTTGACCGTATGAAGCGCGATAGCTGGTAAAGCGTTTTATCCATTGTTTCAGACGGCCCTATATCCATGCCGTCTGAAAACCAAAAACAGGCAGGACATCCTGCCTGTTTTTTTCTTTGTGATGATTAAAATTTATATTCTAACTGACCACGAATAACGTTTACGTCCTGCTTATCTGTGCCGACGGTAGGCGTAACCTGTTTGCCGGCCAAATAGAAACCTTTGAATTTCCAGTTTTTCCAAGGAATATAGGTCGCACCGATTTGCACGCCTTGGACGTTTTTGCTGTAATCCTCAACAGAAGAGACACCGGACAATGAACCGACACGGCGGTAGTTCAAGAATACGTCATAAGAATTACGGACGCTCCAGTCGGCCAATTTATAGCGTACTTCAGTGAACACGCCATCATTTTTAATTTTTTGTCCGGCATCATTATAGGCTTTGATATTGGACTTGCTGACTGCGGCCATCCAATGCCAATCATCATTAAACTTGATGTCCGTACCGATTTCTCCGAAGACCGCATTTTTCTTCGCACCGCGTACATCGATGTCTTTCATGTAACTGACGGTTGCGCCGACGTTGATATTCTCATTCACAGGCAACATACTTTGAACCGCGGCAAAATGTCTGCGGCGGCCGCCAATGCCCCATGTGTTGTCGTTCAGGTTGCCAGTGCGGCGGCCCGCATAGATTTTGGTAGGCAGGGTTTTATTGTCGAAGAAGATTTCGCCGCCGGTTACTTCGGTATCCCAGACGCGGCCGTAGGAAGAGAACGCACCAAATTTACCGACACGCGCTTTAATATTGTTGTACAAAGTGCCTTCGGCATACAGTTTATTGACCGGCACATCATGATCGCCGTTGAATTTACCGGTTTCCAAATCGATATTCGGCTCAATTTGCGCCACCAATTTCCAATCTTTATACAGTTTTGCGCGTAACCAAAACTCCGCATTGAAGTTGGCATTGGTATCTTCAGGCGTCGGATTGATGCTGCTGTTGTTGGCATTGATGTCTTTGGCATCCGCACGTACGCGCAAGCCACCATTTACAGTCAACAAATCATTGAAAATGCTGATTCTATCGTCATCTTTGCGAATGATACTGCCGGAATTGACGTAATCGTTGGTGGTGGCCAAAGCCGCCGCATCACGTCCGCCATCAGCATTCTCTGCCAAAGAATAAGATGATGAAGCCAATAAAATACAGGTTGCAATCAGTTTGGTTTGAAATTTCATGCCGACTCTCCAAAAGAAGGTATTGAAAGTGAAGTATTCGATAAAGCGTACAAAATTATGAATTTCGTATAAATTATTCATTTTATTTACTAATTATTTTTATCGTATGTAAATTAGTGTAATCAATCAAGCAGATTTAAACGCTTTATCCTCTTTCAGACGGCCTCTTGATTCAGGTCAAACGGAAGCCTGCTCATCAGGCTGTTCAAACTGCCATTTCAAGGCATCGGCCAATGCTGTCCTGCGTTTTTGATGGCATTCCACAGCTTTACATAATTCCTCCGCATTTCCCCAAAATACAAAACGTTCACGCGCACGGGTAATGGCCGTGTAAAGCAAAGCTTTATCCAAACCTCGGGCCTCTTCTTCACTCTCCGTCGTTGCAGGTACTGACGGCGGCAACAGCCATACTTCCCGATATTCCGAACCTTGGCTCTTATGCACCGTCATGGCAAAAGCCGATTCAAAATCGGGCAAACGGCTGATAGCAATTTTTTTGAATCCATCTTTCTCAGGAAAATATGCAGACAAGCCATTCAACGATTCTTTATCCGGCATAATCAGCCCGATGTCGCCGTTAAACACTTCCAACATATAATCATTGTGCGTAATCATGATGATTTGTCCGGCAAACCAAGGCGTTTCGCCCGAAACCTTGCCTTGCCGTTGCAAGTATTCTTGATAAGCCTGATTCAAATCATCAGCATCCTGCCGCCAAGCCGCCAATACCACCACATCGGCCGCATAACCATAGGCGAGTGCAACATTATTCTCCGCTACGGCCTGCCAATAATCCTGTTGCTTTTGATACAGCAAGGCAACCTGCTCTTTCAGACGGCCTGATTTCATTCCCAATTCTTTGGGGAACTTGTCAAACTGTTCAACCGCAGTTTGCTTTTCCCCGGACACCACCGCCCTTGCCAAACAGCCGATACCGCTGTCTGCACCAAAACGGTGGCTGAATGTCAATTTGGCATTGTTTTGCGATAAAGCTTGTGGCTGCCCTTTAATCTCAAAATCATGATCGGGCAGGTACACTTCCAACTTTTCAGCGGTTTCTTTATCCAAAGCCGTCGGACGTGATAATGCCGCCAATACGGCTCCCAAGCCAACCGACGGCAACTGGTTTTCATCTCCAAGCAACACCAAACGACAGCCGCTCGGTACGGCACGCAACAAATCCAACACTAGCGGCAAATCCAACATCGAAGCCTCATCCACCACCAAAACATCCAAAGCAAGCGGATATTCACGATTGAACGCAGGGCGCATTTGCGGCGGCCGCAGTTTCAACAATCGATGGACGGTCTGCCCTTCCAAATTTTCCAAATGCGCTTTAATGCTCGGAGACAAATCAAAACCGTCTAAAGCACGCTGCAAAGCCCGTGCCATATGCGCAGCCGCTTTGCCCGTCGGCGCCGCCAAAGCGATACGTGGCAGCTTCGTACTGTTATTGCAAATCAGACCCAAAAGCTTTGCTACGGTCGTCGTCTTACCCGTACCCGGCCCGCCGGTAATCAGCATAAAGTTTTGCAGCAAAGCCAAAGCCGCAGCATCCCGTTGCTCTTTACTGTCTTTAGTATCAAACCAGTCGCTCAGGCTTTTTGAAGCCGCCATGAAATTCACTTCTTCCGCTTCGGCTCTGGCCAGCCGTTTGATTTCAACAGCCAAATCATGCTCCAACTGCCACATTCGCCCCAAAAACAATTTCCGGCCTTGCAGGATAAGCGGTTTATCCGCATTACCGACCAAATTCGGCAAGTTGCTTAAGGCATCGATATCCTCTTTATCCAAATAAATGAACGAATGCCCGTTTTGCAAGGCTGCAAACAGTCGAACCACATAAGGTTCAATAACGGATGCCCCCTGTACTTCGTGGCGGCGGAAAAACGCTATAGCCGCATCTGCGGCAGAGGAAAGGATAGAGTTGGTCGGATTCATGGCTTAGGATTGATTGATACGAAAAAAGAAAGGCCGTCTGAAAAACAGTATTTCCATATAATGAAAACCTGTTTTTCAGACGGCCTCTATTATACCGTTCAAAGCATAAAATATTTGCCTGAAATAATAACCTTATTGCAGCACTTGCAGGCTGCCGTCTTTCATGGTCATTACCCGGTCGAAACGCTCAGCCAGCTCGTCATCATGGGTCACTACAATCAGGCTGGTGTTCAATTCGCGTTTCAAATCCAGCATCATGTCCAGCACATTTTGCGCATTTTTACGGTCAAGGTTCCCCGTCGGTTCATCCGCCAACAGGCATTTCGGCTCATTAACCAAAGCACGGGCAATCGCCGCACGCTGACGCTCGCCGCCGGAAAGTTCGCTTGGACGGTGCAGCATACGCTTGTCCAAGCCAACCTTTTTTAGCATCTTAACAGCCTTTTCCTCGGCCATCGCCTTGGGCATTTTGCCGATTAAAAGCGGCATCATGACATTTTCCAAAGCAGAAAACTCAGGCAATAGATGGTGGAACTGATACACAAAGCCCAAATAACGGTTGCGCAATTCGCCCAACTGTTTTTGACTCAAACCGCCCAAATCCTGATCCATCAGTATTACCTTGCCTTCAGACGGCATATCCAAGCCACCGAGAAGGTGCAGCAATGTGGATTTACCGCTGCCTGACGAACCGATGATACTCACGCTTTCCGCTTCGGCAACTTCAAAATCTAAATGATTCAACACTTGTACATTCAATGCGCCGTCATTATAGCTTTTGCCAACGCCGGTACATTTCAAAATTGTCTTACTCATAACGCAAAGCCTCCGCAGGTTGGGTTTTTGCAGCACGCCAGCTCGGATACAGTGTGGCGATAAATGCCAAGCCAAGCGAAATGCAGGCAATAACGGCGACATCCTTCAAGTTCACATCGCTAGGCAGGTAATCGATGAAATAAACTTGAGAGTTAATCAAATGCACGCCAAACAGATCTTCAAAAAACGCGACAATCTTGCCGACATTCCAACCCAGCAATACACCGCATACCACGCCCACAAGCGTACCGAAGAACCCCGCAAATGCGCCCTGCACCAAGAAAATCTTCATGACGCCGCCCGGAGACAAACCCAAAGTGCGTAAAATCGCAATATCGGCTTGTTTTTCCGTTACCGCCATTACTAAGGAAGAGACGAGGTTAAACGCAGCAACCGCGATAATCAGTGTCAAGATAATGAACATCATGCGTTTTTCCAACTCTACGGCTTCAAAATAGCTGCGGTTGTTAAACGTCCAGTCGCGCACCCATACCTCATCTTTTTTAGCATCAGGAATCAACTTGGCAATGAAAGAGGGTGCATTCTGAGGATCAGCCAGTCTCAAACGCAGCCCACCGACATTTTCACCCAGTCGATACAAGACTTGCGCATCCTCGATATGCGTCATAGCCAATGTGTTATCGACTTCATAAACACCGGTTTTTACCACACCGACTACATTAAACTGCTTCAAGCGCGGCACTACGCCGGCAGGGGTAACGTTACCTTCTGGCGTAATCACTGTAACCTTGCCGCCAATCTCCGTGCCCAATGCCTCAGCAAGCCCTTGACCCAAAATAATATCAAATTCGCCCGGTTTCAAATCATCAAAACTGCCGGCCGGCATATCCTTACCGTAATCCACGACATTTTTTTCTTCAGACGGCAAAATACCACGTATCTGCACACCGCGCACTTCACCGGCGTTGGCAAGCAAAGCCTGATCGGAAACATAAGGCGCGCTGGCCAATACTTCCTTTTTGCCTTTTACAAATTCGCGCAAATTCTGCCAACCCGGCGCGCTACCGACATCGTAATAGCCAATTTCCGCATGAGGTGCAACGTTCAACAATTGACCGCGTATCTCTTTCTGAAATCCGTTCATCACGGATAAAACCACAATCAGAGCCGTTACACCCAAGGCGATACCGGCGATTGAAATCATGGTAATAAATGACATAAAGCCGTTACGTTTTTTCGCACGCAGATAGCGCAGGCCTATCCAAGTTTCTAAAGAAGCCATTCAAAAATGCCTCATTCGTTTGTCAAAAAAGGCTTATTGTACCGTAAAACCGACAGGTCGTCCGATTGCCCGACTGATGTAGCATTCAGGGATAAAGTGTATGTAAAACCATGTATCTTCCCGTAAATTCCGCCGAAAAACTTGCACAATCGGCCAATCACCCTTATTCTGAAGCTGTGACACACTTTGTCACCATCAAAAAGGAAATACACTAATGAACAGCAAAAAATTCTTGGCCCTCGTATCCGTAGCTGTAGGTTTGTCATTCAGCTTCAACGCATATGCCGCCAAAGAAATCAAAATCAGTTCAAACAATACCGCTTACTCCGACGCCGATGTTCAAAAACTGGCAGCCACTGCTGTCGGCATGGGCGTAAAAGAACCTGTCAGCCTCAACAGCGGAAACGGTGTTGTTACCGTATCCGGCAGCAGCGCAACCAAATGTGCATTCAAAGTCGGCAACGGCGATACGCCTCAAATTCAAGGCGTCAGCTGCAAATAATCTGATTTAATCAATAAAAAGGCCGTCTGAAAGACTTTCAGACGGCCTTTTTATATTGCCATTTAAGATTGAATATTTCTTCTATCGTAAACAGCCTGAGCCAAAGTACCGGCATCCACATATTCCATCTCGCCGCCTAAAGGGATTCCCCTTGCCAATCGGCTGACTTTATAAGGAAGATTTTTAAACAATTCCGCCAATACATACGCTGTCGCATCGCCTTCGGCTGTGAAGTTGGTTGCAATGATAATTTCCTCAATATCACTCGCCTGCAAACGGGCAACCAGCTTATCTAACGCTACTGCCGAAATATCCATGCCCTGCGCCGGACTGACTTGCCCCATCAACACAAAATACAGACCATCATGACAATTAGCCGCCTCCATACTGGAGACATCTGCCGGCATATGAACAATCATCAAACGGCTTTTCTCGCGTTTTTCGTCCGCGCAAATTTCACACAATTCTCCTTCGCAAAATGTATTACACATCCGACAATGCTGCACCTGTTTCAAGGCAAATTGCAAAGCATCCACCAATTCCTGCGCTTCTTCGCGTTTATACTGTAAAAGCTGGTAAGCCATGCGTTGTGCGGATTTCGGGCCGACATTGGGCAGGATTTTTAATGCATTAATCAAGCGGACAAAGGCATCAGGATTTTTACTCATGATTTCAGACGGCCTTTTAAAAGATAGCTAAAAATAAGAAAACAGCCGGAATTCATCCGGCTGCCCTACTCAAATACTCTGCTTATTCGGCAGCATTATTAACTTGCTGTGCACCTTGCGTACGATCGATTTTCTTACCCAAATACTGGAGTAAATTATCAAACACATTGGCAGAAAGCTGCTGAACCAAAGCCTGTTTGGCAGCCGGAATCTGTGAATCGGCATTTTCAGGAGCAGAAACGCTCTGAACTTCCATAATCACCGGTGCAGGCATACCTTCCAATAATGCGTACGCAGGTTTACCGCCGACAGGACGCGCTTTCAACAAAGCCGCATAAGCTTCTGGAGACATGGTTCTGCGTGCATCTTGCGCGCTCAATTGCGAAACAGGCGACCATTGAACGTCGGCAGCTTTACCGGCTTTCAACGCAGCCAAAGTTTCTTGGGCTTTCTTCTCTGCCAGTTTGGCAGCTTCAGAGCGCAGATATGCTGCACGGACAGTGTCTTTGACTTCTGCAAATGGTGCAATTTTCTCTTCGCGCACTTCTTTCGCACGAATAACCCAAACGGTTTCGTTGTTGATAGCAATGACTTCAGAATTGTGTTTTTTCTTCAGCACATCGTCGCTAAACGCAGCATTAATCAACGTTTCAGGCAAACCGGCTTCTTTCGCACCCGCTTTGGTTACCCATTCATCCAGGTTTTCCACTTTCAAGCCTGAATTGGCGGCTGCTTTTGCCAAAGAAGATGGATCATTGAAGGCATCTTCACCCAATTTTTCTTTAGCGGCATTAAAGGCAGAAGCTGCTTTTTTCAGTTTCAAGTCTGCTTCGATACGCGCTTTGGCTTGTTCCAAAGTCGGCTCAGCTTCGACATTCAAAACTTTGATGATGTGATAACCCAAAGACGATTTAACGGTATCGCTGACTTCGCCTTTGCCCAATGCAAATGCCGCTTTATCGAATTCAGGTCCAAAGCCGCTGCCGCCGCTTTTGCTCAGGTAGCCCAAATTGCCGCCTTTGTTGCTGCTGGACAAATCTTTGGAGTACCTGGCCGCCAGCTCGGCAAAAGCATCTGGGTGTGCTTTAAGTTCTGCGGCCATTTTGTCTACTTCAGCTTTAATTTCCGCATTGCTTGCTTCATCTCCGTTAGGCATAACCGGAATGAAAATATGCGCAATTTCGGCTCTTGGCGACAAATCTACGCTTTTACTGTCGTAAGCTTTTTGTACTTCTTCCGCACTGACGGTTTGCTTATCAGCCAAATCTTTGATGTTCAAAGCCACATATTCCAGCTTAACGGCTTGAGGAATCAAGTAATCTTTCTTATGCGCTTCATAATACTTTTGCAAAGCCGCATCATCTACTTTTACTTGTGCCGTAAATGCTTCAGGGCTGAATGTAAATGAACGGATGGTACGGGTGGCTTGAGTCAGGTTAATCAACTGACGCGCTTGCGCATCGCTGACCAACGCACCGTTTTGCACCAAATTCAACAGATTTTGCAACTGGAACTGTTCGCGGATATCTTCAACAAACTGATCCTCGGTCATTTTGCGCTGATCCAAATACTTCTTGAGCAAATCCTGACTGAATTTGCCGGAAGCATCATGGAAATTCGGATCATCCACGATAACTTGCTTGATTTGTTCCTGAGACACGGCAATGCCCATCAGCTTGGCACCCTGCTTCAGGTAAGCTCTTTGCAATAAAGATTGGAATATCGCATCACGCGAAGGCGCATTATTGCCGGCAGCCTGCTCATTTTGTATCGCAATCTGTAAAGCATGCTCGCTGACCTTCTCATCCCCGACTTTAACAATGTAATCAGAACCCGGCGAAGACAAATTATTGGCACCGAATCCGATAAAGGTCAGACCGATGATACCTAAAACAATCTGGGCGGGTGTTTTATATTTTTCAACAATATGGAACATATTTATCCGAAAGAAAAGTTTGGCGCGGCAGCCGGAAAATGCTGCCGCAAAAATCTTAAAATCCTGAAAACAGGCTCAAAGCGCGTATTGTAACGTATTTTTTCGAGGCTTGCTTTTTCAGACGGCCTAAAAACCTAAAAATGCCTTATCCGAAAATTTCCTGATACGCTTCTACTGAAAATCCGACATGAACCTGTCCTTCTTTGACCAATACAGGCCGCTTGATGATGCTGGGATTTTCCACCATCAAGGCAATCGCCCCTTCTTTTGTGGCGGCAGATTCTTGCGCATCTTTATCCAACTTGCGCCAAGTCGTACCTCTTTTATTGAGCAAAATTTCCAAAGCTGCCTGCTCCAGCCAGCCATCAATCAATTCGGCAGTCGGGGCGTTTTTCTTAAAATCTACAAACTCAAACTTGATGCCGTTTCCCGCCAACCAACTGCGCGCTTTTTTAACCGTATCGCAATTGGGAATACCGTATAGTTTTATCATCTTATTTATCCTTGGTTTTATTCATAAAATCACAAATTCAGGCCGTCTGAAACTTTTCAGACGGCCTGAATTGAATGCCGCCTATTTCTTAGCAGCTTTCTTCACTTTAATCTTCACGCTTTTGTGTTGAGCATTACTTTTACCCCCGGCTTTGACGGAAGCTGTTTTCGCCTGCGCTTTTTTCTTGCTCGCGGCTTTAGGTTTACTTGGCTTAGCAGGCTTGGAGGCAGGTTTACTTTTCACCTTGCTCTTCTTTGCCTTCACGGGAGCGGCCAACGCTTCATCAATTTCTTTAGCCGAAAGTTTACGCTTACGCTTTTCGACAGGCTTATCAGCAACTATTGGCCTACTTACAGGTTTTGCTTTTCTACCGCCGCGTTTCTTACCGACTGAACCGCCGCTGATTAAGGTCAAATCAATCTTGCTGGTATCCAAATCGGCTCGCGCAACTTTTACGGTGACTGTATCGCCCATATTGAAACGGACACCGCTGCGTTCGCCCTCAATCGCCATAATTTCAGGACGGAAGTTGAAATAATCTTCTCCCAAATCGCTGATATGAACCAAGCCGTCGATATGAATATCGTCCAAGGTTACAAAAATACCGAAACTGGTCATGCCCGAAATCTTACCACTGAAGACTTCGCCGACTTTGTCGCGCATATAATAAGTTTTCAGCCAGTTTTCCACATCGCGGCTGGCATCATCGGCTCGGCGCTCGCAGAAAGAGGTATGAACGCCCAAAGCCTGCCAGGTTTTATTGGGCTGGTAAGTTTGTCCGTTCAACACAGCCTTAATGGCACGATGTACCGTTAAATCCGGATAACGGCGGATAGGCGAAGTAAAGTGTGCATATGCGCTATAAGCCAGACCAAAGTGACCGTCGCAATGCGGCTCATAAACCGCCTGTTGCATAGAACGCAACATCATTACTTGCAACAGCTCCGCGTCCGGACGGTTTTTAAATTGCTCGGCAAGCGCAGCATAGTCTTTCGGCGTCGGATTATCGCCGCCACCCAAACTCAGCCCCAGCAAACCAAGCTGCTCGCGTAAAGTGGCCAGTTTTTCGGGAGTCGGACCCAAGTGATTGCGGAACAAAGCCGTATGTTTGTTCTTCAGCAAAAATTCTGCCGCGCAAACATTCGCCGCCAACATACATTCTTCAATCAGCTTGTGCGCATCGTTGCGGACAACAGGAACAATCTTATCGATTTTACCGTTGTCGTCGAAAATCATCTGAGTCTCAACGCTCTCAAACTCAACCGCGCCACGCTCGAAACGTTTTTTCTGCAAGATTTTAAATAACTGATACAGAGTATCGATTTGTTGCTTAAACGGATGATCCTGGCCGTCTGAAATCCAATCCCAAACTTGATTGTAGGTTAGTCGCGCATGTGAACGCATTACTGCCGGATAGAAACGGTATTCCTTGATATTGCCGGCATAGGTAATCACCATATCGCACACCATACACAGGCGTTCAACATCAGGATTGAGCGAGCAGATACCGTTGGACAACTTCTCCGGCAACATTGGAATCACTCGACGTGGGAAATACACGCTGGTACTGCGTTCCTGAGCATCTACATCAATTCCGTCATCAGGACGGACATAATGGCTGACATCGGCAATCGCCACCACCAAACGGTAATTGCGGCCGACTTTTTCAGCAAAAACCGCATCGTCAAAGTCCCGTGCAGTTTCGCCGTCAATGGTTACCAGAGGCAAATCGCGTAAGTCCACGCGCCCTTTCAAGTCGGTTTTACGCACATGATCAGGAATTTTCTTCGCAGCTTTGACACATGCTTCGCTGAATTGATGAGGCAAATGGTGCTTGCGTACAGCGATTTCGATTTCCATACCGCTGTCGGCATAATCACCCAATACTTCAATCAGCTTAGCCACAGCAGGACGATGTGCTTCAGGATACGTCTCGATTTCAGCCACAATCACTTGGCCAGATTGCGGTTTAAAGTGCGCCACGCTTTCAGGCTCTAACACTATACTTTGGCTCAAACGCTTGTCTTCCGCTTCCAAAATGGCCACGCCGCGATCCATATAAAAACGGCCGACCACTTTAGACTGCGCACGCTCCACCACATCCAAAACCGTACCTTCACGACGGCCTCTGCGGTCGATACCGGCAGGACGAACAGTAACAATATCCCCGTGCATCACGCCGCGCATCTGACGCTCATACAAAACGAAATCGCCCTCGCCTGTCGGCGTTAGCGGCACGGCAAAACCAAAGCCGTCTTTGTGCGCCTCGACACGGCATTTAACCAATGCCAATTTTTCTGCCGCACACACCGCGCCACGTCGGTTGATCAATACCTGGCCATCGCGCGCCATCGCTTTCAGACGGCGCTCGAAGAATTCATATTCATCTTCTTCAATCGACAATTCATGTGCCAAAGCTTCGATTTTTGTCGGCACACCTTTTTGTTCCAATAATTCAATGACCCATTCACGGCTGGGCAACGGATGAGCGTAACGTTGTTTCTCCCGCTCCAAGTACGGGTCTTTTTCTCGTAAATTTAAAGATTTAGTATTTTTGTTCATTTTGATAGTTGACATTCTTTTTTTAAAATATATAATAGCTGCTTCTTCGCAGTTCAGGTAGTCAACTCTACCTTAAATTGAAGAATAAAGCAAAGCCCAGGTGGCGGAATTGGTAGACGCGCTAGCTTCAGGTGCTAGTGTCCTCACGGGCGTGGAAGTTCGAGTCTTCTCCTGGGCACCAAATAATTTGGTGCTTCTTTGCTTAAGAAAATTTAAATTGCCCAGGTGGCGGAATTGGTAGACGCGCTAGCTTCAGGTGCTAGTATCCTCACGGGTGTGGAAGTTCGAGTCTTCTCCTGGGCACCACTGATAAATCAATCAGTCAATTTTTCACATTATTCTGAAATAACAACTCAGGATAATAGTCCACAGAGAGGTGGATGAGTGGTTTAAGTCGCACGCCTGGAAAGCGTGTATACGTGAATAGCGTATCGAGGGTTCGAATCCCTTCCTCTCTGCCAGATACTAAAGACACCAACTAACGGTGTCTTTTTTCATATCTGCCCTTCTTAAAAATATTACATTACACTTTTATTTCTTTTACCCTCTAATCAGAAACCTACCACTCATTCTTATCTTATACTAAACCTTGATGATTAAAGGCCGTCTGAAAGTTTTCAGACGGCCTCTTTCTTAAAACTTACCAAATCCCAAACCATTGTTTATCAGACTGCTTTTTATTGCCGTTCTGCTGCTCATGGTTTTGATGGCGAAATTGCCAAGGCGCTTGCGGATTATCTTTTTTCCATAAGCCTTTACGTTTTTCCTTGGCTTGTTTTTGTGCGGCCGAATAGTCAGTGTAGGCGGTTTTACTTTGTTGTTTTTTGGCATAACTTTCATAATGCCATGCGGTGCCATCCCGTATCTGCATCAAATTCAAGTCAATCGTGCCGACTGATACTTGAGCAACTTCGCGCTGGTAACGATCGGCTTCAAACACGCGGACTTTGGCTTTTTTATTCAATGCTGCATCAATCAGATTGTCTCGTGATTGCGTACCATAAGCCTGATTGATTTCCGGCGCATCGATATAGGCCATACGGATTTTGTGTTTCCTGCCGTCGCTATCGATAATGTGCATGGTATCGCCATCATGGATTTTGATGATTTTTCCGTTGTATGTGTAGGATTGTCGCGATGACTTTTGTTTTTGTTCCGGTTTGGGTTTATCTTCGGCTTTGCTGTCAGATGTCGCTTTGACGACATTTTCCCCCAGCCATTCATTGACCTTTTCCAAACCGATATTGTCGCCTTGTGCCAATGTTGCGGCAACGCTTACCCCTGTACGAATCAACTCGGTATCGCGTGAGCTGTAACCAAGCGCGCCCAAAACAGATAAAACAACGGGCAACCATTTTATAATTTTACTGATTTGCATATTTTGCCAAATTGAAGGCCGTCTGAAAGACCTGATGCACTTTCAGACGGCCTTTAAGATTGATTAATCTCCATTAATCCTGACAAGGCAGGATGACTTTTGCACCTTCTGCCGTACCCAAAACCAATACATCGGCGGCATCACGGGCAAAAATACCGTTTTCGAGTACGCCGGTGATTTTATTGATTTCGTCTTCCATTTTCAGGGCTTGGTCGATATTGAGGCCGTGAACATCAACGATTTGATTGCCATAGAAAGTAGTATAGCCAACACGCAACTCAGGCTGTCCACCCATGGTAAGCAGTTTGCGCGACACCAGCGAACGGGCATTTTCAACCACTTCTACCGGCAATGGAAATTTGCCCAAACGGGAAACATATTTACTTTCATCGGCGATACAGACAAATTTATCGGATGCGCTGGCCACGATTTTTTCATTCAAATGCGCACCGCCGCCGCCTTTAATCATTTGCAGCGCGTGGTTGACTTCGTCAGCGCCATCAACATAAACCGCCAAACCCATCACTTCATTCAGTGAAACTTCTGGAATCTCGTATTTCGCCAAAAGCTCGCTGGATTTTTTAGAAGTAGACACGGCACCCTTGATTTTCTTACCGCTTTTACCCAAAGCTTCGATAAAGAAGTTGATGGTAGAGCCGGTACCGATACCGATGTATTCGTTTTCAGGAACAAATTCCACCGCTTTTTCGGCGGCAATACGTTTGAGTTCGTCTTGAGTTGCCATGTTGTCAGTCTTTCAGTTTGAATAATAAAGTAATTTTAAGCTCTTAGGCCTTAATCAGCAATACTGCCGCTTGCGCTTCAATGGCTTCCATACGTCCCAGATAGCCAAGTTTTTCGTTGGTTTTACCCTTGATGTTCACGCAGCTTTCAGGCAAACCCAAATCTGCGGCAATATTGGCGCGCATTGCCGGAATGTGTGGCGCAAGTTTTGGCTTTTGCGCAATCACGGTCGTATCGACATTAACCACCTTCCAACCCAACTCCTGCACGCTTTGATAAGCCTTGCGCAACAGCACACGGCTGTCTGCATCTTTGAATTCGGCTGCGGTATCAGGAAAATGACTGCCGATATCGCCCAAACCGGCTGCCCCCAACAGGGCATCGGTAATCGCATGCAAAAGCACATCGGCATCTGAATGACCCAGCAAGCCTTTTTCAAACGGAATGTTGACGCCGCCAAGTATCAAATCTCGGCCTTCGACCAACTGATGGACATCATAGCCCTGTCCGACACGGATATTCATGTTTGTTTCCTTAAATAATGGGTTTTGATTGTTCAGACGGCCTTGAGCAACAATCTGACAATGTATTCATCTTGCGGCAGCGTCAATTTCAAATTGCGCGTATCGCCCTGCACCAAGCGCGGCCGGATACCCAGTTTTTCAACAGCTGATGCTTCATCCGTAATCTCACTTAAATCATCAACCGATAAAGCACGGTGTAACAAGGCCGTCTGAAAAAGCTGCGGCGTTTGCGCCTGCCATAATCCTGCGCGCGCAACGGTTTCATCAATATGATGACTGCCGTCTGAGCGCTTGAGCGTATCGGCCAGCGGTACGGCCAAAATACCGCCTTCATCATTCTCACCCGCCTCATCAAGCAAACGTGTTAACGCTTCAGCAGGCAGGCAACAGCGTGCGGCATCATGAACCAAAATATTGTCTTGCGCCTCAGCCAAACTTTGCTCCAATAAAACGGACACACCATTGCGTACCGTTTCCGCACGACTTGCGCCGCCTATTCGAAAGACGCGTACTTTCTCAGACAAGACCGTCTGAAAAACTGAATCTTCCGGTGAAAGAATAACGGCAATTAAATCTATACGGGAGTGTTGCTCAAAGATTTCTATGGTATGTTGCAATACGGCTTTACCATTGATTTCAACATATTGTTTGGGTTTTCCTGCACCAAATCGCGCACCGACACCGGCAGCAGGAATCAAAGCAATATTGCGGCGCCTCATGCTGACGCTCCGGCATTGGCCTCATCAGGCATTTCGGCCTTTCGCCATACACACGCTTCGCCTAAATCGTCCAAATATTTTTCATGTGCGGCCAGCTCGTCTGCATTGGCTTTGATAACTTTCAACTGCGATGTACGTTTGGTTTCGGCAATAACGGTTTGTTTGACTTCGCCCTCTTCTTCCGCCTCGCCGCCCATCAGGTCGAACTGCTGACGCGTCATGGCAAGATAGACTTCACCCAAAAGCTCGCAGTCGATTAACGCGCCGTGCAAGACACGTTTGCTGCGGTCAACGGAAAAGCGGTTACACAACGCATCCAAGCTTGCCTTTTGCCCCGGAAACATTTCACGCGCCATGGCCAGCGTGTCTGTAACTTTGCAACCGAGTTCCTCAATAGAAGGCAAACCCATGCGGCGGAATTCCATATTCAGGAAGCCGACGTCAAACTTGGCATTATGGATAATCAGCTCTGCGCCACGGATAAAGTCGGCAATCTGTTTACCCACTTGAGCAAACGGCGGCGCATTCTTCGCTTCCAATACTTCAATCGTCAAACCATGCACCTTCGCCGCTTCCTCCGGCATATCGCGCTCAGGGTGGACATATAAATGAAGGGTGGAGTCGGTCATTTGGCGGTTTATCATTTCCAAGCCGGCAAATTCGACCAGACGGTCGCCGTTTTCAGGATAAAGACCCGTGGTTTCCGTATCGAGGATAATCTGACGTTGGCTCATGGTTGGTAGTTTCTGCAATTATCAAAACGTCCTGAATCATACTGAAGGCCGTCTGAAATGTATAGTCAGCAAAACTTTAGCTGCTTTTGAAATACCCTTTTTAGCTGGATTTTTTCAGACGGCCTTTATTCTTTTCTCATTTAATGGCCATCTATTACAACATTTTTGAGTAGAAAACCCAATTTCTAGAAAATTTTTTAAATTTAATTTCTTTAATAATTAATACCTTACTTACAGATTAAATAATAGGAACAATTATCATTTGCAAATTTAAAAAATCGCCGTATAATACAACCCATCGAGACAAAACAACCGTACAACAGAATGAAAGGAGAAGAAAATGCCCGAAAGTATTTTTAAGCAAGTCTCCCTTGACATTCTGAGACTGCACCAACAAGCCATCCGCTCTTTAATCGCTACCAAGTGTTGCGACGAATGTGAAGTACATGACGCAGTATTCATTACTTTAGATGGCCGATATTATGTTTGGCTCCCTTGCATGGGTAAATCGCCCCAATCAGAAACCGGCATCCTGCTGATTGAAGATGAAGATGGCAATACACGCTTGAGCTGGGTTGCCGGTACACGCGAAGTCAAACAAAAAGACAGTCTGTACAACCGCGTTGTTTCCGCCCTGCAAAGAAAAATGCAGCGCACGAAAAACAAGTTTATCCAGTCGGCAAACGCCCGATTGCTTGAGCTGACGCCGCAGCAAGGCCGTCTGACGACAAATAGCAAAGATTTCTCGCTTTCACCACATGACTTGATGAAAGCACTTTATCCGGCAACACATCAAATAGGAGAATTTGCCCTGTAACAGTTTTTGGTAGTGGTTTGTGTTCCTTTTGCGCCCCTTAAAATTTTAAAGGGGCGATTTTTTTTGCCCCTACTTTTCAGACGGCCTAAACACCGGTTTTCCAGTACAATAAAGGCCGTCTGAACATTTCTTACTTTTCAACCAACCATGCAACTGCTCAAATACATCCAATCACAAGGCCTCGGCAGCCGCAAGCAATGCCAATGGCTGATAGACAACGACTGCATTACCATCAACGGCGAAATCCATAATCGTGCCAAAGACAATATCGATCCGTCTCAAGTGCACACCCTGTCTGTTGACGGCGAAGAAATTGCCGCCGTCCCCATGCCCCATTTCTACATTCTGCTTCATAAGCCTGCGGATTACGAGACTTCGCATAAACCTCAGCAATATCCAAGCATCTTCAGCCTGTTTCCCGAGCACATGCGCAATATCGATATGCAGGCAGTCGGTCGCTTGGATGCAGACACAACCGGCATTATTCTGATTACCAACGACGGGCAATTTAACCACCGCGTTACCTCGCCCAAACACAAAGTTCCGAAGCTCTACCGCGTCACTTTGAAACATCCTGCCGACGATACCCTTTGCACCACACTCAAAAACGGCGTCCTTCTGCATGACGATAATGAAACCGTTGCCGCAGCCGAAGCAGTATTGGCCGACCCAATCACATTGATGATGACTATTACCGAGGGTAAATACCATCAGGTCAAACGCATGGTTGCGGCCGCAGGCAACCGTGTCGAGCAGCTCCACCGTGAGGAATTCGGCGACTGGAATGTCGATGATTTAGCCGCCGGAGAATGGAAATTTATCCAAATCTAAAAAAATTCCAAATTTTTTCGATAAATTTTTAAACAATATGGATTTTTTATTTATTTAAAATCAAAAATCTAAACCTTATTATTTTTATTTAACAGAATTTAACACTGTGAAGACTGAACTATTGTATAATTCGCCTGTCTGAGTAACGCTTGCTTCGAAAGAAGTGAGTAAGTGAGTAAGACGTTTTCCCCGTAATGTGTTTGGCCATCTATACTTTCCCCTTAGTATAGATGGTTTTTTTTTATCTAAAATTTGGCAACCAAGCGGGCGTACTTTCAGACGGCCCATCTCATCTAAAGAAGCCATCATTGCTAAACCCCGTCTCCACTCATTAACTTGCCATTACTCCTTTTCTCTTTCTCGTCTCTTCCGCATCAATCTGTGCCGTTCCCATTTCAGACAAATCGTTTTATAGAAAGAAAAACTATCAGCGACTATCCAAGCTAAGGTTACAGGATGTTATTAGACAGCCTTAGATAAATACCATCTTTGTTGCCGACATACTTGAAAGCACACCTTGGTGCTATCCAATATCCTCACAACAACCTTTTCCCATATCCTACTTTTCAGACGGCCTTTATCGTTACGGCTCTTTCAATCATTCATATCGCTTCAGCCAAATTCTCTGTTTGCAGGTTTTAATACCAATCAAACCAGATAAATCCACTAAAAATTCTTTACTACATGGTTTTTTTAACTAATTTTCTTTTTAGACTTTAGTCAAGATTCGTTAAATCTTTGCGGTAAAATGTTGTCTTTGTTTTTATACATCTGAGTATTTATGTCTTCCAATCAACCCCGTCAAACCTGGTCCAACCGTTTGACTTACATCCTTACCGTTGCCGGCGCGACTGTCGGCTTTGGCGCAACATGGCGTTTCCCGTATTTGGTCGGTGAAAACGGCGGCGGCGCGTATGTGTTTCTGTTCTGTATCGCCATGCTGGTCATCGGTATTCCGATGATTTTGGTGGAAAACGTCATCGGCCGCCGTAAAGGCGTGAACGCGCTGGATGCGTTTGGCGGCACAATGAATGGCAAACCCGTTGCCAAAGTTTGGAAATTGGTCGGTTGGATGGGCCTGCTCGGCGCATTCGGCATCATGGCCTATTACATGGTGCTCGGCGGCTGGGTGATCAGCTACATCATCAATATCATCGGCGGTAATTTGGACATTTCCAGTCCGGTTTCCGGCGAAGTCACCAAAAGCTTCTTTACCGAACACATCGAAAACAGCCCTTGGGAAATTGCTTTCTACACCTTCCTTTTTGTGGTTGTAAACCAATGGATCTTGGTCAAAGGCGTAATCGGTGGTATTGAAAAAGCGGCAAAATACCTGATGCCTTTGCTGTTTTTATTCCTGATTGCCATGGTCGTGCGCAACGTTACCCTGCCGGGCGCAATGGAAGGTATTACCTTCTATCTGAAACCTGACTTCAGCAAAATTACCGCTGAACTGTTCGTCTTCGTTTTAGGACAAGTATTCTTCGCCTTGAGCTTGGGTTTCGGCGTGATGATTACGTTATCCAGCTATCTGGATAAAAATGAAGATCTGGTTCAGACGGCCGTGATTACCGCGATTACCAACACTTTGATTGCCGTGTTGGCGGGCTTCATGATTTTCCCTTCCCTCTTCAGCTTCGGCGTTGCCCCTAACTCCGGCCCGACTCTGGTGTTCCAAAGCCTGCCGATCGTGTTTTCCAATATGTGGGCAGGCCCTGTGTTTGCAGTAATTTTCTTCTCCCTGCTTCTGATTGCCGCGCTGACCACTTCTCTGACTATTTATGAAGTGTTGATTACGACCATTCAGGAGAAAACCAAAATCCGCCGCGCAGCCGCGATTACCATCGTACTGGCAGGTATTTTTATCTTCGGCAATATTCCTTCCATCTTGAGCTACGGTCCATGGAAAGACATTTCCGTGTTTGGTAAAAACATTTTTGATGCCTTTGACTATATCAGCGGCAACATCCTGTTTATGCTGACCGCGCTCGGCTCTGCCTTGTTTGTCGGCTTCGTGATGAAAGATGAAGCGAAGGACGAATTGCTCTACAAAGGCAACCAGACCACTGTCAATATCTGGTTTGCCTATGTGAAATACCTCGTACCGTTGGTGATTCTGCTGATTTTTGTCAGCAACTTGTTCTGATAAGCAAGCATATAAAAAGGCCGTCTGAAAAGTTCAGACGGCCTTTATTTTGACTATGCTTTATTCTGCCCAGTTTTTCTTCTTACTGGTTTTACCGATACCGGGGTTGAAGCTGTTGGTCGGGTCAAGTTTTTTATAGAACTGTTTCAGCTCGGGCTTGGCTTCATACAGATGACCGACATTATGCTCGGCAGGATATTGCGCACCGCGTTGGTCAAGCAGATGGAGCATTTCATGTTCCAAAGCCATACAGTCGTTGCCTTTTTTAATGATGTAGTCCTGATGGAACACATGACACATAAAATGTCCGTAATACAATTTATGGATGATTTTATTGTCAATTTCAGGCGGCAGTGTTTCAAACCAATCACGATCATCACGGCGCAAGGCGATATCGAGTGCAACCAAATCCTCTACTTCATCATCATGTACAGAACGGTAACGGATCGCGGCAGAAGCCACAGCAAAGCGATGCAGCATGGCCGCCTGCGTTTCTTCGGCATTACATTCGAAGAATGCGCCGCCATGGGTTGCAAAATATTCTTTCAAGAAAGCACGCGCTTCTTCTACGCCCTCGCCACCCATTTTTAAAATCAGGTGATGTTCATATTTATCCCGATAGTTGCGCATAGACTTCGGCAAGTGATCGGGCAAAATTTTACTGATCAGTTGCATGAATTTATCAGAGAAGTGTTTTGGTAAGAAACTTATCTTTTTGCTGAATCTATCCACACGGGCTTTCAGATCAAACAGTTTCGGAAGTTGGTGGGTACCGAACGTCTTAATGATATAAAAAGTATCTTTACCATAAACGGCAGCAATATCAAAAGCATGACGATGGATATACTCACCGGAAATAGGCAGGTTTTTAAACTCACTCAAAGCAGCACGACGAATATCGGTCAGCTCATTAATATCATTGGTGCCGATATAGAAAACGGCAGTCTGTTTTTCTTGTGGGAACGTATCCAAGCGTACGGCAAACACCATCAGCTTGCCCGCGCAACCTGATGCTTCGTAGTGACGCGCAGGGTCGGCATTAAAACGGGCGGCAGTCGGTTCATTCACTTGGCGGACATGATCGCAATAAGCATGGTCATGCCCTTTGCCTGCATTTTGAACAATGTCTTTTTTCTGATAATGGAAACCTTGCAGATTGGTCAGAATTTCTTCAGGGGTTTCGCCCAAATCAATGCCCAAATGGTTGACCAGCTCCAGTTTGCCCTCTTCGTTGATTTGTGCAAACAGAGCCATTTCCGTATAAGCCGGGCCACGCTGTACCAAAGCGCCGCCGGAGTTATTACATACGCCACCCAATACAGATGCGCCGATACAGGACGAGCCGATCACGGAGTGTGGCTCACGGCCTAAAGGTTTCAGCAGCAGCTCCAATTGATTCAGGGTAGAACCGGGTAGGCAGACAACCTGTTCGTTATTGTTAATCGGCTGAATGATGTTCAGACGCATGGTATTCACAATCACGATATCGCGGTCGTAATCATTACCGTCAGGAGTCGATCCGCCGGTCAGGCCAGTATTGGCGGCCTGCGTAATCACGATAACACCAGCCTCAACACACGCCTGCAAGATTTGCCACATTTCCAACACCGTACCCGGACGGACAACCGCCAACGCCTTGCCTTCGCCAAAACGATAGCCTTGACGGTATTGTTCAGTTTTTGCCGGGTCTGTGATGATGTATTTTTCACCGACGGTTTGCGTCAGCCGGCTGATTAATTGCGTAGCATTCATTGCATACTCCTTGAGAGATAAATATATTTATTAAATTGCAATCATTGTAGTAATCCCTTTTATCAAAGTAAAGGCGAAACCTGTTTTTTATACTCATCTTTTAAATAAACAAAAGGCCGTCTGAAATTTTCAGACGGCCTTTTGTTTCAAGCTTGAATAATCAGATTATTCGGCTGCTTTCTCTTCGCGTGCAGGTGCTTCCAGCAAAGCTTTGATAGACAGGCGCACGCGGCCGCGATCGTCTACTTCCAATGCTTTTACATTTACGACCTGACCTACTTGCAGGTAGTCGCTGACATTGCGTACGCGCTCGTGAGCGATTTGGCTGATGTGTACCAAACCGTCTTTACCCGGCATCACGCTGACAATCGCGCCAACGTTGTTGTCGAGGATTTTAACCACAGTACCTTCGTACACTTTGCCCACTTCCACTTCGGCAGTGATTTCTTCGATGCGTTTTTTCGCCGCATCGCCTGCTTCTTGAGTAGTCGCAGCGATAGTAATGGTACCGTCTTCAGCGATATTGATTTCAGTACCGGTTTCAGCGGTAATCGAACGAATGGTTTCACCACCTTTACCAATCACATCACGGATTTTGTCTTGGTTGATTTTCATGGTGAACAAGCGTGGTGCGTGTGCAGACAGCTCTTGCGGGCCTGCAACGGCGGCTTTCATCTGATCCAAGATGTGCAAACGTGCTTCTTTGGCTTGAGCCAAAGCGATTTGCATGATTTCTTTGGTAATGCCTTGGATTTTGATGTCCATTTGCAGCGCTGTTACGCCTTCGGTCGTACCGGCAACTTTGAAGTCCATGTCGCCCAAGTGGTCCTCATCACCCAAGATGTCGGTCAATACGGCAAATTTGTTGTTGTCCAAAATCAGACCCATCGCAATACCGGCAACGTGTGCTTTCAAAGGCACACCGGCAGACAGCAGGCTCAAGCAGCCGCCGCAGACGGAAGCCATAGAAGACGAACCGTTGGACTCGGTAATTTCGGAAACGACACGCATGGTGTAGCTGAATTCTTCAGGAGACGGCAATACGGCAACCAGTGCGCGTTTTGCCAAGCGGCCATGTCCGATTTCACGACGTTTCGGTGCGCCGACGCGACCGACTTCGCCGGTAGAATATGGCGGGAAGTTGTAATGCAGCATGAAGCGGTCGGTGTATTCACCGGAAAGCGCGTCAATAATTTGCTCGTCGCGAGAAGTACCCAAAGTCGCTACGGCAAGGGCTTGGGTTTCGCCACGGGTAAACAATGCAGAACCGTGAGTGCGCGGCAATACTCCGGTTTGAATGTTCAGCGGACGAACGGTACGGGTGTCGCGACCATCAATACGCGGTTGTCCGTCCAAAATTTGGCTGCGGACAACGTCGGCTTCCAAATGTTTGAAAATACCTTTGATTTCATTGGCAGCCAGAGTATCGGTTTCTTCGGTAATCAGCGCATCTTTCACTGCATTCCAAGCTTCGTCCAATTTGGCAGAACGCGCTTGTTTTTGACGGATTTTGAACGCTTCTTTAATGGTTTCGCCCGCAATTTCGCGTACTTTTGCAACCAATTCTTCATTGGTTTCAGGCGCTTTCCAATCCCATACTTCAGGGTTTACTTCATCGGCGAACTCGTTGATGGCGTTAATGGCCACTTGCATTTGATCGTGACCGTAAACAACCGCACCCAGCATCACTTCTTCAGACAAGATGTCGGCTTCGGATTCCACCATCAACACGGCTTTAGAAGTACCGGCAACAACCAAGTCTAATTGTGATTTAGCCAATTCGGCTTTAGTCGGGTTCAAAACGTACACGCCGTTTACATAACCCACGCGTGCCGCACCAATCGGACCGGCAAACGGTACGCCGCTCAACACCAGCGCGGCAGACGCGCCCAACATTGCAGGAATGTCAGAATCAATTTCAGGGTCAACAGACACGACCATCGCTACGATTTGGATGTCGTGGTAGAAACCTTCAGGGAACAGAGGACGAATCGGACGGTCGATCAGGCGGCTGGTCAGGATTTCTTTTTCGCTTTGTTTGCCTTCACGTTTGAAGAAACCGCCGGGGATTTTACCTGCTGCGTAAGTACGCTCGAGGTAATCGACAGTCAGAGGGAAGAAGTCTTGGCCTTCTTTCACTTCTTTGTTGGTAGTAACGGCAACCAAAACAACGGTGTCGCCCATGGATACTTTAACGGCAGCAGCGGCTTGGCGAGCGATCTCGCCGGTTTCCAAAGTAACGGTTTGATTACCGTATTGGAAGGTCTTAACGTGTTTATTGAACATTATTGTTCCTTTCAAAATACCGCACTGCTAAAACACTAATAATGCACACTAAAATCCGAATGTGCATAGTTAGGGTTTCAGACCGTGCGGCAGGTTATAAACAAGCTTTCAGACGGCCTTTTAGGGCACTGAAAACAACTCTCGATTATAAAGGCAACCATCCTTAAAATCCAGTATTGATACAATAAAAAGGCCGTCTGAAACATATCTCTTTCAGACGGCCTTCAAACTTAAAAATTAATCCTGAGTCAGCAAAGTCAATGCTTCCTGATATTTTTCGACTGTTTTCTGAATTACATCGGCAGGCACTTTAGGCGCAGGCGCTTTTTTGTTCCAACCGCTTTGCTCCAGCCAGTCGCGGACAAATTGTTTGTCAAAAGACGGAGGATTGGTGCCGACTTTATATTGGTCGGCAGGCCAAAAACGGCTGGAGTCAGGCGTCAACACTTCGTCCATCAAAGTCAGCGTACCTTCTTCATCCAAACCAAATTCAAACTTGGTATCGCAAATAATAATACCGCGAGATTTGGCATATTCGGCCGCTTCTGTATAAAGCTGAATCGCTTTGGCGCGTACTTCCGCCGCCAATTCTTTTCCGATAATGCGTTCGCATTCTTCAAAGCTAATGTTTTCATCATGATCGCCAACCTCAGCTTTGGTCGATGGCGTAAAAATCACTTCAGGCAGTTGTTGCGCTTCCTGCATACCTTCAGGCAGTTGAATACCGCAGACAGAGCCTGTCTTTTGATAATCTTTCCAACCGCTGCCTGCCAGATAACCGCGCACAATAGCCTCCACTTTCACCGGAGTGAGTTTTTTAGCCACGACAGCGCGTTTTTCTAAAACTTTGGCTTCGTTTTCAGGCAAAACATCGTAAACGGTATGGCCGGTAAAGTGGTTAGGCATAATATGAGCCAGTTTTTTAAACCAAAAATTGGAAATCTGCGTCAGAATCTCCCCTTTACCCGGAATCGGGTCATCCAAAATCACATCGAATGCAGACAGTCGGTCGGAAGCAACCATCAACATACGTTTATCGTCAATTTCGTACAAATCGCGTACTTTGCCGGAGTAGATTTTTTTCAAGCTGATTTCAGACATTTCGGGTATCTCTTAGATAGACAGAAGAATGCGACATTTTAGCCCAATTTGGAATTTTTCGTCAGATTGTTTACGAAATAAAGGCCGTCTGAAACCTTATATTTTGGTTTCAGACGGCCTTAACCGTTGATTTCAGAGAAGAACCCTGAAAATTACCATCCAGAAACTTGAGTCTGTTCTTGGATGTGGTTCACAGCAGACAGAGAGTAGTAGTCACCGTGGCCGGTTACTTGGTAAGTGCTACCGTCAGCAAATTTGAAGTTTTCAACTTTGTGATTGTTACCGGTGAACCAGTCGTCGATGGTGATGCTGTCAGAACCGACAGAAACAGTCAGGTTAGCACCTGATTTGCTCAGCAATACGTCGGAAGCTGCAATGCCTTTACCGAACAACAGGGTGTCATTACCGCTTTCCTCACGGATAGTGTCGTGACCGTAACCTTTGTCGAAGAAGTAAGTGTCGTTACCGGTACCGCCGATCAGGATGTCGTTGCCGACACCGCCGTCGAGGTAGTCGTTACCGTCTTTACCAACCAGGCAGTCATCGCCGGCCAAACCGTACAGATGGTTGTTGCCGCCGTTACCTTCGATGTTGTTGTTCAAAGAGTTACCGGTACCGTTCAGGTTTTGCATACCTTGCAAAAACAGGTTTTCAACGTTATCAGTCAAGGTGTAGTCGATAACTGTACGAACAGTATCGATACCGCCGTTCAGATTACCGTACTCGATAACTTGGTCGTCGGCATCGTCAACGAAATAAACGTCGTTACCGTCGCCACCGCGCATGATGTCAGCACCGGAACCACCGTTCAGGTAGTCGTTACCGTCACCACCTTGCAGGTAGTCTTTACCTTCTTCACCGTACAGAGAGTCACCGTCGGCATCACCGTAAATGGTGTCGTTACCTGCACCGGCGTAGATTACGTCTGCGCCGTTGCCACCGAAGATGATGTCTTCGCCAGCAGTACCATAAATGGTATCTTTAGCATCAGTACCGCGGATAACGTTGGGTCGGATGATATTACCTGGGTTTTTGTCTTCGTGACCGTATGAGTTGTCTTGGTTATGGTCGTCAACACAGTCTTTGCAGTCTGGTTTTAGCTCTGGCTTAGGCTTAGGCTCAGGTTTTGGTTGTGGTTTTGGTTGTGGTTGTGGTTGTGGTTGTGGTTTTGGTTGCGGTTGTGGCTCAGGTTTTGGTTGAGGTGGTTTACGCTGAGGTTTTTGTGGTTGTGGTTGTGGTTGCGGTTCTGGTTGTGGCGCAGGTTTTAGTTGAGGTCGTCTACGCTTATGGCTCGGTTTGGTGTGCCAAGGGTGGTAAGGTGAACCAGGTACCACATTAACTATTGGCGGCACGCTGCCAATTCTAGAGGTGCTGCCGGTAGAACCAGAAGATTTTGATGAACCGCAGAAGTGAGCTGGGTCGGACTGCCCTGGAATAGAAGAGCAGTAAGGCTTACCTGGGGTCCAGATAGGCTTACTAGCCTGGGGTCCACGATGCCCGCTGTAAGATCTTGCCATAATAATTACTCCCAAAATGGTTAATAAAGATATCGAGCTAGAGGAACGAGCAAATCCGCCCTTGCTCAAATATTATTTTAGTTATATTTTTCAAGATATTTACTGAAAAATATCAAACGGTAGAATTTTCCGACAAAAGGACGGAGTTTTGCCTGTTTTTAAATTCCATTATCCTAGCAACAATAAAAATATCAACATTGATTCACACTCTCTCAAACAGCATAGATCCTTTATCTATCTTGTTGAAAGCTGAACTTTAACTATAGTTATAGTAAGCAAACATAATACCAATAAGTGGTTATTATTGTGGATAGATGATATCGATAATTTGCCCAAATACAGCCGCATCCGCATTTTGTTCTACGTCAATAATGTGAATTTGTCGTATTTACACTATAATGACACGAATACCTATTTAACAGCTATCAGAGGAGATACTCAACCATGCGTACTTTATTGACCGGAGCCAAAGGCCAGCTTGCCCGCTGTCTGCGCGACCGCCTGCCCGAAGATTGGGAACTGATTGCTACCGACTCTACTTCGCTGGACATTACCGATACCGAAGCCGTGCATCACATGATCAAAAACTTCCAACCAGATGCCATCGTTAATGCCGCGGCTTACACTGCCGTCGATAAAGCAGAAGAAAACGCAGAGGCTGCTTTTGCCGTCAACGCAACCGCTGTTCACAACCTGGCCGCAGCCGCCCGCGCCGCACACGCGCGCTTTATTCATATTTCCACTGATTATGTATTCGACGGCGAAGGCAAACGCCCTTACCGCGAAACCGACTACACCAATCCGCGCAGCACTTACGGTCAATCCAAAGTTGCAGGCGAGCTTTTGGCTTTAGCCGCGCATCCGGAAAGTACAATCGTCCGTACTTCATGGCTGTTTAGCGAATACGGCAGCAATTTCGTCAAAACCATGTTGCGCCTTGCTAAAGAGCGTGACTCCCTCTCCATCGTTCATGACCAAACCGGTTGCCCGACTTATGCAGGTGACTTGGCTCATGCCATCATCAGTTTATTGCAACAGCCTACTTCCCCACGCGGTATCTTCCATTACTGTGGCAATAAATCGGCAACATGGTACGAATTTACCAAAGCCATCTTTCAGACGGCCCACCAATTAGACGACAGCTTCCGCATTCCGGAACTGAACGCGATCACCACTGATCAATACCCCCTGCCCGCTCCACGTCCTGCATACAGCATCATGGATTGCTCACGCCTCGAGACCGAATTTGGTATCAAACCGTCCGACTGGCAAAAAGCCCTGCGCGAAATTCTCCGCACAATCGACTGATAAGCTGATCCATCTATATCAAGGCCGTCTGAAAACATATTTTCAGACGGCCTCTTTGTTTCTTTTATATCAAATGCTTTATCTATCCAGTCTGTCATTTGAAAAGTGCTACAATAGCCGTTTATTTTATTTTTCAGACGGCCTGACACCATGTGCAACCATCATCCCAAACATTCACACGACAACGACACCATCCGCATCCGCGGCGCGCGCACGCATAATTTGAAAAACGTCGATTTGGACATTCCGCGCCACAAACTGGTGGTGGTAACGGGGCTGTCGGGCAGCGGCAAGTCGTCGCTGGCGTTTGACACGTTGTATGCTGAAGGGCAGCGGCGTTATGTCGAGAGCCTGTCCGCCTATGCGCGGCAGTTTTTGCAGATGATGGACAAACCCGACGTCGATTTGATCGAGGGCCTGTCGCCCGCGATTTCCATTGAGCAGAAATCCACCAGCCACAATCCGCGTTCCACCGTCGGCACGGTAACGGAAATCCATGATTACCTGCGCCTTTTGTACGCCCGCGTCGGCACGCCGTATTGCCCCGAACACAATCTGCCGCTGTCGAGCCAGACCGTATCGCAGATGGTCGATGCCGTGTTGAAGCTGCCGGAAGACACGCGCGTGATGATTCTGGCGCCGGCGGTGCGCGAGCGTAAGGGCGAGTTTGTCGATTTCTTTGCCGACTTGCAGGCGCAAGGTTTTGCGCGGGTGCGCGTGGACGGCGAGGTCTATCAGTTGGACGAAGTGCCGAAGCTGGAAAAAAACATCAAGCACAATATCGACGTGGTCATCGACCGCGTGAAAGTGAAGGCGGACATCAAGCAGCGGCTGGCGGAAAGTTTTGAAACCGCGCTGCGCCACGGCAACGAGCGCGCGCTGGCAATGGAAATGGACAGCGGCGAAGAACATTGGTTTTCCGCACGTTTCGCCTGCCCCGTGTGTTCGTACAGCCTGCCCGAATTAGAGCCGCGCCTTTTTTCGTTCAACAATCCAATGGGTTCCTGCCCGACTTGCGACGGCTTGGGCAACACCAATTTCTTCGACCCCGAAAAAGTGGTCGCGCATCCCGAATTGTCATTGGCAACGGGCGCGATTGACGGCTGGGACAAACGCAACCAGTTCTATTTCCAAATGATTCAGTCGCTGGCACGGCATTACGGTTTCGACGTGCAGGCTGCTTGGGAAACGCTGCCTGAAAAAGTCAAAAAAGTCATCCTGCACGGCTCAGGCAAAGAAGTCATTGATTTTACTTACCTATCCGAACGCGGCACCACCTTCAACCGCAGCCACGCCTTCGAAGGCATCATCCCCAATCTCGAACGCCGCTACCGCGAAACCGACAGCGAAACCGTGCGCGAAAAACTGCGCGAATACCAAAACCACCGCGCCTGCCCGAGCTGCGGCGGCGCACGTTTGCGCAAAGAAGCCCGCTACGTTTACGTCAGCGGCGAGCCGTTGCACGAAGTCTCCGCCTGGCCGCTCACCAAAACCCACCAATTCTTCGAAACGCTGGATTTGGACGGCAACAAAAAACAAATCGCCGAAAAAATCCTCAAAGAAATCACCGAACGCCTCGGCTTCCTGATTAACGTCGGGCTGGATTACCTGAACTTGAGCCGCTCCGCCGAAACCCTTTCCGGCGGCGAAGCCCAGCGCATCCGCCTCGCCAGCCAAATCGGCAGCGGCCTGACCGGTGTGATGTACGTTTTGGACGAACCCTCCATCGGCCTGCACCAGCGCGACAACGACCGCCTGCTCGCCACCCTCAAACGCCTGCGCGATTTGGGCAACAGCGTGATTGTGGTCGAACACGACGAAGACGCCATCCGCGAAGCCGATTTCGTCGTCGATATGGGCCCCGGCGCAGGCGAACACGGCGGCAACGTATTGATTGCCGACACACCCGAAAACGTTGCCAAATGCGAAAAATCCGTTACCGGACAATACCTCAGCGGCAAAAAATCCATTGCCGTGCCGACTGAACGCACGCCCGTCAATCCCGACCGAATGCTCGTCCTCAAAGGCGCGCGCGGCAACAACCTCAAAAACGTTACCCTTGAGCTGCCGCTCGGTTTGATTACCTGCATCACCGGCGTATCCGGCAGCGGCAAATCCACCCTGATTAACGACACCCTCGCCAAAATCACCGCCCGCGAACTCAACCGCGCCCAAGAAGAACCCGCCCCATACGACGACATCCACGGCCTCGAACACCTCGACAAAGTCATCAACGTCGACCAATCCCCCATCGGCCGCACCCCGCGCTCCAACCCCGCCACCTACACCGGCCTGTTCACCCCCATCCGCGAACTCTTCGCCGGCGTCCCCCTCTCGCGCGAACGCGGCTACAACGTCGGCAGATTCTCCTTCAACGTCAAAGGCGGCCGCTGCGAAGCCTGCCAAGGCGACGGCGTGATTAAAGTCGAAATGCACTTCCTGCCCGACGTGTACGTCCCCTGCGAAGTCTGCCACGGCAAACGCTACAACCGCGAAACCCTCGAAATCCAATACAAAGGCAAAAACATCAGCCAAGTCCTCGACATGACCGTCGAAGAAGCCCGCGAATTTTTCGACGCCGTCCCCACCGTATCGCGCAAACTGCAAACCCTGATGGACGTAGGCCTCGGCTATATCCGCCTCGGCCAGTCCGCCACCACCCTCTCCGGCGGCGAAGCCCAACGCGTCAAACTCGCCCTGGAACTCTCCAAACGCGACACCGGCAGAACGCTCTATATCCTCGACGAACCCACCACCGGCCTGCATTTCGCCGACATCGCCCTGCTGCTGGAAGTCATAGGCCGTCTGAAAGGTAAAGGCAACTCGATTGTGATTATCGAGCATAATCTGGACGTGATTAAAACTGCGGATTGGATTGTGGACTTAGGGCCGGAAGGTGGCGATGGCGGGGGGAGGATTATTGCTTCAGGTAGCCCTGAGGAAGTGGCGAAAGTGAAAGGAAGTTATACTGGGAAGTATTTGGAATACATAATAAAATAATCATATTGACAGGAGTTGTTAATGACTAAATCAGCCACATCAGAACTTGAAAGATTGAAAAATAGGAAAAAGAATAAAGAGTCAATGAATCATATTTATGCAGAGAAGGGTAACAGCTACGTTATTCATTATTCTTGCGAGTCATTTTATGATGAACATAAAAAAGCATTTAAAACAGGAAGAGTAACATCTATAGGGCTCCGAAACTTAGAAGATGCTCAGACGCATTATTGGTCAATTTGGCTATCGGCTGAAATTAAGAAAAAAGAAGATAAGATAGATGAGTCATTAGATGAACTTGAAAAAGATGTACTTGATAACTATTTCAACTTTATTAGAACAAACTCTAGAGCTCATTATATTCATTGGAATATGAGAGATATTAATTATGGTTTCCAAGCTTTAGAGCATCGTTATAGAGTTTTAGGGGGTGAGCCGACTACTATTTCAGATGATAAAAAATTTGATTTAGCACGTGCTTTAGTTTCTTTATATGGGAGAAATTATGCAAGTCATGAGTATACAGACCAATATGGCAAAAAACATAAAGGTCGAATGATGGTACTTGCTGCTATGAACAAGGTAGCAACCAGGGATGCAATGGAAGGTGCTGAAGAAGCAAATGCATTTAAAGATAAAAATTATAAGGCATTGCATATGTCAACATTAAGAAAATTAGATATGTTAGCTAATTTTTTTGATAGGACTCATGCCAATACTTTAAAGAATAATGGAACATTTAGAGAAAAATACGGCTTCCATTGGTCTGTATTTCCAGAGATAGTGAAAGCTCATCCTCTATACACGGGACTTATCGTTATAGGTGGTTTACTTACTGTAGTATTACGATTTACTGATTCATGGAAAATTGTATCAAATTTGCTTAAATAAACTGTAAATCAGCAAGCCGTAGCCTGCATACCCACCGACCACGTGCGTGGCTGCGCCACACACCCTACCTGTGAATTACGCGAAACTTCAAAACCAACGCGTAGGGTGTGTGCGGTACGCACGCACGCGGTTGCTTGATTGACGGCTTGCCGTTTCAACATTTCAGACGGCCTCCAATGTCGTCTGAAAACGTCAGCTCCAACAAAGTTAAAACCTTAAACAACAAACCGTTCCTTCTTCAACACCCAAACCACAAGCAAAAATCCTATGGTACGTTATCGCAGCAAGCCTTATCCTGCATACTCAATCAACTGCGTGCGTGGCTACGCCACACACCCTACCTGCGAATCACGCGAAACTTCAAAACCAACGCGTAGCAAGCCGTAGCCTGCATATCCAACCGACCGCGTGCGTGGCTACGCCACACACCCTACCTGTGAATTACGCGGAACTTCAAAACCAACGTGTAGGGTGTGTGCGGTACGCACGCACGCGGTTGCTTGATTGATGGCTTGCCGTTTTAACTTTTCAGACGGCCTCCAATGTCGTCTGAAAGCGTCAGCTCCAACAAAGTTAAAACCTTAAACAACAAACCATTCCTTTTTCAACACCCAAACCACAAGCAAAAATCCTATGGCGCGTTATCGCAGAAACTTCATTGCCGGCGGCACATTCTTTTTCACTGTCAAACTCGCCGACTCGAAATCACGCCTGCTTGTCGAACATATCGGCTTATTGCGGGCGGCCTATATGGATGTGCAAAAACAATATCCCTTTGAAACCGTCGCCGCATGCGTACTGCCGAACCACATTCACGCCATTTGGACGCTGCCGCCCGACGATGCGGATTATTCCCTGCGCTGGCGGCTGATTAAAACCAAATTCTCCGCACATTTCCCTCGTGCCGAAAATCTGTCTGCCAGCAAACAGCGGCGGCACGAACGAGGTATTTGGCAACGGCGTTTTTACGAACACACCATGCACGACGAAACGGATTTGCAGCGTTGCGTGGACTATATCCATTTCAATCCCGTCAAACATCGATTGTGCGGCAATGTTCGCGATTGGGCGTTTTCGTCATTTCACCGTTATGTGCGGGATGGACGGCTGCCGTTAGATTGGGGCGGCACAAAAGAAACGGCGGTAATGAGTTTTGGAGAGTGAATGCCATAATAAAGAACTACCGACCGCGTGCGTGGCTGCGCCACACACCCTACCTGCAAATCACGCGGAACTTCAAAACCATCGCGTAGGGTGTGTGCGGTACGCACGCACTCGGTTGCTTGATTGACGGCTTGCTGTTGTAAATTTCAACTTAGTTAAAACTAACGCTTTCAGATGGCATGAGAAATGGCCGTCTGAAAACTGAAAAAGCTTTATCTAAAATAACTACCCTAACTCACACAACAAAAAACGGATTCCAAATTATTGGAATCCGTTTTTCAATAAAGCTATTTATATTATTTAGCTTCTTCTTTAGCATCTTCAGCAGCTTCTTTGGCATCTTCCGCTGCGTCTTTTGCATCTTCTTTAGCCTCTTCAGCAGCATCTTTGGCTTCTTCGGCTTTGTCTTCAGGAGTTTCGGCAGCAGGAACGCCTTTCAAAGCGTCCAAAGAAGTTTTACAAGTTGCATCGCGTTGGTCTGCAGGCAGGTTTTTCAGGGCTTCTTTGGTTTGTTCGAAAGATTTTTGCATCATGTCTTTGGTTGCGGCATCTACGTCTTTAGTTGCTTCGGCAAATGCTTTTTCGTACTCGTCACAAACGGCAGAAGAAGATGAGCCTGAACCGCTGCATGCTGACAGGGACAGGGCTGCCAACAAAGCCGCCAATAAAGCTGATGTTTTCATGTGTCTCTCACTTTTTTAAATTTAGGTTAAAGGATGTTATATGTTAATTCATTATATGAAGGTGTCAAGGTTTTTTGTTTAATTTAATCAAAAATATATCATTGAAAGAGTCAGTCTATATAAACATGATCAAGGCCGTCTGAAATTTCAGACGGCCCTTGCTTTTTTAAGTAATCCTTTTTTCAATGATTACGCCGCTTTACGGTGATAATGTCTGAGCGCGTGTTCTTTACGTCGACCGCTACTGAATGCGGATACGCGTTTCAGATAACCGATCACTCGGGTGCCGTAGTCGATGTCGTGGCTGCCGCAGACGGAACAGGCGTGCAGGGTGCGTTTGTCGATATGGCCGCATTCGTTGCAGATGGTGATGCGCACGTTTACGCAGAAGTAGTTGCAGCCGGTTTGTGCGGCAATATCCAACAGCGAGCGGTAGCCGGATTCGGGCAGGGCTTCGTCGAGGTTCAAGTGCAGTGCGGAGCCGCCATCGAGCCAGTCCACCAGTTCTTTGCCGTGCAGCAGGAATTTGTCGAGCGCGTTGATTTCTTCGTCTTCGACGACGTAGAAATAGGAGTTGTAACATTCGCGGCTGACTTGGTAGCCGTCGGCTTTGTCCCATTTGGCATTTTTCACGCCGAGGTTTTCGGCGGGAACAAACTCGGTGTTGAACTTCACGCCATAGTGTTTGCTGGCGGCTTGGTTGGCTTCGAATATGGTTTTCAGACGGCCTTGGACAAAATTGATGTAATCGTCGTTGTAGCCGACTTTGATGCCTTGCGATTCGGCGGCTTCCGCCATACCGTTGATGCCGATGGTAAGGAACTGTTTGTCCAGCGTGATGAAGCCTGCATCGTAAACGGGCAGCATTCCGGCGGTTTGGTATTCTTCCATCAGTTTGCGGTAGGCGTATTGGTATTTATGGATTTTGGCCACTTCGGTGGCAAGGTCGCGCCCGTCTTGTTCCAGCCGGTTCATGTTGATGGTGATGACGTTGATGGAACCGGTCGCTACGCCGCCCGCGCCGAGGGTGTAGCTGAAAGTGCGGTCTTCGATGGCGTTGCGCAGGCGGCAGCAGGAAGCCAAGGAGTCGGGATTATCGGAAAGATAGACGAAGAAGGAATTGCCTTCCGCCAACTCTTTCGCCATTTCGTCGGCGAACACGGTGTCTTTGCATTTGCCGCCGTCGGTCAGCATCGCGGCGGTCACGACAGGGAAGGTCAAAACGGCTTTGATGCGCTCCTGATTGAACCATTTGAGGAAGAAGTTTTGCAGCTTCGCCACGCTCGCCCACACCGGTTTGCTGAAATCGGGGAAAACGAAATCGCCGAACATCGCGTCGAAATAGTATTGATCATAAACGGAAATGTTCCAAAACACGCTCTGATAACCGCGCGCGGCGGCGGGCTGGTTGATGCTGTACACCACCTGCTGCATGTGGTTGGCGATTTCTTTGCCGTGGGTTTCCAAATAATCGTCGCCGTAGTCTTTGCGGGCGAAGTAGTCGAAATAGGTCAGAAACTCCACCGTCGCCACCGCGCCGGCAAACTGCGCGCTGATGGCAAACACTAGGTTGATAAACGAACCGCAAAACGAAGCCAAATGCTGCGGCGCCTTGGATTCACCGCCGAGTTTGCTTAACCCGTCGAGCAGGAAGGGATACAGCGTAACCGACACACAATAAGGTTTGAGGCTGGTTTCGTCGTGGACATAAATCTCGTGCGCCTCAATCTGGCGGATGTATTCGTCGGCGACGGATTGGTCGAAAATTTCGGCGATTTTGCGCGACACTTGGGCGCGGTTAATCTGCACGAAAAAGTCTTTCATGATTTCCGCTTCCATCGTGGCGATGTTTTTCTGGGTAACGTTGGCGTTGGCATCCATTTTCGAGCCGTCCGCCGCGTTTTGCGCGCTGATATAGTCGTGCATGAATTGCAGTTTGCCGTTTAACTGTTCGGGATGCAGCCGAATCATGTTAATTCCTCCTGTGTGGGTTGGATAAAAAAGCCTCAGGCCGTCTGAAAAGCGGCCGCCTGCGGCTGAGTCGTAATCGGGATGATTTTGGGCGCGGGTTTGTCTTTGATAAACAAGCGGTTCAACACCTCGCCCGTGCGCAAATCGATAAATTTCTGATTGGTTGCCGGGCTGTCCAAGCCGCCCAGCTCCATCTGCCAGCGGCCGGTTTTCAGATACGTCAGATAAGGCAGGATGCCGTCTGAAACCGCTTCCAGCTCCTCACGCTCCAGACCGGTGTACAAACAGGCTTTCAAACCCGCCTGCGTCACGATGCCCAACATTTTCTGCAAGGCTTCCGGCTGCCATTCCCCGCCCATAAACAACACGCAGCTAATCAGCCCGCGATAGCGTTTCAGACGGCCTCTCAAATAATCCTCGGTCAATTCCATGCCGATCCCCTCTTTCCACGCATCGGCACTGTGGCAGCCCTTGCAGCGCAGCGGGCAGCCTGAAAACAGAAACGCCAGCGACACTTCGCCCGGCACTTCCTGCCATACGATTTGCTCGATTGTAAATTTCAAACCGCACATTGCAATGCCATAAAACACAAGATATGGTGTGCATTAAAACACAATACTACTAAATATGGTATTTTATTTAACAATCCATCTTTATTTTGTAATAGCTTTTTATAATTTGATAGATTGTAAATTTCAATAATTACATCTACACGGCTCCCTTGATAAAGGTCGTCTGAAAACAATTTCAGTGCATTAATATAAAAAAAGAAAAGCAAACTCCGTTATAACAAAGACGGTTTTAACAAATCAAAAAAGGCCGTCTGAAATCATCTTTCAGACGGCCTTAATTTCAGGTTTTACCCCCGATTCGAGCCTTTAACCATATCCATCAAAAACAATCGGCAATCCAAGTTGCCATTAAACAGCGGAATCTTACGCTTCGGAGAAAGGCGCATAAATTTCGGCATATCTCGATCGCCGGTCAACATTCCGGCAAGCCAGCCTGCGTAATGCTGTTTCAACCATGTGCCCAGTTGAGGATAAAGCGCCTGTAAAGCCTGAATTTCGGCAAGGCGCACGCCATAAGGCGGATTGGAAATCATAATGCCGTGTTCGCCGTTTGGTCGCGCAGCCTGCACATCTTGCACGTCAAAGCGGATGAAATTATCCACTTCGGCGGCTTGGGCATTGGCCAATGCGGCACGAATCATATAACGGTCGTTGTCGCTGCCGGAAATGGGCGCGGCGGCCGGTTTGATTTGTTTTTCAGCTTCACGGCGCAGGGCTTGCCATTTTTCTTTGTCGAAGTTTTGCAGTTTTTCAAAACCGAAACGGCGCATCAAGCCCGGCGCACGGTGTGTCGCAATCCATGCAGCCTCAATGGCAATCGTGCCACTGCCGCAAAACGGGTCTTGGAAAGGCTGCGTACCGTCATAGCCTGCCAAAAGCAGCAAACCTGCCGCCAAATTTTCCCTCAATGGCGCTTCGCCTGTATCCTGACGATAGCCGCGTTTGAAGAGTGCTTCGCCGGAAGTATCGATAAAGATTTCCACATTGCGCTCATCGATAAAGGCATGAATGCGGATATCGGGGTTGATTTTGCCCACGCTCGGACGCGCATCATAAATATCCCGGAAGGCATCGCAGACGGCATCTTTGATCTTTAAACCGACAAAATCCAGGCTTTTCACATTGGCGCGCTTGCCTTCAACTTTGACTTTAAAGGTCTGCTCCAGCTTAAACCAACCTGTCCAATGCAGATTTCGTGCCAGTTTGTAGATATCGTGTTCGTTGCGATAACCGCCTTTGGTCAAGCGCAGCAAAACACGGCTGGCAACGCGCGAATGCAGGTTGATGCGATACACCTGCTCCATCGTGCCTTTACATGCCACACCGCCGTCAACAGCGCGGATATCCTGACATGCCATGTTTTCAAGTTCCTGCGTCAAAGGTGCTTCCAAACCGCGAGGACAAGTGATAAAAAGTGAATAAACCGTCATATAAAACCTTTCCGGGTAGAGCTATCCGAACCACTCGGATAACAAATAAAAACAATATTATAGCTGAAAAACCAAAGGCCGTCTGAAACTTCAGACGGCCTTTGAACAAAGCTTGCTTAGTGATCCAAACTGTCGGTTTCAACCTTAACCGCTTTATCGGTTTTGTCTTCCGGCAACACCAAGTTCAACAATACCGCCATAATACCGCCGGCAGAAATTGAATTTTGGAACAATACCGGCAGGTTTTTGAACACTTCCGGTTCAAACGCCACGCCTAAACCCAAACCGACAGAAGTAGCCGCGATGACCGCTTCACGACGGCGAATACCGTGGCTGACCAAAATCCGCACGCCTGCAATCGCAATCAGGCCGAACATCAACACCATCGCACCACCCAAAACCGGACTCGGAATCGTGGTAAACGCGCGGCCGATAACAGGGAACAAGCCCAACAATACCAAAATCGCCGCAATATATTTGCCCACATGGCGCGAAGCCACGCCGGTCATTTGAATCACGCCGTTGTTTTGCGCAAAAGTAGTCAAAGGCAAAGAGCCCAACGCAGTCGCAATCACAGACACCAAACCATCTGCCAATACGCCGCCGCGCAGACGTTTGGTGTATTCCTCACCCTCAATCGGCTGCTCGGAGACCATCGCAGTCGCGGTCAAATCGCCAACTGCCTCAAATACGCTCAACAAGAAAATCGCACCGGCAACGATAAACGCGTGCCAATCAAATGCGAAACCATATTTAAACGGAACAGGCAGGGTAATCAGCGGCAGGTTTTGCAGGGCGGAAAAATCTACTTTGCCCAAAAACAGCGCAACAATATAACCGACAATCAAACCCACCGCGATGCCGCTCATACGCAGCAATGGGTTTTTCAAGCAGTTGAAAACCAATACAATCAGCAACACCAGCGATGCCAGACCTAAGTTTTCCATCGAACCGAACGTACCGTCTGCTTTCGCACCGAAGCCGCCGCCAAAGTCAGTAATGCCGACATGCACCAAGCTCAAGCCGATCAACATGACGACCACGCCGCTTACAGTCGGCGTAATCACTTTTTTCAGATAAGGCAAAAGCCAAGCGGAGAAGCACACCAAAAACGCGCCGACAAAGGACACGCCCAAGAGCGTTGAAATCATCACATCTTTAGTCAAGCCGCCCTCTTTCATACCGGTACCGAGCGCAATCATCACGGTAACAAAAGAGAAGTTGACCGACTGAATCGACAACATACCCGAACCGACCGGCCCGAAACGGTTGACCTGCAAATAAGTGCCGACACCTGAAGCCACCATCGCCATCGACACCAAATAAGCCGTCATTTCAACCGGCAGCTCCAACGCCCCGCCGACAATCAATGCCGGAGTAATCATCGGGACAAAAATCGCCAGAAGGTGCGTAACCGCACTCAACAACGCATTACCAAACGGCGGCTTATCTTCCAAACCATAAACCAAATCAAGCGGTTCCGCTTGTTTTTCAGTCATTCCGGCCATGTTGAACCTTCTCTCAAGAATCGTTAAAAAATATTAAGATGCGTATTTTAACCAATTTGAAATGTATCAGCAAATTCAAAACCATCAGGCCGTCTGAAAGTTCCGCCCAATCGTTTTCAGACGGCCTCAAACCGCCTTAACACATTTTAATTCTTGACATCATTTTTCCATCTTAAAACAAACAAACCAATGATTTAAAAATGTATTATTCATTAAGATAATGACAAGTCACCATTAAACAGCAAAGCCGCTTAGCGGATATGTTTCACACAAACAACAAAGTAAGCTACAATCCACTGCATAATTCACCTACACCATAAAATTAAAAGGTTTCCGTATGTTAAAAGGCAGTCTGGTTGCCCTGATTACCCCGATGAATCAAGACGGCAGCATCAACTACGAACAACTTCATGACTTAATTGACTGGCATATTGAAAACGGCACCGACGGCATCGTTGCAGTCGGCACCACCGGCGAGTCAGCCACCCTGCCTGTTGAAGAACATTTGGCCGTTATTGAAGCCACTGTCAAACACGTCAACAAGCGCGTTCCCGTTATCGCTGGCACAGGCGCCAACAATACTGTCGAAGCCATCGCCCTTTCCAAAGCCGCCGAACAAGCCGGTGCGGACTATACCTTATCTGTTGTTCCCTACTACAACAAACCTTCGCAAGAAGGCATTTACCAACATTTCAAAGCCATCGCCGAAGCCACTTCGATTCCGATGATTATCTATAATGTTCCCGGCCGTACCGTCGTGAGCATGAGCAACGACACTATTTTGCGTTTGGCCGAGATTCCGAATATCGTCGGTGTGAAAGAAGCCAGCGGCAATATCGGCAACAACATCGAATTGATCAACAGCGTTCCTGAAGGTTTTGCCGTGTTCTCCGGCGATGACCCTACCGGCCTGCCTTTCATGCTGTGTGGCGGTCATGGCGTGGTAACCGTTGCAGCCAACGTTGCACCGAAACTCTTTGCCGACATGTGCCGAGCCGCCCTTGAGGGCGATATTGCGACCGCCCGTCGTCTAAACGAGCAACTTATCCCAATTTATAACACCATGTTCTGCGAGCCCAGCCCATCCGCGCCCAAATGGGGCCTGAGCTTATTGGGCAAATGCGAACCCCATGTTCGTCTGCCTTTGGTAGCACTGACCGAAGCCGGTCAAGCCAAAGTCCGAGCCGCTCTGGAAAAATCAGGACAAATCTGATCCGGAAATAAGGCCGTCTGAATCCCAAACACCCTTTTCAGACGGCCTCCCTGTTAAGAACTTCATCCACAGGAAAACAAGATGACCTATATCAAACCCATCGTAGTAGCCCTCGCCCTGATTAGCATGACTGCCTGTTCCGGCAGCAAAAAAGAACAACCCAAACTCGACTATCAAAGTCAATCACACCGCTTGGTCAAACTGGAAGTACCACCTGATTTGAACAACCCAGACCAAGGCAACCTCTATCAATTACCGGCAGGCAGCGGCGCCGTCCGCGCCAGCGACTTCAACAAACGCCGCACTCAAGCCGTACAACAACCTGCCAATGCAGAAGTTTTGAAATCTGTTAAAGGCGTACGCCTTGAGCGTGATGGCAACCAACGCTGGTTGGTTGTCGATGGTAAATCGCCTCGCGAAATTTGGCCGTTGCTGAAAGTGTTCTGGCAAGAAAACGGTTTCGACATAAAATCTGAAGAACCGGCCATCGGTCAAATGGAAACCGAGTGGGCAGAAAACCGAGCCAAAATCCCTCAAGACAGCCTGCGCCGCCTGTTGGATAAAGTCGGCTTGGGTGGCATCTACTCTACTAGCGAACGCGACAAGTTCATCATCCGCATCGAACAAGGCAAAAACGGTTCGACCGACATCTTCTTCGCCCACAAAGGCATGAAAGAAGTTTATGCCGACCGTAAAAAAGACACTACGATGTGGCAGCCGGGTGAAAACGACCCTAATCTCGAAGCTGCATTCCTCGCCCGCTTTATGCAATATTTGGGCGTTGACGGCCAGCAAGCCGAACAGGCTCTGACCCAAAGCGTTGCCGCCCGCAGCAATGCTTCTGAATTGGCGCGTGTGGACAATGGCACTTTGTTGCTGGCAGGCGATTACGGCCGCAACTGGCGTCGTACCGCCCTTGCGCTTGACCGCATCGGCCTGACAGTTATCGGTCAAAATGCCGAACGCCGCGCTTTCTTGGTTCAACAAGCGCCAACCGAAGGCGAAGCAGTTGCCAATAAAAAACCGGGCCTGTTCAAACGCGTATTTGGCAAAGGCAAAGCAGAAGCGCCAAAAACTTATCCTGAAATCATCGTGTATGTTGAGCCTATCAACAATGGCGCACGCCTCCATCTGTTGAACAAAGACGGCAGCCCATACAAAGGCAGCGATGCCTCCACATTGTTGAGCCGCCTGCACACAGAATTGCGTTAATCCGTTATTCGACTTAAGGCCGTCTGAAATATTCAGACGGCCTTTTTAATGAATACGGCATGGTTTCAAATTCCCAATCTGACGTTATAATCAGAACATTTTTCCCTCTTACCCAAGTTGCCATGACCCGACAAAAAGCCTATCTGCTCCTGACCGCCCTGTTTACCCTGATGTTTATCGTACTGATTTTGTTGGGCGCTTATCTTCTGAGCATTCACAGCAAACAATTCGCCGTTGCCGCCTTTCTGTTTGCCTTTGCCGCCGTTTTTGCCCAAATCGGCAGCCTTGCCCTTTACATCCGCCACAAAGCACGCGCACAAATGGCTCGTATGCAGCAAACCGAAAACCATTAAGGAAAAACCATGTTTGAAAAAATCGTCCTTGCCAGTGGCAACGCAGGCAAACTCAAAGAATTTTCCCGCCTCTTTGCCGACTTAAACATCGAAGTCCTGCCGCAATCACAATTCAATACGCCCGAATGTCCCGAGCCGTACCATACCTTTGTTGAAAATGCCCTGGCTAAAGCACGTCATGCCGCCAAATACAGCGGTTTACCGGCACTTGCCGACGACTCCGGTATCTGCACCAATGCCTTAAACGGCGCACCCGGCATTTTCTCCGCACGTTATGCAGGCGAAAGCCCCAAATCCGATGCCGCAAACAACGCCAAACTCTCTGCCGATCTTGCCGATAAAGACGACAAAAGCTGCTACTACGTCTGCGTACTCGTCCTCGTCCGCCACGAAAATGACCCGCAGCCCATCATCGCAGAAGGCATCTGGCGCGGGCAATGGCAGGCAGAAGCCGCAGGCACCAACGGCTTCGGCTACGACCCACATTTCTATCTGGCCGAACACGGTTGCACCGCCGCCGAGCTTGATCCTGAAATCAAAAATGCTGAAAGCCACCGCGCCCAAGCATTGCGTGAATTGTTAAGAAAAATCGAAACCTTATAAATCGATAGCAGGCCGTCTGAAAACCTGAAACGTTTTTTAGATGTTCCAAATCCAACAAATAATGGAAGAAATCCATGTCCCCTAAGCAAATCTTGATTGTCGCCATCCGCTTGGTCGTTTTAATCGGTATCGTACAAACACTTGGCAGCATCGCGACCATATTCGTACAGACAGAAAGCATGTATGACAGTAAACAAATCTCATCCGTACTGATGCTCTACGGCTTGTATCTAATTGCATGGCTGCTGCTATGGTGTTTCCCTGCCGCCATTGCCAACCGCCTGTTGCCCGAACATCTGCAAACCGTACAGGAAGCCCCAAAACACCCTGCACCATGGCTGACGACCGGTATTGTATTAATAGGCATATATACTGTTTTCCAAGCTATCCCCGACCTAATTTACCAGTTCTCTCTCTATCTTTTTGTACAGTCTATTGCTATCGATACACATACATCCGTTTGGGCGGACCTCGGCGCACAAAACCAAGCCGGTATACTTACCAACATCGCGCAGCTTTTTATCGGCATTTTCCTGCTATTCGGTGCACCCAAACTCTCATCTTGGATGCGCAAAAGACTTTAACTACATAAAAACAACAGGCCGTCTGAAACCTTCAGACGGCCTATCTCACATTCATTCCCATGCCCAAGCCCACACCTGAAGAATTGGCAGCCTTTGCAAAACACGTTGCTGCCTTCATCCCAACCACACCTGACGAACTTCTGCAACTCATTGACAGTCAAGAAACTGCTATCGTCTTTTTAGGCAAACCAAGCTGTTCATACTGTCGCCGTTTTGTTGCAAAACTGTCTACCGTTTCCTTAAACAAGCAGCTTACCATCCGCTTTACAGACAGCAGCAACAAAGCAGCTTTAAAAACTTTTCGTGAACAATACGGCATCAAAACTGTTCCCGCATTACTCAATATCTCTCAAGGCAAAATAAAATCCGTCTGCAATTCCAAATTATCAGAAGAAGAAATTGAAGCATTTTTGAGCGCTTAGCCTTCGCATATTTCCTACTGATTACTTTCCCAGCCGACATTTCAGTTAAAATAACGGCCTAAAAATTTCAGACGGCCTTGAGCCTCAACACATACCATGACCCAAATCACCTTCCAACGCCCCGGCCAGCTAACCGCCCTACCTCCTTTATCACTCTATATCCACATTCCTTGGTGCATCAAAAAATGTCCATATTGCGACTTCAATTCCCACAGCCTGAAAAACGGCCTGCCGGAAGACGCCTATATCGATGCCCTATTAACCGACTTGCAGCTTGAATTGCCCAATATTTGGGGCAGACCGGTGGAAACTATATTTTTCGGCGGCGGTACACCCAGCCTGTTTCAAGCGAAATCGATTGACCGCTTGTTAAGTGGCGTGCGTTCATTAGTGCGCTTGCAACCCGAAGCGGAAATTACTTTAGAAGCCAATCCGGGCACATTTGAAATTGAGAAGTTTCAAGGGTTTAAAGACGCAGGCATTACGCGTCTGTCTATCGGTGTGCAAAGTTTTAACGACGATATGCTTGCTCGATTGGGACGCGTTCACAATGGCAAAGAAGCCCTGACAGCCATTGATACTGCATTGAAATTATTTGACAAAGTCAATATCGATTTGATGTATGCCCTGCCAAACCAAACCGTTCAGACGGCCTTAAACGATGTGCAAACCGCTATTGCAACAGGCGTATCTCATATCAGCGCATATCATCTGACAATGGAACCGAACACGCCTTTCGGTCATACGCCGCCCAAAGGATTGCCGCAAGATGAAGCAGCATTGGATATTGAAGATGCCGTACATGGCGAATTGGAAGGAGCAGGCTTTATTCACTATGAAACATCGGCTTTTGCAAAAGCTAATATGCAGTGCCGCCATAATTTGAACTACTGGCAGTTCGGCGATTACTTGGGCATAGGCGCGGGTGCACACGGCAAAATTTCCTATCCCGACCGTATCGAGCGTACCGTCCGCCGTCGTCATCCCAACGACTATCTTGCCGCCATGCAGAGCAATCCGCATGAAGCAGTCGAACGCAAAACCGTTGCTGACGAAGACCTTCCATTCGAGTTCATGATGAATGCCCTACGTCTAACCAACGGCGTACCTGCCTCAATGCTGCAGGAACGTACCGGCGTACCCACTGCAAAAATCATGGCACAAATCGAAACCGCCAGACAAAAAGGCCTGCTTGAATCAGACCCGATCGTATTCCGCCCGACAGAACAAGGCCGTTTGTTCTTAAACGACTTGTTACAGTGTTTTTTATAAGTGCTTTTTTACAACAGTTAAAACATTTTTAGATTTGCTTAATTTACGACAAGAAAATACAAAACGTTGCCTTGGATGCAGGCTATCGCTATAACCACTGGAGCAAGATCAATAACGTTAAGCTCCATTCCCACGAAGTATCTGCCGGCGTACGCGTAACATTCTAATTCTTATCATGAAGCAATCATTGCTTCAAATATCAAGTAACAAAAGGCCGTCTGAAACCTGTTTCTCAGGATTTCAGACGGCCTTTTAACTTCTTTAAATATATCTAACTTTTTGCTGTTTTTACTTTTTCTGCAAACCACAGCGCCGCAGCCGTACCTGCCATATCGGCAATGCCGTCCGCAATCGAACCTTGCCGCGTAGCAGTCAGAAATGCCTGAGCTAACTCACTTCCTACTGCAAACAATAAAGCGGCAAACAGAATGCCTTTATAGGGTATTTCCCTATTCTCTTGAATAAATATTTTTGCGCACAGCCATGCCTGACCGAAGAAAAGTCCGAAATGGCCGACTTTATCAAAATGGGGAAATGGTGGAGCGCTATTGCCGCCCTCTTTGAAAAGTAAGGCATAAATGGCGGCGGCAAACCAGATCAAGGCAGCGGCAGTAAATTTGTTTAATGGTAAGGCTTTCATTTGTCTGCCTCTTCATCCAGCCATGTTTGACAGATGTCTGCCAAGCGGACAAATTTTCCACCACGCGCCTTCAAAATATCACGCCATTGTGCCACTTCTTCTGCATCCGGGGCATCTTCAATACTGCATTCGTAAAGGCAGAAGTCTAATGTTTCGCCAACAATGCCTGGGGCTTCGGTCTGCATAAGGCTAGTCAGTTCGCTCATATTTACTGTTTCTTTGATTGGTTTATCACTAGTCAGACTGCACCGTCTGTTTTCAGGCCGTCTGAACATGATGCGCAAGGTTGCCCGTTTGATTCGGGTACGCTTACTTACTGTGTAAAAAACGTGTTGCCTCTTCCCATTCGCCATTTAACACGGCCGGCAATCCTTGCAGGGATTTGGCAATGGAATCATCAATTTGCTGTCTGTGTTCCGCCGACGGTTTATTCAACACATAACCGACAACCAGATTACGGTCGCCCGGATGATCAATACCTAAGCGCAGGCGGTAGAAATTAGGCGTACCCAAACGAGTCTGAATGTCTTTGAGGCCGTTGTGTCCGCCGTTGCCGCCGCCAAGTTTGAATTTGATACGGCCGCATGGAATATCCAGCTCGTCATGAACCACTAAGATTTCCTCCGGCTTGATTTTGTAAAATTGAGCCAAAGCGGCTACTGCCTGACCGGAGCGGTTCATAAAGGTCATGGGTTTGAGTAGCCAAACATCGCCATCAGGCGTAGTGGTGCGCGCTACTTCGCCGTAAAATTTCTTTTCGTCTTTAAAATTGACTTTCCATTTCCACGCTAGTTCGTCCAACAGCCAAAAGCCGACATTATGGCGCGTTTGTTCGTATTCTTGGCCTGGATTGCCCAAACCAACGATTAATTTAATTTTCAAGCTCATTACTGTTCTTTCAGTTTGACAGGCCGTCTGAAAAAGTTTCAGACGGCCTTTGATTTATTCTTGCCCTGCACGTTTACGTCTCGCTTCTTTAGGATCAATCAATAATGGACGATAAACCTCAATCCGATCGCCATCGCGCAATACAGTCTCGTCTTTCACTGCCTTGCCGAAAATACCCAAAGGTGCTTGCTGTAAATCCAACTCTGGGAACTCCACCTCCAATCCGCTTTTCAAGGTAGCTTCGCGTACGGTTGTACCTTCTGCAACGGTCATGCTCTTCAACACTTGCCTGTCGGCCAGTCCGTAAACAATTTCAATCTCAAGCATAGCGGCGGTCGGCCTCTTTAATAAAAGCATCCACCAGCGTGCCAGCGAGATGGCCGAACACCGGGGAAATCATGGCAGAAAGTACGGCATTGGAAAAATCGTATTCTAATCTGAATTCGACTTTACACATATCATCGCCCAAATCGATAAATTTCCAAGTGCCGCGCAAGGTTTTAAACGGCCCTTCGAGCAAATCCATGCGGATTTCCTGCCCCGGGATATTGTGGTTGTGCGTCGCAAATGACTGTTTGACGCGCATATAGTCCATAAACAGGCGCGCTTTTAGCTCATTGCCTTTGCGTTCGATGACTTCGGTCTTGCTGTACCACGGCAAAAATTTTGGATAGTCCTCAACTTTGTCCACCAGCTCAAACATTTCCTTAGCGCTATGCAGCACCAATACGTTTTTCTCGACTTTTTTCATGTTGGTTGTAGACCTTGTTTTTGAATATTCGGGGTTCAGACGGCATGATTTAGAAAAATATCTGCCCTACTTTGGGACAAAATTCCCAATTTAAACCGCTTCGCCATTTTGTTTCGCTTCCAGCCATTCCCAGCGTTCCAGTTTTTCCAAAAGCGACATCTCGATTTCTTCAGCCCTGCTTTGCAATGCACCTGCTTTTTCGTAATCTTTGAAAATTTCAGGATCGGAAAGCTGGGCATTGATTTCAGCCTGCTCGGTTTCCAAAGCGGCGATTTCATCAGGCAGGGCATCGAGTTCGCGCTGTTCTTTATAGGAAAGTTTGACTGTGCGGTTGGCTTTGGGTTTAATTTTTTCAGGTTCGGCAACCGCTTTAGGCGCAGAGGCCGTCTGAATTTTATCTTCCCGCGATTTTGCGTCAATATAGTCTTGATAGCCGCCGATGTATTCTTTCAGACGGCCTTGTCCTTCAAAAACAATGCTTTGGGTAATCACATTATCCAAGAACATACGGTCATGCGAGACAAGGAATACCGTGCCTTGATAATCACGCAGTAAGTCTTCGAGCAGCTCTTGGGTGTCGATGTCTAAGTCGTTGGTTGGTTCGTCCAAGACCAAAATATTGGCGGGACGGGTAAAGAGTTTTGCCAGCAAAAGGCGGTTGCGTTCGCCGCCTGAGAGCGATGAAACAGGACTTTGTGCGCGAGCCGGATGAAACAGGAAATCTTCCAAATAGCTCATCACATGCTTTTTCTTACCGCCGACTTCAACGTAATCATTGCCCTGTCCGAGCGTGTAAAACACAGTATCATTTTCATTCAACGCGCTGCGGAACTGGTCGAAATAGGCAACTTCCTGCTTGCTGCCGATGCGGATTCTGCCGTAGGTCGGCTGCAATTCACCCAAAATCAGCTTGAGGAAGGTGGTTTTACCGATACCGTTTGGACCGATTAAGCCGATTTTGTCGCCGCGCTGCAAAATGGCGGAGAATTTGTCCATGATGACTTTGTCGCCATAGGCAAACGAAGCGTGTTCCAATTCGGCGATGATTTTGCCACTTTTCTCGCCGCTGTCGAGCTTGAAGTTGACCTGCCCTTGTACATTGCGGCGTTCGGCGCGCTGGCGGCGCAGCTCTTCCAAACGGCGCACGCGGCCTTCATTACGGGTACGGCGCGCTTCAATGCCTTTGCGTATCCACGCTTCTTCCTGCGCGTGGAATTTGTCAAACAGGCGGTTATGTTCCGCTTCAACCGCTAATTCCTGCGCTTTTTTCTCGCTATATTTAGAGAACGAGCCGGGATAGGAGCGCAGAATGCCGCGGTCTAGTTCGACGATGCGCGTAGCGATATTATCCAAAAAACGGCGGTCGTGGGTAATCACAACCAAGCTGCCTTCAAACGCTTTAAGCAGATTTTCCAGCCAAATAATCGCGTCAATGTCCAAATGGTTGGTCGGCTCGTCCAGCAGCAATACGTCGGGCTTTTGCACCCAAGCCTGCGCCAAGGCGACGCGCTTTTTCTGACCGCCGGAAAGATTGCCGATTTTTTCGTTTTCCGGCAAACCGAGTTCCCCCAAAGTCTGCTTGACTGCCGCATCCAGTTTCCAGCCGTCCTTCGCTTCGATTTCAAGTTGCAATTCGTTGAGCTCTTTCAACAAAATCTCACTCGAACCATTTTCCAACTCATGGCCGACATGATGATAACGGCGCAATAAATCGCGAATTTCGCCCAAACCTTCGGCAACGGTATCAAATACGGTTGCGTCCTTATCAAAAAAGGATTCCTGCGGTACATAAACGATTTTGAGGTTGTTTTGAACAATAATCTGCCCATCGTCGAGCTTTTGTACGCCGGCGAGGATTTTTAAAAACGAAGACTTACCCGCACCGTTACGGCCGATTAAACCGATTTTCTCGCCGCTGTCGAGTTGAAAAGAAGTTTTGTCGAGCAAGGCGACGTGGCCGACGGCAAAAGAAGCATTTTCTACGGATAAGATATTCATGGGGAAACTTCAAAAAAGAAAAGGGAGACATTTTAACCGATTATCGGCAGATATTTGCCGACAATCATATGAAATTGAAAGTATCAGGCCGTCTGAAAGCGGTTTTCAGACGGCCTTCATTATTATTCTTGAACCTTCAAGCCGAAATGCAGATAGGCTCGTTCGGTTGCTACGCGTCCGCGCGGTGTACGTTGCAAAAAGCCCTGCTGAATCAGATAAGGCTCAATCACATCTTCGATGGTATCGGTCGATTCGCCAATTGCAGCAGCCACATTTTCCAAACCGACAGGACCACCGCTGAATTTGTGCAGAATCGCCTCAAGGAATTTCCTATCCATCACATCCAAACCTTGCCCGTCCACATCCAGCATACTCAAGGCTGCATTGGCAATTTCCGCATCAATGACGCCGTTGTTTTTCACATCGGCATAATCGCGCACACGTCGCAAAAGGCGGTTGGCAATACGTGGCGTACCGCGGCTGCGCTTGGCCACTTCCATTGCGCCCTCGTCGCCCATATCCAACTGCAACAACTGTGCAGAACGGGCAACAATAGTTGCCAAATCTTTATTCTGATAAAACTCCAATCGGGATACGATACCGAAACGGTCGCGCAACGGATTGGTCAGCATACCGGCACGGGTCGTCGCGCCTACCAATGTAAACGGCGGCAAATCGATTTTAACCGAACGCGCGGCCGGTCCTTCGCCTATCATGATGTCCAACTGATAATCTTCAAGCGCGGGATAAAGGATTTCTTCAACCACAGGACTTAAACGGTGGATTTCATCGATAAACAGCACATCATGCGGCTCGAGATTGGTCAACAAGGCTGCAAGGTCGCCGGCACGTTCCAAAACCGGGCCGCTGGTTTGGCGCAAATTAACGCCTAACTCTTTGGCGATAATGTGCGCCAAAGTAGTTTTGCCCAAACCCGGAGGGCCAAACAGCAAAGTGTGGTCAAGCGCTTCACCACGTTTTTTCGCTGCCTGAATAAAAATGGCCAACTGCTCTTTTGCTTTATCCTGCCCGATATAGTCGTCTAAAGTTTTCGGACGTAAAGCGCGTTCAAGCAATTCTTCCTGAGCGGAAATATTTTGAGCAGTGATAATGCGCTGAGGTTGTGCAGAAGTAAGATTATCAGTTTGTAACATAATGTTTCTAAATTCTAAGACCGTTCCCGACCCGTTATTTCAGACGGCCCGAACAATCAGACAAAGCGGTTAAATTATGATTTTGGCCATTATACCCGATAAGGCCGAGCCACTTTTCCCTCAAATCTAAATCACACAAAAATTTTCGCTTTCAGACGGCCAAAGCAACGTATAATAAACGGTTAATTCAAATACCTATCGCATTCAGGAGAACACATGAGCCTCAAGCAAAAAGTCATTGCCATCGACGGCCCCAGCGCATCCGGTAAAGGGACGGTTGCCTCACGCGTAGCCGAAGCCTTGGGTTTTCTTTACCTCGACTCCGGTGCGCTTTACCGCCTGACCGCACTTTACGCACAAAAACAAAATGTTGCCTGGACAGATGAAGATGCCGTCAGCACACTGGCAGAAACCTTGCCCGCACAATTTGAAGGCAGCGCCGTATTATTAAACGGCGAAGATGTATCCGAGCAAATCCGTACCGAAGCGATCGGCATGGGCGCATCTGCCGTCGCACAGTTGCCTAAAGTGCGTGCCGCCCTTTTGCAACGCCAACGCGACTTCCTAACTGAAAAAGGCTTGGTCGCCGACGGCCGCGATATCGGCTCGGTTATTTTCCCTGATGCCGCATTAAAAATTTTCCTGACCGCAAGTGCCAATGTCCGCGCCCAACGTCGTGCCAAACAACTCGGTATCCCATGCGAAGGCGTTGCATTCGAGCGTATTTTGTCGGACATTGAAGCGCGCGACGAAGCAGACCGCCGCCGCCCTATTGCTCCGTTGAAACAGCTGCCCGACGCCCTGCTTTTAGATACTAATAACCTTTCTATCGAAGAAGCTGTAAAAAAAGTGCTTGATTGGTATCATAAAGTTTAAAATTTGGAGTATAATCGCGAAGTTTTCATTTCAGACGGCCTGTTAACCCTATAACAAGGCCGTCTGAAAACATTTCCCAACCTGCCGCGCCAAGGACGGCAGGTCATTTCAAACCTAACCCGCACCCCTTGGCGGTGTACCGAAAAGAGTATATATGACTATGGAAAATTTTGCCCAGCTGCTGGAAGAAAGCTTTACCCTGCAAGAGATGAACCCAGGTGAAGTGATTACTGCCGAAGTAGTCGGCATCGATCAAAACTTCGTTACCGTTAACGCAGGTCTGAAATCAGAATCTCTGATTGATGTTGCTGAATTCAAAAACGCTCAGGGCGAGATTGAAGTTAAAGTTGGCGATTTCGTTACCGTTACCATCGAATCTGTTGAAAACGGCTTCGGCGAAACCAAACTGTCCCGCGAAAAAGCCAAACGTGCTGCCGACTGGATCGCTTTGGAAGAAGCGATGGAAAACGGCGACATCCTGTCCGGCGTTATCAATGGCAAAGTCAAAGGCGGTCTGACCGTTATGATCAACAGCATCCGCGCATTCCTGCCGGGTTCTTTGGTTGACGTACGTCCTGTAAAAGACACTTCTCACTTCGAAGGCAAAGAAATTGAATTCAAAGTGATCAAACTGGACAAAAAACGCAACAACGTTGTTGTATCCCGCCGCGCTGTTCTGGAAGCTACTTTGGGCGAAGAACGCAAAGCCTTGCTGGAAAACCTGCAAGAAGGTTCAGTTATCAAAGGTATCGTTAAAAACATCACCGATTACGGTGCATTCGTTGACTTGGGCGGCATCGACGGTCTGTTGCACATCACCGACTTAGCATGGCGCCGTGTGAAACACCCAAGCGAAGTTTTGGAAGTTGGTCAAGAAGTAGAAGCCAAAGTCCTGAAATTCGACCAAGACAAACAACGCGTTTCTCTGGGTATGAAACAACTGGGCGAAGATCCTTGGAGCGGCCTGACCCGTCGTTACCCACAAGGTACCCGCCTGTTCGGTAAAGTATCCAACCTGACCGACTACGGTGCATTCGTTGAAATCGAGCAAGGCATCGAAGGTTTGGTACACGTTTCCGAAATGGATTGGACCAACAAAAACGTACACCCAAGCAAAGTTGTTCAACTGGGTGACGAAGTTGAAGTAATGATCCTGGAAATCGACGAAGACCGCCGCCGTATCTCTTTGGGTATGAAACAATGCCAAGCCAATCCTTGGGAAGAATTTGCCGCCAACCACAATAAAGGCGACAAAATCTCCGGTGCGGTTAAATCTATCACTGACTTCGGCGTATTCGTAGGCCTGCCCGGCGGTATCGACGGTCTGGTTCACCTGTCTGACCTGTCTTGGACTGAAGCTGGCGAAGAAGCTGTACGCAAATACAAAAAAGGCGAAGAAGTTGAAGCCGTTGTATTGGCAATCGACGTTGACAAAGAGCGTATCTCTTTGGGCATCAAACAACTGGAAGGCGATCCTTTCGGTAACTTCATCAGCGTAAACGACAAAGGTTCTTTGGTTAAAGGTTCTGTGAAATCTGTTGACGCCAAAGGTGCCGTTGTTGCCCTGTCTGACGAAGTAGAAGGCTACCTGCCTGCTTCCGAATTCGCAGCTGACCGCGTTGAAGATCTGACCACCAAACTGAAAGAAGGTGATGAGGTTGAAGCCGTTATCGTAACCGTCGACCGCAAAAACCGCAGCATCCGCCTGTCTGTTAAAGCTAAAGACGCTAAAGAAAACCGCGAAGCCCTGAATTCAGTTAACGCCGCTGCAACTGCCAATGCCGGTACTACCAGCCTGGGCGACTTGCTGAAAGCCAAACTGTCCGGCGACCAAGAATAAGGTTGCAGACATGACGAAGTCTGAATTGATGGTTCGCCTCGCAGAAGTGTTTGCCGAGAAAAATGGCAACCAACTGCTGGCTAAAGATGTCGAATACAGTGTAAAAGTCTTGGTTGATACCATGACCCGCTCACTGGCTCGTGGACAACGTATCGAAATCCGCGGCTTCGGCAGCTTCGATTTGAACCACCGCCCTGCCCGTATCGGGCGCAACCCAAAAACTGGCGAACGCGTGGAAGTGCCAGAAAAGCATGTTCCTCACTTCAAACCGGGTAAAGAGTTGCGTGAGCGTGTAGACTTGGCATTGCAAGAAAGTGCTCATTAATACTTAGTAGCAAAACGCCGCAGAAATGCGGCGTTTTTTTATTTTCTCAAGAAATACCAAAGCCGGCTCTTTTCACGCATACCTTAATCGCACACTCTTTCAACTATATTTACTACAATGCTTTTGCAAAAAACGCAGGCCGTCTGAAATCATTTATAATAGACCGACTATTCTGTAATGAAAACATCATTCCAACTGCTGTCCAAACTATTGCGGATGATGTTTCAACTATCGCCAGCAAAACATAATAAAGGTTACACATGAGCAATAGAGACCAACTATTCACACCACCTCCATTTGAAAACCACAGCCCATTGACTTGGTATCAAGCTGCAGCCGAACAGCCTAACTTTATCCGCGACGAAGCCCAAGCGCGAGCCATTGAATATTTGGATCGTTTGTGGACCGAGCTGATGATGTTCAAACGCAAACGCAACCGTTTTCTCGGCCGTAGCTTGCGTTCCCCCCAAGTACCTAAAGGACTCTATTTTTATGGCGGCGTAGGACGTGGTAAAAGTTTCTTGATGGATGCTTTTTTCGGCTGTCTCCCTTATCGTCGCAAGCGTCGCGTGCATTTCCATGCCTTCATGGCCGAAATCCATCAGCGCCTTAAAGTCTTGAAAAGCGAAGCCAATCCCTTAAAAGCCGTTGCAACAGAAATTTCCAAAGAAACACGAGTTTTGTGTTTTGACGAGTTTCACGTCAGCGATATTGCCGATGCCATGATTTTGGGTCGCTTGCTGGAAAACCTGTTGAGTGAAGGTGTCGTCTTGGTAGCCACTTCCAACTACGCCCCATCCGAACTCTATCCTCAAGGCCAAAACCGCAGTAGCTTTCTGCCAACCATCGCTCTTATCGAGTCCAACCTGACTGTTTTAAATGTGGATGGCGGCGAAGATTACCGCTTGCGTACGTTGCGTCCTGCCGAAATTTTCTTTGTCCCCAATAATGAAGAAAACGAGCAAAAACTGGCTGCTTTATTTAAAGAAATGAGCGGAATCTCTGAATTAAACCCAGGCATCAGCATTATTCATGGACGGGAAATTCCTCATAAAGCCCAGTCAGAACGCGCCATCTGGTTTGATTTCCGCGCATTATGTTTTGGCCCTCGCTCACAAGCTGACTATTTGTATTTAGCCGAACATTACGAGATGGTTTTCCTTTCAGGATTAGAACGCCTAACCCCTCAAGAAAAAGCAGAAGCACGCCGTCTGACATGGTTAATTGACGTTTTATACGATTTCCGTGTGAAGCTGTGCGCTACCAGCGCAGTTAGCGTAAATGATATTTACGTCGAAGGCGATTTTGCAGAAGAATTTACCCGTACAGCCAGCCGTATGATCGAAATGCAATCTGAAGTCTATTTGGAACAACCGCACCTGACTTTAAGCAAATAATGCCTTTCCCAAAAAGGGGCGAAATTTGGTAGAATACACTTCCCTCGCCTCTTGGCTACGACAACTTATCTTTCAATAAAAACAAGGACATAACATGGCCATAGAACGTACGATTTCCATCATCAAACCCAATGCAGTAGAAAAAAACGTCATCGGCAAGATTTACAGCCGCTTTGAAGAAAACGGCTTGCGCATTATTGCGGCAAAAATGAAACATCTCTCTGAGCGTGAAGCAAAAGAATTTTATGCCGTACACAAAGACCGCCCTTTTTATGAAGACTTGGTTAAATTCATGACTCGCAATCCTGTCATGATTCAAGTATTAGAAGGTGAAAACGCCGTTGCCAAAAATCGTGAATTGATGGGCGCAACCAATCCAGCCGATGCAGCTCCTGGCACAATCCGTGCCGACTTTGCAGAATCTGTCAGTGTTAATGCCGTACATGGTTCTGACAGTGTTGAAAATGCTGCAATTGAAATTGCTTACTTCTTCAGCCAAAGCGAAATCTGCCCACGCTAAGAATAAAAGCCTGTAGCCGCTTTACGGCCGTCCGATTTATATCGGACGGCAAAACTGCTTTGTATGTCCTACAAATTAAAGGCCGTCTGAAAATCCAAAGGCTATTAAAGCAAAGCTGCCCAATAAGCCCCTTTGCTTTAAAAGCTTTACTGAGAAACATAAAAATACATGAAAACCAATCTACTGAATTATGATTTAAACGGACTGACGCAACACTTTGCCGAAATGGGCGAAAAGCCTTTTCGTGCCAAGCAGGTAATGCGTTGGATGCATCAAGCCGGTGCACAAAACTTTGAAGAAATGACTGACTTGGCCAAATCATTGCGTGCCAAGTTAAATGAACAAGCCACAATCGAAGTGCCTAAATTAATGATGGCACAAGAATCTACTGATGGCACACGCAAATGGTTGCTGGATGTCGGCACGGGCAACGGTGTAGAAACCGTCTTCATTCCCGAAGCCGAACGCGGAACTTTGTGCATCTCTTCCCAAGTAGGTTGCGCATTGGAATGCACCTTCTGCTCTACCGGACGACAAGGTTTCAACCGCAACCTGACTGCCGCTGAAATCATCGGCCAGCTTTGGTGGGCCAATAAAGCCATGGGCGTTACCCCTAAAAATGAACGCGTTATCTCCAACGTGGTGATGATGGGTATGGGCGAGCCCATGGCAAACTTTGATAATGTTGTTACCGCTTTGAGCATTATGCTGGATGATCACGGCTACGGCTTAAGCCGCCGTCGCGTAACCGTTTCCACTTCGGGTATGGTTCCACAAATGGACAGACTGCGTGATGCAATGCCTGTTGCTTTGGCCGTGTCTTTACACGCATCCAACGATGAAGTGCGCGATCAGATTGTTCCACTCAATAAAAAATACCCGCTTAAAGAATTGATGGCGGCCTGTCAACGTTATTTGGTCAAAGCCCCCCGCGACTTTATTACCTTTGAATACGTTATGCTCGACGGCATCAACGATAAAGCACAACATGCGCGTGAATTGATTGAATTGGTTAAAGATGTACCATGCAAATTCAATCTGATTCCGTTCAATCCTTTCCCAAATTCCGGCTACGAACGTTCTACCAATGAAAATATCCGTGTCTTCCGCGATATTCTGCAACAAGCCGGCTTTGTCGTTACTGTCCGCAAAACCCGCGGCGACGACATTGACGCTGCTTGCGGACAACTGGCCGGACAAGTACAAGATAAAACACGCCGCCAACAAAAATGGCAACAGATTTTGGTCGAACAATAAGGTTAATTATGAAAATCAAGTTCGGATTCGCTTTACTTACCGCACTGACTCTTTCAGCCTGCGCTTCCTCTTCCGGTCCAAGCCCTAAAGAACGTGCCATTCAAGTTTCTAATATCAAAACCCAACTGGCTGTAGAATATATGCGCGGCCAAAACTACCGCCAAGCTACTGAAAGTATCGAAGAGGCGCTTAAGTTCAATTCAAAAAATGACCTTGCTTGGTTGGTACGCGCCGAGATTTATCAGTATTTGAAAGTCAAGGACAAAGCTCAGGAAAGCTTTCTTAAAGCATTGTCTTTAAAACCTGATAGCGCGGAAGTCAACAACAACTACGGCTGGTTCTTGTGCAATCAAATGAATGCACCAGCCGATTCTTTGGCTTATTTTGACAAAGCACTGGCCGACCCAACCTACCCAAGCCCCTTTATTGCCAACATGAATAAAGGCATTTGCAGTGCAAGGTTAGGCCAATACTCTTTAGCGCAAGCCTATTTGGAAAGATCTTTAGCAGCGAATCCACAATTTTTCCCTGCTTTCAAAGAACTTGCCCGAACCAAAATGATGGCAGGCAATCTGAACGATGCCGACTATTATTTCCGCCAATACCAAAGCAAAGTTGAGGTCCTGCAGGCTGACGATTTGCTCTTAGGCTGGCGTTTGGCTACTGCTTTGGGCAATAAACACGCCGCATACGAATACGAAGCCCAACTTAGGGCAAACTTCCCTTATTCAGACGAACTACAAACTGTCACAACGGGCCACTAAATGGAAAATAACGATAAAATTAGCTACGACACACAAGCCGCCAAAACATTGGGGGATGAATTACGCACACACAGAACTGATGCCAAAATCGATATTCAAGATGTTGCTTCACGTTTGAAACTGTCTGCCGAACAAATTGATGCTTTGGAAAAAGGGGAATATTCAGGCTTTCCCGGTTTAGTCTTTGTTTCAGGCTATCTGCGTTCGTATGCACGATTTCTGAAAATCGACGAACAAACCATCGCCAAACATTTGCTCTCCATTACTCCGCAACTTGAAGACCATGTATACGCGGTAACACGCAGTGCCAACACCAGCTTAAGCTATCAAGACACTGAAAAGCAAGGCTTCCCAAAATGGATATTGGGGATAGCCGCACTGGCTTTGGCTGTAGGCGGCGTTTACTTTTGGCAAAGCAAATCCAGTTTTGAAAACGAACAGGCAAATATTCAAAACAGCAAAGATGTTGCTGATACGATGAAAACGCCCGCCTTAAAAACGGATAATGTTGCCGTTAGCGAAATGACGGAAGACGGCAAAAAAGAAATTACCAATAAGCCTGAAGTGGCTAATGATCAAGCTGCTTCTGAGGCTTCTGCCGTAGCACAAGAAGAGAAACCTGCCGTCAAAGTCGAGAAAGACGAACTTTGGATTAAAGTCCAATACCGAAGCAATCTGATTATTACAGACAAAGATGGAAAAGTAGTATTCAGCCGTATCGTTCCTGCCGGAAGCGAACAACGTCTGAGAGGCGGCGCACCCTACAATGTTTGGATCGGTATTGCAGCCGGCTCGGAAGCCAATTACGGTGGCACACCTATCGAACCTTTGAAATACCGTGTTGCCGGTGAAAAATCCGCCTCTTTTGTTGCAGGAAAAAACTAAAATGACCACACCTAAACGCCGTCAGACACATCAAGTCAAAATTGACCACCTCATTATCGGCTCCGATGCGCCCGTTCTTGTTCAATCCATGACCAATACGGATACGGCAGATGCCGCAGCAACTGCCCAACAGGTCAAAGAATTGAGCGATGCCGGCTCGGAAATGGTCCGCATCACGGTCAATACTCCTGAAGCTGCTTCCAAAGTAGCCGAAATCCGCAGCCGCTTAGACGATATGGGCTACACCACGCCTTTAATTGGTGATTTCCATTTTAATGGCGAACGCTTATTGGCTGAATTTCCAGAGTGCGGCAAAGCTTTGGCCAAATATCGGATTAACCCGGGCAATGTCGGCAAAGGTGCAAAAGGCGATGAAAAATTTGCCTTTATGATCCGTACTGCCGCAGAAAACAATAAAGCCGTACGCATCGGTGTGAACTGGGGTTCGCTTGATCAAAGCCTTGCCAAGCGCATGATGGATGCCAACTTAGCTTCTGCCACACCAAAACCGCCTGAAGAAATCATGAAAGAGGCTTTGATTGTTTCGGCGCTGGAATCGGCAGAAAAAGCCGTGGCTTTAGGCTTGCCTGAAGACAAAATCATTTTGTCGTGCAAGGTCAGCGCCGTACAAGACTTGATTCAGGTTTACCGCGAATTAGGTAGTCGTTGCCGTTACCCGCTCCATCTCGGTCTGACTGAGGCAGGTATGGGTAGCAAGGGCATTGTGGCTTCCACCGCAGCTCTGTCCGTATTATTGCAAGAAGGTATCGGCGACACCATTCGAATTTCCCTTACGCCCGAACCCGGCTCCCCCCGCACACAAGAAGTCATTGTCGGTCAGGAAATCCTGCAAACCATGGGCTTGCGCTCCTTTACGCCAATGGTTACAGCCTGCCCGGGTTGCGGCCGTACCACCAGTACCGTATTCCAAGAGTTGGCTCAAGATGTACAAAACTATTTACGCCAGAAAATGGCTGTTTGGCGCACTGAATATCCAGGCGTTGAATCATTAAACGTCGCTGTAATGGGTTGCGTGGTAAATGGTCCGGGCGAAAGCAAGCTTGCCGATATCGGTATCAGCCTGCCCGGTACAGGCGAAACACCGGTTGCGCCGGTTTATGTAGACGGCGAGCGGAAAGTCACCCTCAAAGGCGACAATATCGCTGCTGAGTTTTTACAAATCGTTGAAGATTATGTCAAAACCAACTACTGCGAGGGTGGCGCAAAACGTAAGCAAAACCGCGTCATTCCGATTCAATCTGCCTAAAACATTTTTAAGATTAAGAGGCCGTCTGAAAATATGTTGGGCAAACTGGATACTTGGCTGACTGAGCATCCCAAACGCAAGGATTTGCATGGTTGGCGACGCTTTATCGTTGAATTTTGGTTTTTCGGTTTGAAAGAAGCACAAGCCTGCTTATTTGCAGGCTTGTTTTTCATTGCCATGTTCCTCGTTCCGAAAACAGGCTGGTTGGGGATTTCACGCTACGACCTGCTGCTGATTTTTGCCATCTCCGTACAAGCAGCCATGCTGTATTTCAAGCTGGAAACTTGGGATGAAGTGAAATCGATTACGCTGTTTCACTTGGTGGGCTTTGCTTTAGAGTGGTTCAAGACATCAGGCGATATCCAGTCTTGGAGCTATCCTGATGAGGCTTATACCAAAATTGGCGGCGTACCGCTGTTTGCAGGCTTTATGTATGCCGCAGTCGGCAGCTATATCATTCAAGCATGGCGGCTGTTTGACCTCAAAATCAAAAGCCATCCGCCGTATTGGTTGGGCACTTTGTGCGCACTGGCGATTTATATCAATTTTTTCACCCATCACTATATCGGCGACTATCGCTGGTATCTCGCTGCTTTTGCTCTCGGCCTATACGCCCGGACAACGGTCTTATACACGCCCTATGACACCACTCGTAGAATGCCGCTCCTGCTCGCTTTCGTCCTGATCGGATTTTTTATTTGGCTGGCGGAAAATTTGGGAACCCTATTCGGCGTTTGGCGCTATCCAAACCAAATCGGCGCATGGGCATCAGTACACATCAGCAAATGGAGTTCATGGGCTTTACTGGTGATGATGACTTTTACCATCGTTGCGAATTTAAAACACATCAAACATACCATTAGCGTATCAAAAGATTAATTGTTCAACATGTAAAAAAGGCCGTCTGAAAATTTCAGACGGCCTTTAATTTTCAACAATCAATTAAACAAACTTAAGGCTTTAACAAACACCATAATGACACCATAGCACAAAGGGATACAGACCAAAGCCCAGCGCCACCATACGCCGATACCGCCCACTGATACTTTCTTGCTGATCAGATAGGCATCGGATACAGCGGTTTCATCATCGGGGTTGCCGCTATGTGCCGCGACCTTAATATCTTTTTCGTGATGCTTTTCATGAACCGAACGGACACTCAAATTACACAGCAAACCGACAATCAACAAACCTGCCATGATGTACATGGTAATGCTATAAGCCTCGGCAGCCGGAACGCCGCTTTCAATTTGGCTTTGGCGGATATAGTTGACCAACACCGGGCCGATAACGGCCGCAGTTGACCATGCCAGCAAAATCCTGCCGTGGATTGCACCAACTTGATAAGTGCCGAACAAATCCTTCAAATACGCCGGAATCGCTGCGAAACCGCCACCATACATGGAAATGATGACGCAAAACCCAATAACAAACAAAGCCTTGTTACCGCTCTCGCCAATAGACGGAATGGCAAAATACAACAGCGAGCCGAGCACAAAGAAAATAGTATAAGTATTTTTACGCCCAATTTTGTCGGACACGCTGGACCACAAAAAGCGGCCGCCCATATTAAACAGACTCAACAGGCTCACAAAACCTGCCGCCGCACCCGCACCAATGGCAGCCTGTTTACCGACAGAAGTTTCAGAAAACAGCTCCTGAATCATGACAGAAGCCTGACCCAAAACGCCGATACCCGCCGTCACGTTCAGACATAACACCCAAAACAAGAGCCAAAATTGTGGTGTCTTCATGGCTTCGGAAACATTGACGTGATTGCTGCTGACCAATTTGCTTTTGATTTTCGGCGCAACATAACCTTTAGGTTTCCAGCCATCGGCAGGTATGCGGATGGTAAACGCACCGAACATCATCAACACCAGATAGAACAACCCTAAGACGACAAAAGCCTGCGCTACGCCAACCGAAGTTTCACTGGAGAAGAAATTCATCAGCGACACGGATAAAGGCGAAGCCAACATCGCGCCGCCACCAAAGCCCATAATCGCCAAACCTGTCGCCATACCCGGTTTATCGGGAAACCATTTCATCAGTGTCGATACTGGCCCGATATAGCCCAAGCCCAAACCAACCCCGCCAATCACACCGTTGCCCAAATAAAGCAAAAACAGATTATGCGTATGGACGCCGATCGCCGACACAAAAAAGCCCAAGCTGAAGCAGCAGGCAGCAACAAACATCGCCTTACGCGGACCAACGCGCTCCATCCAAGTACCGAACATAGCGGCAGACGCGCCCAACATCGCCAAGGCAATGCTGAAAATCCAACCAACCGTGGTCAGCTTCCAATCTCCTGCAGCCGACTCAGTAATACCGATAAGCTTGGTAAGCGGCGCATTGAACACGGAATAAGCGTATATCTGCCCGATGGCAAGATGCACGGCCAAAGCGGCAGGCGGTACCAGCCAACGATTAAAGCCGGGTTTGGCAATGGTCGCCTCACGGTCTAGAAATTTCATAAAATCCTCTTGTCTATGTGTTTCAAACGCTGATTCCATATCATGCGGAATCAAAAAATTGTTGACAATATTTTAGCATAATCTCCCCTTTATCCTTTTTTTTGCTCCATGATAATTTTGCGCATCAGACAGAAAAAACATTCATCTAAACCATCTCTTCACACCAATATTGACAAAAAGGCCGTCTGAAAATTTTTCAGACGGCCTTTTCATCCATATCGTTTTATGCGGCGAAACGTTTGGCAACTTCATCCCAGTTAACGATTTCCCAGAAACCTTTCAGGTAGTTAGGACGGCTGTTGCGGTAGTCGATGTAGTAGGCGTGTTCCCATACGTCGCAAGTCAACAGCGGAGTGTTTTCAGTAGTCAGCGGAGTACCTGCATTAGAAGTAGAAACCAGATCCAATTCACCGGCAGGCGTTTTCACCAACCATGCCCAACCTGATCCGAAAGTACCGGCCGCGCAGGCATTGAACGCTTCTTGGAATTTCTCGAAGCTGCCCCATTTGGCGTCGATGGCTGCAGCCAATTCGCCGGCAGGTTTGCCTTGGCCTTTAGGGGTAAAGCCCAGCCAGTAGAAAGTGTGGTTCCAAGTTTGGGCAGCGTTGTTGAACATACCGCCGGAAGATTTTTTCACGATTTCTTCCAAAGGCATTTCTTCAAACTCAGTGCCTTTAATTTGATTGTTCAAATTGGTGATGTAGGTTTGATGGTGTTTGCCGTAGTGGAACTCCAAAGTTTCTTTGGTCAGATGAGGGGACAACGCATCCAGTTCATAAGGCAATTGTGGCAGCTTGTGTTCCATTTTTATGCTCCTAATTCTTGATATTTATATTTTGGTAGTGTGTGTTGTCAAATCGACAACATTACTATTTTACCTGCTTTAGCCTAAACAAACCAATTGAACTTACACTGCGCTATAATAGTGGATTGCAATTTCCCAGCCAGAGATGCCCGTCATGAGCAATTATTCCGATATGCCGTCTGAAGACCGTGAAATCAGCGCATTGTCACTGCCGCCACATTCCACAGAAGCGGAGCAATCCGTATTGGGCGGCCTGATGCTGGAAAATTCTGCTTGGGACCGTATTGCCGATGTCGTTTCCGGCGAGGATTTCTACCGCCACGAACACCGCCTGATTTTTCGTACGATTGCCAATCTGATTAATGAAAGCCGTCCTGCCGACGTCATTACCGTCCAAGAAAGTTTGGAACGCAATGAAGAATTGGAAGCGGCAGGCGGATTCAACTATCTGATTACGCTGGCGCAAAATACGCCATCTGCTGCCAATATCCGCCGCTACGCCGAAATCGTGCGCGAACGTTCCATCATGCGCCAGCTTGCCGAAGTCGGCACGGAAATTGCACGCAGCGCATACAATCCGCAAGGGCGCGATGCAGGCCAGCTTTTGGACGAGGCAGAAAACAAAGTATTCCAAATCGCCGAAAGCACCGCCAAATCCAAACAAGGCTTCCTTGAGATGCCCGACCTTCTGAAAGAAGTGGTCGAGCGCATCGATATGCTTTATTCGCGCGACAATCCTGATGAAGTAACCGGCATATCGACAGGTTTTATCGACCTCGACAAAAAAACATCAGGTCTTCAACCAGGCGATTTGATCATCGTCGCAGGTCGTCCGTCCATGGGTAAAACCGCCTTTTCGATCAATATTGCGGAACACGTTGCCGTAGAAAACAAATTGCCTGTCGCCGTATTCTCTATGGAGATGGGCGGTGCGCAGTTGGTCATGCGTATGCTGGGTTCAGTCGGACGTTTGGATCAAAGCGTTTTAAAAACCGGCAGATTACAAGACGAACACTGGGGCCGTCTGAACGAAGCGGTCGTTAAACTCTCCGATGCACCCATGTATATCGATGAAACGCCGGGTTTGACTGCGATCGAACTCCGCGCCCGCGCCCGTCGTCTTGCACGCCAGTTCAACGGCAAATTGGGGTTGATCGTTATCGACTACCTGCAATTGATGTCAGGTTCTGGTCGCTCTGACAACCGTGCTTCCGAGCTTGGCGAAATTTCGCGCTCCCTCAAAGCATTGGCTAAAGAATTGCAAGTTCCCGTCATTGCCCTGTCGCAGTTGAGCCGTACAGTTGAGCAGCGTACCGACAAACGCCCGATGATGTCCGACTTGCGTGAGTCCGGCGCAATCGAACAAGATGCCGACTTGATTATGTTCATGTATCGCGACGAATACTACAACTCAGATTCACCCGTAAAAGGCTTGGCGGAATGTATTATCGGCAAACACCGTAACGGTCCCGTTGGGAAAGTATTCCTCACTTGGATGGGTCAATTTACCAAATTTGATAATGCTGCCTATATTCCAGAATCCATGTTGATGGAAGATTGAGACAGATTGTCCGAAAAACTAACCGAATTTCATATTTCATTAGTCACGCATTACAAAATCGTTTAGAATAAATCTAATAAAAGCAAAAGCATTGCCACAGGCAAGTGCAAAAGAGAAAACGTCAGTTACCCAACACATTACTACTAAAAAATCACTCATGTATCAGACACAAAAAGGCTTCACCCTAATTGAGTTGCTGATCGTCATTACTATTGCAGCAGTAATGGCAGTCATCGCACTTCCCAATATGAATCAATGGATTGCCTCCAGACGTGCGGCATCGCAAGCAGAGCAAATTGCAAATCTGCTGCGCTTCGCGCGTAATGAGGCCGTCCGTCTCAATCTTCCCGTTTACATCTGCCCGGTCAAAATCAAATCCGATGGCTCACCCAATAATGGTTGCGATTCCAAATATGCCGGTAATGGTATGTTGGCCTACGCTGATAAAAACGAAGACTTACGCTATCAAAACGACACAGTTGATTTATCCATCCGCTCCATTATCCTTAATGGAGATACCGACAAAGTGGAATGCAGCTTCAACTATATCCCTATCGGCAATGACCGTTCTGCCCTCTCGGCCTCAGCTTCAAAAGAAGTCTGGTGGAGATTTCTTCCCAATGGTACATTTGGTCATTCAACTGATGGCAAAAATTATCAATTTTCAGACGGCCACATCAAAATCAGCCTAACGGATAAATCTGCTGCCGATGCTGAAACCAAGAAAGCCCGTGCTACCGTACTTTTAATCAATGGCAATGGGCATGTCGAAATCTGTGCTAAAAACGATGAGCGCAAAATATGCGAATACACTTCCAAATAATAACAACGGTATCTTATGAACATTACTAATCCTACTCATCTCAGATCATTTAAAGGCCGTCTGAAAACAAGCTCAACAAGCTTTACTCCAAAACTTCAATCAGGTATGACCCTGATTGAAGTTTTGATCGCCATGTTTGTCCTTGCAATCGGTGTGCTTGCCCTTCTGGCTGTTCAATTGCGTACCGTATCCAGCGTGCGCGAGTCTGAAAATCAAACCACAGTCGCCCAAATTACACAAAATCTAATTGAAGGCATGCTCATTAATCCGACGCTCTCTGAAGAAACCGATACTGCAGGGGAAAAAACCTCCCGTTATAAAAAATCCTATGATGCCTACCTAAAATCCGACTCTAAACAAACTGCAAAATTTGAAGCCAAAATGAGCAAAGCCCAACTTGCACAGGCTCAAATTGCACAGTTTAAAGCTGATTTAGCCAAAGCCCTTCCCGAAGCCCAAGTCTTCTCGACCATCTGCAAAGATTCTTCCGGTGCAGAGCCGACTTACGAAAATGGGTTTAACGCAAAATGCGATGGCAAAGGCGACACGACCATCGTGAAAGTTTTATGGTTGCAAGATGTCGAAGAAGAAAATAGCGCAAAAAATCTCAATACATCGGGGCATCACGTTGTCTATACCTACCAATCACGCGTAAGAGACTAACAATGAACAATAAACGCTTACTCAACCATATTCCCAATAAAATCGCCATTCGTGGCTTCAGCATCCTTGAATTTCTGGTTGCCAGCCTGCTCAGCATGATCGTCTTAATGGCTGTCAGCTCCACCTACTTTACTGCGCGCGGATTAAACAAGTCTGCCAACGCCCGTATCGGTATCCAACAAGATTTGCGCAACGCCGCCAATATGATCGTCCGCGATGCGCGTATGGCAGGTAATTTCGGCTGCTTCAATATGGCGAATTTTCCTGCCTCTGCAGTGATAGAAGACAAAAGCTCGGATGAATATACATTGAAAACAGCCGGTGTGAATAAGCTGTTACCGGTTAAAGAAATCAATAAATTAAGCTATACAGGCTTTGTTCAAACTGGCAAAGCCCTGCTGTTCCAATACGGTATCGACAAAGCGGACTCTGCTGCAAAAACTGCCATTGCCAGCAGCTGCTCCGGCATTGCCAAACCTCACATAGAAATTAAAGATTTGGCTGCGGCAAAATCAGCTTTAAAAATTACCAACTCTGATCAAGACGGCAGTATCGCCATTATGAAACATGAAATGATTGCCTACGCTGTCGGTAAACTTGGCGAAGAGAGCGGTTTGTTCCGTTTCCAATTATCAAATGATGGCTCATGGAGTAATCCGCAGCTGTTAATTAAAGGCATCACTGCTATGGATATCCACTATATCTATGCAGAATGTCCTGATTCTGAAAATGCATCTGCCAGCGGATTGAATACAGAATCATTTGATTACAAAACCGCATTGGATATCTCAGCTAAGGCCAAGTCTCCGGCTTCTATCCAAATCGTACTGAATAACGGCAGTATTGACCCATCAAAAGAACAAGACAATAAAGTCGATATCTATAAAATTAATGCCACCATCCGCGGAGGAAACGTATGCGCCGACCGATCACTCTAATCAAACCCGAACGGCAGCAGGGCTATGCTTTGTTTATCGTCTTAATGATGATGGTCGTTATCGCCCTGCTCGTGGTTACAGCCACCCAGTCCTACAATACCGAACAGCGTATCAGCACCAATGATGCCGACCGTAAACTGGCAACTACCCTAGCCGAAGCGGCACTGCGTGAAGGTGAAAATCAAATTTTTGATATTGAAGATAAAAAGACTACTTTTACCGCAAAATGTGAAAAAGGTTTATGCTCCACACCAAACGTCAAATCCAATGGCGATTTTACTGAAGAAGGCAACCCAACCGTAGATGCTTGGAAGCGCAAATGCGACAAAAGCCTGTGTATTGACGCCAATGGTACGGAATATCCTTTAGACAAAAAAAGTGGCATCGTAAATAATCCACGCTACATCATCGAATATTTAGGTAAAACGACAGAGGGTCGAATTACTTACCGCGTTACCGCCAAAGCATGGGGTAAGAATGCCAATACCCAAGTCGTTCTTCAGTCTTACGTTGCCAGCGAATAATATAATGAATACCACCTCTACCAAACAACTAGGCTTTACGCTGGTTGAGATGATGATTGCTGTCGCCATCTTAGCCATCCTGAGCGTCATTGCCATTCCCTCTTACAACCGCTACATTGAACGCGGCTACCAATCACAAGCGCATGCCGAGTTAGTCGCCATCAATTCTGCTTTTAAAAACCAGATGGTTAAAAATCCAAAGTGGAAAACTGATGAGATTAAAACTCAGTTGGATGACTTTATTTCCTCATACAAAGGCCATAAAGATTTGGCAGACAAATATAAATACTCTGCCGAAATGATTGATACCAGTACAAGCCGAGCCTATCGTTTGAAAGCCATTCCCATCAAAACAGGCTATACCCTTTCCGTTTGGATGGATAGTTTGGGCAATGCTTACAAATGCACTGATATTGACTCTGCCAAAGATTCCAAAACTACAATGACCAATGGCAAAGGTTGCGAATCGGTTTCCAAAAAGAAATCTTCTTAATCTGACAAACATAAAAAAGCAGTGTCATTTTATCGACACTGCTTTTTTTATTTTACTGTTTCCAATCATCGTCTCGGCGTTGGCGTTTCAACAAGATCCTGACTGCGCCATCATTGCCTTGTCGGGGCTCGACATAAGCCAACACATCAGGATGCTGCATCAACCAGCGGCGCGTCATATTTTTTAAAACCGGTTTATAGCCTGCGGAACCCAAGCCGCTGCCGTGGACAATCTCGCCGCAAACACCGCGTTTTTTCGTAAACTCAATAAACTCGTTCAATACCTGCTGCGCTTCTTCCTGCGTATAGCCATGCAAATCCACATCAGCCACAACAGGATAATGACCATTTCGCAAACGCATCAAATCATTTTTACCCTGCCCGTTTTTACTGAACGAAGCCGGCGGCTCTTCCCAGCCGCCGCTGCCCACATAAAAATAATCTTCCTGCTCCAAAGTCGCCATTTCTTTAGGTCGTGGCTTGATAGGTGATTTATCACGGGGCTGTTCATAATAGTTACCCGCATTTTTCAACGGTGTAACCTTACCAACCGCCTTGCTGAAATCTACATCCTCTACCTGCTTTTTAGCCTTCGCTTCGACTTCTCGCTCCGCAGCTTCCTTTTTCGCCTGTTTGCCCAAAGCCTTCAGCGTTTCTTGAAAGTTTGCCGTCATGGTTTATCCTTTCCAAAAAATTGATTGCACTCATTATAGCAAACCTGACTACAAGGCCGTCTGAAAGACTCTTATCATCGCTTCTTGTTTAGGGTATAGTATTAACGCATTGCCAGTCTTACAAAAGAGAGAAATCATGTTTAAACGCCCGGAAGAAATCATCGTCTTGATACTTGCCCTATTATGGGTCGCACTCAGCTACTACTTTGCCGCCATCCTGATTTCAGATGCCTACACCATTCTCCTGATTACCGTACTGACTTTCGTTTGGGCAGCCATCTGTTTCCTTTTATGGCAACGTAACTTAAGCCGTCATATTTGGCCGCTGTTCCTCGGCAGCCTGGTTGCCTGCTGGTGGCCGTACTTCACTTGGCTTGCAAGCGATGTTCCCGAAGGCACATGGTATTCAGGCTGGACATTCAAATCCATTATCGCCCTGATTCCCGTTGTTGCCGCTTATATCTTCAAGTGGAAACGAAGCCGGAAAAACAAAATCGCCAATACCCTTGCCTAATACCTCGCGCCGTCTTTTTCAGACGGCGTTTTCCATATCTAACATAACGCTCAGACTGTCAACAATCCCAATAAAATGCTATACTCTTCACACGATTTAACACCCTAAAACAGGCCGTCTGAAAGACTTATCAAGATGATCAGCAAACAAGAATACCAAGCCCAAGCCGCACAAGGTTACAACCGCATTCCACTCGTTCAAGAGCTGCTTGCCGACTTGGACACACCGCTCTCAATCTACCTCAAACTCGCCAACAAGCCTTTCACCTACCTGCTCGAATCCGTTGTCGGCGGCGAACGTTTCGGCCGTTATTCCTTTATCGGCCTGCCTTGCAGCCACTATCTCAAAGTCAGTGGCAAACACGTCGATGTTTACCAAAACGGCGAAATCGTTGAACAACACAACGGCAATCCGCTGCCCTTTATCGAAGCCTTCCACAACCGCTTCAAAACGCCCGAAATCCCAAGCCTGCCGCGCTTTACCGGCGGACTGGTCGGCTACTTCGGTTACGAAACCATCTACAATTTCGAACACTTCGCCCACCGCCTGAAAAACACCGTCAAAGCCGACCCGCTCGGCACGCCCGATATTTTGCTGATGTTGTCGCAAGAATTGGCGGTTATCGACAATTTGAGCGGCAAAATCCACCTCATCGTTTACGCCGATCCCTCGCAGCCCGACGGCTACGAACGCGCCCGCGAACGCCTCGAAGACATCCGCACCCAGCTGCGCCAAAGCTGCGCCATCCCGCTCTCGCTCGGCAGCAAACACACCCAAACCGTCAGCGAATTCGGCGAAGAGCCGTTCAAAGCCTGTGTCGATAAAATCAAAGACTACATCTTCGCAGGCGACTGTATGCAGGTAGTCCCCAGCCAGCGCATGAGCATGGAATTCACCGACAGCCCGCTCGCCCTCTACCGCGCCCTGCGCACGCTCAACCCTTCGCCTTACCTCTTTTACTACGATTTCGGTGATTTCCACATCGTCGGCTCCTCGCCTGAAATCCTCGTCCGCCGCGAACGCGGCGACGTCATCGTCCGCCCCATCGCCGGTACGCGCCTGCGCGGCAAAACCCCCGCCGAAGACCTTGCCAACGAGCAGGACTTATTAAGCGACGCCAAAGAAATCGCCGAACACGTCATGCTCATCGATTTAGGGCGCAACGATGTCGGCCGCATCAGCAAAACAGGCGAAGTCAAAGTAACCGATAAAATGGTGATTGAAAAATACTCCCATGTGATGCACATCGTTTCCAACGTCGAAGGCCGTCTGAAAGAGGACGTTACCAACATGGACATCCTCGCCGCCACGTTCCCCGCCGGCACACTTTCCGGCGCACCCAAAGTCCGCGCCATGGAAATCATCGAAGAAGTCGAACCCAGCAAACGCGGCATCTACGGCGGCGCCGTCGGCGTATGGGGCTTCAACAACGACATGGATTTGGCGATTGCCATCCGCACCGCCGTGGTGAAAAACAACACGCTATACGTCCAAAGCGGTGCAGGCATCGTCGCCGACTCCGATCCGAACTCAGAATGGCAGGAAACTCAGAACAAAGCCCGAGCAGTGGTCAGGGCGGCGCAGATGGTGCAGGAGGGGTTAGATAGGTAGACTTGGAGTTTTCAGACGGCCTTTAAGGAATCAACAGGCCGTCTGAAAATCCAAACAATAAGCAGCAATCGTTTGATTAGAACAGTTACCTTTACCGCGTCATTCCCGCGCAGGCGGGAATCCAGAAATTTGAAATTACGGGAATCTCTAAAGATTTCTGAAAGATTGAGGCTTGGATTCCCGCCTGCGCGGGAATGACGGATTAAAGTTTTTTGCGGAAACATGATGCAACCTGCCGTTTACGTACTCGCCAGCCAACGAAACGGAACGCTGTATATCGGTGTAACATCCAATCTTATCCAACGTGTTTACCAACATAGAGAACATTTGGCGCAAGGATTTACAAATCAGCATCATCTAACCATGTTGGTTTGGTATGAACTGCATTCCACGATGGAACACGCCATTACCAGGGAAAAGCAATTGAAAAAATGGAATCGGCAATGGAAGCTGCGCCTTATTGAAGAGAAAAATCCAGGTTGGCAGGATTTATGGTTTGAAATTATTAAATAACCATCATTTCCATAAACATGTAATTTAACCTTGGTACCACTTGAATTTCGTCATTCCCGCGCAGGCCGGAATCCAGACTCTTAGGTTTCAGAAATCTTTAAACATTGCAGGGTATTTACCCTCCGGATTCCCGCCTGCGCGGGAATGACGGGTTAACGGTTTCAGACGACCTGAAATAAACATTAGAACACAGACAAATTAAAACGCTATGAACACCTCCCCCATCCTTCCTCCCGCCATGCTCGGCATCCTCGGCGGCGGCCAATTAGGCAGAATGTTTACCGTTGCCGCCAAAACCATGGGCTACAAAGTAACCGTTCTCGACCCCGATCCGAACGCGCCGGCGGCGGAATTTGCCGACCGCCATTTGTGCGCGCCGTTTGACGACCAAGCCGCTTTGGACGAGTTGGCAAAATGCTCCGCGGTTACCACTGAATTTGAAAACGTCAATGCCGACGCGATGCGCTTTCTGGCAAAGCATACCAACGTTTCCCCCAGCGGCGACTGTGTTGCCATCGCGCAAAACCGCATTCAGGAAAAAGCGTGGATACGCAAAGCGGGATTGCAAACTGCGCCGTATCAAGCGATTTGCCGTTCAGGCGACATCAGCGAAGAAAGCGCGCAATTTCTGCCCGGTATCTTGAAAACGGCGACTTTGGGCTACGACGGCAAAGGTCAAATCCGCGTTAAAACGGTGGACGAACTCAAAGCCGCGTTTGCCGAACACGGCGGCGTGGATTGCGTTTTGGAAAAAATGGTGGATTTGCGCGGCGAGATTTCCGTGATCGTATGTCGTCTGAACGATGAAAACGTGCAAACCTTCGACCCGGCCGAAAACATCCACGAAAACGGCATCCTCGCCTATTCCATCGTTCCTGCGCGGCTGAGTGCCGACGTGCAACAACAGGCGCGGCAGATGGCGCAACGCTTGGCGGACGAATTGGATTATGTCGGCGTGTTGGCTGTGGAAATATTCGTCGTCGGCGACACGCATGAATTGGTCGTCAACGAAATCGCCCCGCGCCCGCACAATTCCGGCCACCATACGCTGGATGCCTGTGCAGCAGACCAGTTCCAGCAGCAGGTACGCATTATGTGCAACCTGCCGCCCGCCGATACCAAGCTGCTTTCTTCATGCTGCATGGCGAATATTTTGGGCGACGTTTGGCAGGAAGACGGCGGCGAACCGAATTGGCTGCCGCTGCAAAGCAGTCCGAATGCACACCTGCACCTATACGGCAAAAAAGCCGCGCGGAAAGGTCGCAAAATGGGCCACTTTACCGTCTTGGCCAACGATGCGGACAACGCGTTCCAAACCGCACAAACCTTACATCAAAGCCTGTAACCTTACCCACTTTTTCAGACGGCCTTTGATTGCAAAAGGCCGTCTGAAATCAATTTTTCCGACCATCCGCCATGAGCCTTCTGACCATCCTCCGTCCGGCAACCGAAAAAGACTGCCAAGCTATACACAACGCCCATCTGCATGCCGTTCAATACGCCTGCATTCGCTGTTATGATGAAACTATTATGCACACATGGGAAAGTCTGCTCGACATCAACAGCTATTTGGAAACCATCTCCGATAAAAACAAAGCCTTGTGGGTGGTCGAATACAAAGGGCTGATTCAAGGCTTCTTCCAAGTCGATTTCAAAGAAGCGCAACTGGACGCCTTATACGTCCATCCGCTCTTCCACAATCTCGGCTTGGGTACGGCCCTGCTCAGCCGCGCCGAAGAAATGGCACGAAATGCAGGCCTCAGCTTTCTCAAACTGTATGCCTCGCTCAATTCCGTACCTTTCTATCGCCTCAATCGTTATGAATTGCTCGGTACTGCCGTGTTGCAGCTGAACAAAACCGTCCGCGTCGAATGCGAATTGATGCGCAAATACCTGTAATTTTCCCTTCCGCCGTTGCTTTTTTGAAAGAAACCGATGTCCCGAATTGCCGCACTGCCCGACCATCTTGTCAACCAAATCGCCGCCGGCGAAGTGGTTGAACGCCCTGCCAACGCTCTGAAAGAAATCGTTGAAAACAGTATCGACGCAGGCGCGACAGCGATTGATGTCGAGCTGGCCGGCGGCGGTATCCGCCTGATTCGCGTCAGCGACAACGGCAGCGGCATCCACTCAGACGACATCGAGCTTGCGCTCCACCGCCACGCCACCAGCAAAATCAAAACCTTAAACGATTTGGAACACGTTGCCAGTATGGGCTTTCGTGGCGAAGGTTTGGCCAGTATCGCCTCAGTCAGCCGCCTGACCCTGACCAGCCGTCAAGAAGACAGTTCACACGCGACCCAAGTCAAAGCAGAAGACGGCAAACTCAGCAGCCCCACCGCCGCCGCCCACCCCATCGGCACCACCATCGAAGCTGCCGAACTCTTCTTCAATACCCCTGCGCGGCGCAAGTTCCTCAAATCCGAAAACACCGAATACGCCCACTGCGCCACCATGCTCGAACGCCTTGCGCTGGCGCATCCGCACATTGCCTTCTCACTCAAACGCGACGGCAAACAAGTGTTCAAACTTTCTGCACAAAGCCTGCATGAACGTATCGCCGCCATTGTCGGCGATGATTTTCAGACGGCCTCATTGGAAATTGACAGCGGCAATGGCGCATTGCGGCTCTATGGCGCGATTGCCAAGCCGACTTTTGCCAAAGGCAAAACCGACAAACAATACTGCTTCGTCAACCATCGTTTTGTCCGCGACAAAGTCATGCTCCATGCCGTCAAGCAGGCATACCGCGACGTATTGCACAACGCGCTGACGCCTGCTTTCGTCCTCTTCCTCGACCTGCCGCCCGAAGCCGTGGATGTCAACGTCCACCCGACCAAAACCGAAATCCGCTTCCGTGACAGCCAACAAGTACACCAACTCGTGTTCCACACGCTCAACAAAGCCCTTGCCGACACGCGCGCCGACTTGACCGAAAGCGTCAGCAACGCAGGCGAAGTGTTGCATGACATTACCGGCGTTGTCTCCACCCCAATGCCGTCTGAAAACGACAGCGAAAATCTGTTTGATAGCGCATCTAACTACCCGACGGGCAACAAACCCGATACACGCAATGCCTTTGGTTCATCAGGCAAAACCGCGCCTATGCCTTACCAAGCCGCGCGTACACCGCAACAACGCAGCCTGTCCCTACGAGAAAGCCGCGCGGCCATGAATACTTATGCCGAGCTCTACAAAAAAACCGACGACATCGACCTTGAGTTGAGCCAATTCGAACAGGCACGTTTCGGCAATATGCCGTCTGAAATGCCTACTCCCAAAACAGATACGCCGCTTTCAGACGGCCTTCCATCACAATCCGAACTGCCGCCGCTCGGTTTTGCTATTGCCCAATTACTTGGCATCTACATTCTTGCCCAAGCAGAAGACAGCCTGTTGCTCATAGATATGCACGCTGCTGCCGAACGCGTCAACTACGAGAAAATGAAACGCCAACGTCAGGAAAACGGCAACCTGCAAAGCCAGCGCCTGCTTATTCCCGTAACCTTTGCCGCGTCCCACGAAGAATGCGCCGCCCTTGCCGATCATGCCGAAATGCTGACAGGCTTTGGCTTGGAATTGTCCGACATGGGCGGCAATACCCTTGCCGTCCGCGCAGTTCCTGCCATGCTCGGTAAAGCCGACGTCGTTTCGCTGGCCAAAGATGTATTGGGCGAACTCGCCCAAGTCGGCAGCAGCCAAACCATCGAAGAACACGAAAACCACATCCTTGCCACCATGTCCTGCCACGGCTCAGTCCGCGCCGGCCGCCAGCTTACGCTGCCAGAAATGAATGCGCTCCTGCGCGATATGGAAAACACCCCGCGCAGCAACCAGTGCAACCACGGTCGTCCGACTTGGGTCAAACTGACTTTAAAAGAATTGGATGCGTTGTTTTTACGCGGACAGTAACGCCGATAAAAAGGCCGTCTGAAAATGCTTTCAGACGGCCTTTCAACTATTCGCCCTTAACGAATATCCATAGGTGCAAACGATTTCACGGTTTCATCAATCGCTTTAACACGGGTCAGGAAGTCTTCCAATTGGGCAAGCGGCAATGCGCTTGGTCCATCGCATTTGGCTTGGTCGGGATTGGCATGAGATTCAAGGAACAAACCGGCCAATCGGGTTGCCATACCGGCAAGTGCCAAGTCCAATACTTGGGCGCGACGTCCGCCTGATGCGGCGGCACCAGATTCGCGCGTTTGCAGGGAATGGGTGACGTCAAAAATAACGGGCAGGTTGTTACACGTTTTTTTCATCACACTAAAGCCGAGCATATCCACTACCAAGTTGTCGTAGCCGAAGTTTGCACCGCGTTCGCACAAAATGATTTGCTCGTTGCCTGCTTCTTGGAATTTCTCCACAATGTTTTTCATTTGAGACGGGCTGAGGAATTGCGGTTTTTTGATGTTGATGACATTGCCGGTTCTCGCCATTGCCACCACCAAATCGGTTTGGCGCGCCAAAAAGGCAGGCAGCTGGATGACATCGCAGACTTCAGCAACCGGTTGGCATTGGTAAGGCTCGTGAACGTCGGTAATCACGGGAACGTTAAACTCGCGTTTCACCGCTTGAAAAATCTTCATGCCTTCGTCCAAACCCACACCGCGGAAAGAGTGAATAGAAGAGCGGTTTGCCTTGTCGAAAGAGGCTTTAAACACGTAAGGGATGCCGAGTTTATCGGTTACTTTAACGTATTGATCACAGGCTTTCAGCGTAGAGTCGAGGTCTTCAAGGACATTGATGCCGCCGAAAAGGGTAAAGGGCGCATCGTTGCTGACGGTGATGTTGTTGATTTGGATATTCACGGGAAAGCCTTTCAGATAAGTTGAATTTGGGAAACAGGCCGTCTGAAACGTTTCAGACGGCCTTTGTTTGAATATTACAACACGGTGTGCGGCGGCTCATAAGAAATCACGTCGCGGATTTTATTGTTCTCATCGACGAGGACGACTTTCGGCTCATGCGCTGCAATTTCGGGTTCGGACAACATAACGTAAGACATGATAATCACGATGTCGCCTTTTTGAACCAAACGCGCGGCCGCGCCATTGAGACAAACGACACCACTGCCGCGTTCGCCGGGGATGGTGTAGGTTTCAAGGCGTTCGCCGTTGTTATTGTTGACGATGGCGACTTTTTCGTTAACGCAAATACCTGCCGCATCCAGCAGGTCTTGGTCAACGGTAATGCTGCCGACGTAGTTGAGGTCGGCTTCGGTAACGGTGGCACGGTGGATTTTGCCGCCGAGCATGGTACGGAACATGGGTTTCCTTTTTGATTGTGGGTTGATTTGCGGTTTTAACTTCTGGGAAGTTAAAACCGCTGTTTGTGTGATTGAGGATTAGTTATTGGGAAAGTCTGCTTCGTCAAACTCAGGTTCTGGGTCGCTTTGCAGGACTTTTCCGTTTAATTTCAACTCGCTGTTTTGCAGAGTCAGATGGGTTTTGACATTATTGTCTTCTAAGGTCAGATATTTCTCGCTTGCCATGCTTTTAATGGTGCTATCCACCATCAGGCGCAAGGTTTCGTTGATATCGTCGATGCTGGCGCGGCCTGCGGCTTCATCTTCGGTATTAACGCTAAACAGGCTGCTTGCTTGGTTGACGGCGAGCTGCTCCAACAATTTTTGCGGTACGCTCATGTTGAAGTCGGCTTCGGTTTTCTTCAGCATATCGCCCAAGTTGTTGAGGTCTTTGGCGGCCAAACCTTTAAACGCAAGCTTGCCGCTGACATCGACATCGCCATGAGGCATAGTGAATTTGAAGGTTTTGACGTTCAAAACCGGATTGTTGGTAAACAGGCCTGAAGCCTCGTTTTTGGCCGTCTGAATCAAGGAAGCCTGGATTTCTTCTTCGCTCATTTTCTTCACCGACACTTCGGCAATTTTGTTTTTCAATGCCAGAAGTGATGCGGCATCCAAATGCTCGGCAGCAACATTGATGTCCAGAGGGCCGTATTTATCTTCGCCATAGGTCAGGCTTTCAAATTGGAAGCGGCCTTCGCTGTTGATGAATTTATCGACTTCGCCGGTCTGCGTATCGAAACGCAGTTTGCTGACTTCGATTTTAGACGGAGCAATCGTGCCGGTTGGATTGATGAATGCACCGATTTGCAGGTTGGTCACAAGGTTGACCAGTTCGTTCAACTTAACGTTGTAATCGATGTTTTCTTTCCATTGCAGCAGGAATTTATCCAGCGTAATGCTGCTCTTGCCCAAAGAAAGTTTGGTCAGGCCGTCTTCCGTTTCGGATTGGAAGCGCAGGTTTTCCAAAGACACATCGCCTTTATCGGCCAATTTGACTTGTAAAGACGGCGCAAGGTAATCGTGGCGATAGCTTTTGAAGCCTTGGCTGTAATCGGTATTGCCGCTAAAGCCTTTCCAGTTGAGCTTGATACCGGAGAGCTCTTCATAGTCGAAGGCGGGGATATTGAGGCTGAGTTTGCCGTCGCCGGAAAGGTAAACCGTATTGGTCATGGTCAACGGCGTTTGCTGACCGAAGAAGCGGTCCAAAACTTTTTTGGTTTCCGGATGGTATTGGAACTCGGTTTCCACATGGGCGCGAGTGCCGAAACCGCCGGCAAACGGGCCGTGTGTCACGTGGTTGATGACCGTAATCGGCTCTTGCAGGACGGTTTTCAAATTGTCCGGCAGGTATTTTTGCGTATTTTGAAGCAGGGTCGGCTTGAGGCGGATGACGGTGGTCTCGGTTGAACTGAACCAGCCGCGATCGTATTGGTGGGACTCAACGGTCAGGAAACCGGATTCCTGCAACAGCTTTTGTTGCTCGGTCAGGCTTTCTTCCGCTTTGACACCAAGATAATAAGGCGTGCCGAGCACAGCGGCGACAACAATGGCGGCAGTCGGGATAAGATACTTTTTCATCACTTCAAACAGATTAGGTTCAAAGCGTAAAGCATAGCATTTTTTAGCTGTTTTGTCTTATCCGCCGTTTCAGACGGCCTTTAGGTAAAGATTGTGATATTATGCAAACATAAACGATTTTTACACTTTTGGCAGGCCTTACCCTATCTGCCAAAATGTCATTAAAGGTTTGCAAATGCTTTTATTCATTGATAATTACGACAGCTTCACCTACAACATCGTCCAATACTTTGCCGAATTGGGGCAGGAAGTTTTGGTTCGCTGCAACGATGAAATCACCATCGAAGAAATCGAAGCCCTGAAACCGCAATATCTGGTCATTGGCCCCGGCCCTTGTTCCCCTAAAGAAGCAGGCATTTCTGTTGCAGCCATGCAGCACTTTGCCGGCAGGCTGCCCGTCATGGGCGTGTGCCTTGGCCATCAAACCATGGGCGAAGCGTTCGGCGGCAATGTCGTGCGCGCGCAAACGATGATGCACGGCAAAGTCTCCCCCGTTTTCCATCACGGCACAGGCATGTTTAAAGACCTGCCCAATCCGGTCAACTGCACGCGCTACCACAGCCTGGCCATCGACCGCGCCACCCTGCCCGACTGCCTCGAAATTACCGCATGGACGGAAGACGGCGAAATCATGGGCGTACGCCACAAAGAATATGCCGTCGAAGGCGTACAGTTCCACCCCGAAGCCCTGCTGACCGAACACGGCCACGATATGCTGAAAAACTTCCTGGAAGAATTCAAAGACTATCGTCCGCAAAAATCTTAATGAAAGGCCGTCTGAAAGGTGTTTGACAGTGTTCAAACCGCATTTTCAGACGGCCTGAATCACATCGGACACGAACAAAGGAAAAATCATGATTACCCCTCAACAAGCGATTGAACGCCTCATCAGTAACAACGAACTTTTCTACGATGAAATGACCGACCTCATGCGCCAAATCATGAGCGGCCAAGTTCCGCCCGAGCAAATCGCCGCCATCCTGACCGGCCTGCGGATTAAAGTTGAAACCGTTTCCGAGATTACCGCCGCAGCCAGCGTGATGCGTGAATTTGCCACCAAAGTGCCATTGGAAAACGCCGATGACTTGGTCGATATTGTCGGCACGGGCGGCGACGGTGCCAAAACTTTCAATATTTCCACGACTTCCATGTTTGTCGCGGCTGCAGCGGGCGCGAAAGTCGCCAAACACGGCGGCCGCTCCGTTTCTTCATCCAGCGGCGCTGCCGATGTCATGGAACAAATGGGCGCCAACCTCAACCTCAACCCCGAACAGGTTGCCCAAAGCATTCAGCAAACCGGCATCGGCTTTATGTTCGCGCCCAACCATCACAGCGCCATGCGCTATGTTGCCCCAGTCCGCCGCTCGCTCGGCTTCCGCAGCATCTTCAATATCTTGGGCCCGCTGACCAACCCTGCCGGTGCGGCAAACCAACTGTTGGGCGTATTCCACATCGACTTGTGCGGCATTCTTTCCCGCGTATTGCAACAGCTTGGTTCCAAACATGTTTTGGTTGTGTGCGGCGAAGGCGGTTTGGATGAAATCACGCTGACCGGCAAAACCCGCGTTGCCGAACTGAAAGACGGCAAAATCACCGAATACGACATCAGCCCAGCCGATTTCGGCATGGAAGTCCGCCGCAATTTAGACGAAATCAAAGTCGAAAACGCGCAAGAATCCCTGCAAAAAATGAACGAAGTGTTGGACGGCAAAGCCGGTGCCGCACGCGATATCGTCGTCCTTAATGCCGCTGCCGCGCTCTATGCAGGAAATGTGGTTGCTTCGCTGGCAGATGGTGTCAAAGCCGCTCAAGAAGCCATCGACTCCGGCAAAGCCAAAGCCAAAAAAGACGAATTTATCGAATTTGGCAAACAGTTTGCCTAAACTTTAAAACCATAAAACAAAGGCCGTCTGAAAAATCTTTCAGACGGCCTTTTATTCTTTAAATATTAAAATTTTCTTTTAATATCATTAATTAAGCTTTCAGCTTTTTCTTTGGCTTCATCAACCAAATGCTCGGCTTCTTCTTTGCCTTTTTGCAAAACATCGCTGCCTTTTTCTTCAATGTTGCCGACCACTTCTTTTACTTTGCCAACGCCTTGTTGAATCAAGCCCTCAGCTTCAAGTTTAGCATTGCCGGATACGTCTCCAACCACTTCTTTTACTTTACCGCTGATTTTATCTAATTCGCCGCTCATGGCCATACTCCTAGATTAAATGTTGATAAGAATTAGTGCTTCATTACCTGATATTGGGAACTTTGCTTTAGCTTTAAAGGCCGTTGAAAGCCAAAACATGACAAAACGAGTTAAGTAGGGTTAGTCCATCTGTTTCAATATTGCTTCGGCTACTGCCTTGCCTATCATCTTACTGCCGAACTCATTGAAATGAAGTCCGTCACACAGCATCACATCAGTCAAATCCTGCCCAAACATCAGACTGTATAAATCATTGACGGCAAAACCATATTGCCTTGCCAAATCCTCCGCCACACGGTTATAGGCCTTCAAGTCGGCCAGATAACGGCGCGAGGGTTTGACGATATTGTGTACGCTTTCCAAAAACGGCGTACTGCTCGCCCAAATAATTTTTGCACCTGTCTGTTTCAGATAATCGAAAATTCGGGTCAGGTTGTTGCGGTAGATTTCTATATCGGCCACCGGCTCATTACAGCCTTGATTGTGACGGATGTCGTGCAAACCGCAGTTGATGTGGATAATGTCTCCCACAGTCGCGCCCTCTGTCCATTGCCCGATATGCTCTAGCACATCATACGACGAGCGGCAGTTTTCCGATGGAGAAACAATATCCGCCTCAGGCAAAGCGGCGCGTGTGTAAGGCTCCGATGCAAGCCGAACGGAATCGCCGATTAAGTAAACGGTCATTTTTGTTCTCCTCCCTTTATTTGAACCAACAGCAAGGCCGTCTGAAATATTACTTATATTATTATAAGAGTGCTATTTCAGACGGCCTTAACTTCAGTCAAATTCTATCGTTAAATCATAAATTAATGCTGACTGTTTTTATAAAAATCAATTAATTGCTTGGCCTGCAACATGGGTAGGCCAAAATGGTCGCTCACGACTTTCAAATCCTTCCACTCCTGACCAGTCAGATTTTGCTCAACCCATTTGAGGTTTTCCGGATTGCTTTTGATTTTCTCAAAATACGCCTGCTTGCGTTTCCAGTTTCGCGACCACACCAGCAACATAGTAAAAATACATAAAACAATCAATACAATATTGGTCAACAACATCATGTCCATACGACATACTCCCGCTTGGGTCTCAAAATCAGAAAATATGGATTGAAGGCCGTCTGAAAAAACAGTCTTCAGACGGCCTTTATATTATCACTCAATATTCACCCGTTTCAGGCGCAAGGCATTGCTCAACACGGAAACCGAGCTTGCCGCCATGGCCGCGCCCGCGATGACGGGATTTAAGAAGCCGAGTGCGGCGAGCGGGATGCCTAAAATATTGTAGAAGAAGGCGAAAAACAGGTTTTGCTTGATGTTCTTCAAAGTCGCCTGCGATACCAACAGGGCATCGGCAAGCTGATTGACCGAATGTTGCATCAACGTGGCAGATGCGGTGTGTTCGGCAACGTCCGCGCCGCCTTTCATCGCGAAGCTAACATTGGCGGCGGCGAGCGCGGGGGCGTCGTTGATACCATCGCCGACCATCGCCACGGTTTTGCCGGCGGCTTTGAGTTTCTGCACTTCGGCAGCTTTATCGCGCGGACTCATATTACCGAAGGCGTGTGCGATGCCCAGTTGTTTGGCGACATATTCAACCGTTCCTTGGTTGTCGCCGCTCATGATGTAAACGTTGATGCCGTGTTTTTTCAGACGGCCTATGGCTTCGGCGGTATCGGCTTTCAATGCGTCGGCAAGTGCGAATGCGCCGATAGGTTTGTTATCGACCGAGACTGCAACAATGCTTGCAATGTCCCAAACGCCGTCTGAAAACTTCGGCAAGGTCAGTTCGGCAAATTCGGCTTTGCCTGCTTTCACCAAACCCACGCCTTCCACTTCGGCGGTAATGCCTGCGCCGACAACGGTTTGCGCGTTTTGTGCGGCGGGAATGTCCAAACCGCGCGCTTGGGCGGCGGAAACGATGGCTCGGGCGAGCGGATGAGCGGCGTTTTGTTCGACGGCGGCGGCGATGCGGTACAAAGCGTCTTCGTCAAAGCCGCTGTCGGGAACGCAATAAACGGCGGCAACCTGCGGCTTGCCTTCGGTCAGCGTGCCGGTTTTGTCCAGCACGACGGCATCGACGTGGGCGGCTTCTTCCATTGCCGCCGCGTCTTTAAACCAAATACCGTGTTTCACCGCTTTGCCCATGCCGACCATAATCGCGGCAGGGGTTGCCAGACCGAGCGCGCACGGACAGGCAATCACCAAAACGGCAACGGCGTGCATCAGCGCAACCGTCCAATCACCTTTTACCAGCCAAGTGGCGATAAAAGTCAAAAGCGCGATGCCCACGACGGCAGGCACGAACACCGCCGCCGCTTTATCGGCCACACGCGCAATCGGTGCTTTGCTGCCTTGTGCTTCAGAAAGCGCGTTCATCATGTCGCCGAGCAAGGTTTGGCTGCCTAGCTGAGTGGCGCGGTACACCACGCTGCCTTCGGTCATCAGCGCGCCTGCCAACACTTTGCCGCCCGCCTTTTTCTCTTCGGGGTTGGATTCGCCGGTAAGATGGCTCTCATCCGCCCAGCCGCTGCCGCTTTCGATGATGCCGTCGGCAGCAATACGTTCGCCGTGGTTGGCGCGGATAAGGTCGCCGATTTGTACTTGGTCGATGGGCAGTTGTTTCCATTCGCCATCGCGTTGCACGTTGACTTGGGTCGGCGTGAGCTTGAGCAGCAAGCCCAAGCTGTTCAGGCTGGATTTTTTGGTGCGGTGTTCCAAAAATTTGCCCAGCGACACAAAACCGATCACCATCACGCCTACTTCAAAATACACGTGTGCCATGCCGTGCGCCGCGTGCGGGCTGAAAAACAGCATATAGACGGAATACAGATAAATCGATACTGTACCGATGGTAACCAGTACGTCCATATTCGCCAGCCCGCCTTTAATGCTCGCCCACGCGCTTTTGTAAAACGGGATGGCCAGCCAAAGCTGCACCACGCTTGCCAGCACAAACTGCCATACAGGCGGAATCATCCAATCGTGCCGCCCGATCATCATGCCTGCCATGCCGATTAAAAACGGAATATTAATGGCCAGCAAAAGCCACAGCCTCCAGCTTACATGCGCTGTTTCTTCGGGCTGCGGCAGCGCGTCTTCCGTTTTTTCCTTCGCGCCGTAACCGGTTTTCTCAATGATTTTGGCAATGTCTGCGGCGGAGGTTTTGCTGTCGTCAAACGTAACCTGCGCTTCCTCGCTGGCAAAGTTCACCCCTGCCGATTCGACAAAATCTTTTTTGTTCAACACTTTTTCAATACGCGAAGCGCATGCCTGACAGGTCATGCCTTCGATTTGAAAACGGACTTTTTGTTGCATGGTTTCTTCCTTCTGAATGTGGTTGGGCTACCTGAAAAAAGCGGAGCAGGATTTCAGGTAGCCTTTGGGGTGTTGCAGTCGATTTGTTGCGATTCGATTTACAAAGCCGCATCAAAGCCGCCGTCTTCCACCGCTTCTATCAGCGCGGCGGGGTTGGTTTGGGCGGGGTCGAATTCCACGACGGCATTCTTGTTTTCCAGGCTCACTTCGGCCTTGTCCACGCCGTTTACGCCTTCGAGGATGCTGGTAACGCTTTTCACGCAGCCGCCGCAGGTCATGCCTTCGATGTTTAATGTGATGGTTTGCATAGGGTTTCCTTTCTGTTGGAATGAGGCTGAGGTTTTAAAGCCCGTTGCAGCCAAAGCTTTCAGGTAACCTGAAATGATGGGTCTGCTCTTGCTTTCCCGCTAAGTGCCGCCACTATAAAGCTTTACCCGAAGTAAAGGTCAAGCATCATGATGAACATCAGCCAGGCCGCGGCCGAGAGCGGCCTTTCCGCCAAACAAATCCGCGACTACGAAAAGCACGGCCTAATCGCCCCGGCCGCGCGCAGCGAAGCGGGCTACCGCCGCTACGGACAGGCCGACCTTGTCCGGCTGCGCTTTATCCGCCATGCGCGGGAAGTGGGCTTTTCGCTGCCGCAGATCGGGCAGCTTTTGAGCCTGCAACACAACCCGCAGCGCACCAGCCGCGAAGTGAAAACGCTCACCGCGCGGCACATCGCCGAGCTGGAAGCCAAAATCGAACGCTTGCAGGGCATGGTGGCCGAGCTGCAACGTTGGCACGATGCCTGCGCGGGAGACGACTTCCCGGATTGTTCGATTTTGGCCGGGCTGGAGGAGAGTTAGGCGGCTTGGGCAGAATAGAAACAGGCTACCTGAAAAGTTTCAGGTAGCCTTAGTCGGCCGCTAACGGTTTGGTACAGGCCTCGTCGTAATACGGCAGCCACTTGCCGCCGCTTTGCTTCAGATATGCGCGAAAACTTTTGTTTACCCGTGTGGCGGTGTAATCCAAATAATGGCAAAAAGTAAGTTATCAAGAGACAGAGGCCGTCTGAAGCGTTTCAGACGGCCTTTTCAAAATACGCTTATCGGTTACAAAGCCACATCATAGCCGCCGTCTTCTACGGCATCAATCAGCGCGTCGGTATCTGTCTTGCTTTCATCAAAAGTAATCACTGCATTTTTGTTTTCCAAGCTGACTTCTGCTTTTTCCACGCCTTCTACGCCTTCCAAAAGACGGGTTACGCTTTTCACGCAGCCGCCGCAGGTCATGCCGTCGATGTTGAAGGTAACAGTTTGCATTTGTATTTCCTTTCATTCAAACAAATATGGTTGCCGAACACTTTACTCCTTACGCAAACAGCTTGCAAATTCTTCATTAAGGCCGTCTGAAAAATGCAGATAGGCGTACAATAACGCCTTTTGCTTCATCAAACGGAAATAATAATGACTTCAACATTCAAACAATGGGTTAGCGTATGCGCGCTGGCGGTGGGGGCGTTTATTTTCAATACCACCGAATACATTCCGATTGCGCTTTTGAGCGACATCGGTCAGAGCTTTGGCAAACCGGCAACGGAAGTGGGCATGATGATTACGGTGTATGCGTGGATTGTTGCGCTTCTATCGCTGCCGCTGATGCTGATGACAAAAAACATCGAACGGCGCAAATTATTGCTGATGCTGTTCGCACTGTTTGCGCTGTTTCACGCGCTGTCGTTTTTTTCTTGGAACTTCAACATCCTCTTGGTCAGCCGTATCGGGATTGCGCTGACACACGCGGTATTTTGGTCGATTACGGCTTCTTTGGCGGTACGGCTTGCGCCCACCGGCAAAACCAATCAGGCTTTGGGCTTGCTCAGTACGGGTACGGTTTTGGCGATGGTTTTGGGTATTCCGCTGGGGCGCGTGGTCGGGCAGTACTTCGGCTGGCAGCTCAGTTTCCTGCTGATCGGCGTCTGCGCTGCCGGCGTAATGGTGGTATTGGCCAAAAACCTGCCTGCTTTACCCAGCCAAAATACCGGCTCTTTAAGCAGCCTGCCGAGTTTGTTCAAACGCCGCAACCTGATGCTGCTTTATGCAATGACGGTGTTGATTATTACGGCACATTTCACGGCATACAGCTATATCGAGCCTTTTGTGTTGCAAGTTGGCGGATTTAAGGCTGAACAAGTTACCATCGTTTTGAGCCTGTACGGTTTGGCAGGTTTTGCCGCTTCTTATCTGTTTGGCAAATGGTTTGCCAAATCGCAACGCCTGTTTATGCTTGGCGCGGTGGCGGTCATCCTGCTCTCTGCCCTGCTGCTTCTGCCGTTTGCCTCTTTCCCTTATGCGGTGTACGCGCTGGTGTTTATTTGGGGTGTGGCCATCGTCATCGTCAGCTTGGGCATGGTGTCGAAAGTCTTGGCATTTGCCTCGGATGCAACAGATGTGGCCAACTCAATTTATTCAGGTTTGTACAACGTCGGTATCGGCGGCGGTGCGCTTTTGGGGCATTATGTGACCACTTGGTTCGGCCTTTCCAATATCGGCATTGCTGGAGCCTTGCTGGCAGCGGCAGGTCTGGCCGTTTGCGGTTTATTGTTTAAGGAACAAGACAATCTGACGCAAAATGTTTAAATCCATATAAATCAGGATGGTATTACTGACCCTGCCGTAATTTTGGCAGTTTTACCGATTTGTCCTGATTCTTATTAACTCACGATGGATCTTCATTCCGCCGGATAAGCAGTTTTCTTGCTGCTTATCCGGTTTTCATTTCATTTCTAAAAAACAATTTACAATTTGTTTACACTACATCAAATTACAAATATACTGTCGCCTATTAGGCCGTCTGAACGTACGGCTGAAAAGAAAAACCAATCATGTTTCAGAGGAATACATCATGGACTTAAACGCCAAGGATAAGACTCAGCATCCTGAGAACGTCGAGCTTCTCAGTGCGCAGAAGCCGATTACCGACTTTAAAGGACTGCTGACGACCATTATCTCTGCTGTTGTCTGCTTCGGCATTTATTACATCCTTCCCTACAGCCCCGATGCCAACAAAGGTATCGCGCTGTTGATTTTCGTTGCGGCACTTTGGTTTACCGAAGCCGTACACATTACCGTTACCGCACTGATGATCCCTATCCTTGCCGTTGTACTCGGTTTCCCGGATATGGACATCAAAAAAGCGATGGCCGGTTTCTCCGACCCGACGATTTACATCTTCTTCGGCGGCTTCGCGCTTGCAACCGCCCTGCACATGCAGCGTCTCGACCGTAAAATCGCTGTCAGCCTGTTGCGCCTGTCCCGTGGCAATATGAAAGTTGCCGTGTTGATGCTGTTTGCCGTTACCGCCTTCCTGTCTATGTGGATCAGTAACACTGCGACTGCCGCGATGATGTTGCCTTTGGCAATGGGTATGATGAGCCACCTCGACCAAAAAAAAGAACGCAAAACCTACGTTTTCGTCCTGCTCGGTATCGCCTACTGCGCCAGTATCGGCGGCTTGGGCACCGTGGTCGGTTCTCCGCCGAACATGATTGCCGCCAAAGCGCTGAACTTGGACTTCGTCGGCTGGATGAAGCTCGGCCTGCCGATGATGCTGTTGATTCTGCCGCTGATGCTGTTCTCCATGTACGTCATCCTCAAACCTAATTTGAATGAGCGCGTGGAAGTTAAAGCTGAATCTATCCCTTGGACTTTGCACCGCGTGATTGCGCTGTTGATTTTCTTGGCCGCAGCCATCGCTTGGGTATTCAGCTCCAAAATCAAAGCCGCATTCGATATTTCCAACCCTGATACCGTTATTGCCCTGATTGCCGCCGTTGCCGTCGTCGTATTCGGCGTGGCGCAATGGAAAGAAGTTGCCCGCAATACCGACTGGGGTGTATTGATGCTCTTCGGTGGCGGTATCAGCTTGAGCGCATTGCTGCAATCTTCCGGCGCATCTGAAGCTCTGGGTCAGCAAGTTGCTTCCACGTTCTCCCATTCTCCTGCATTGCTGGTGATTTTCGTGGTTGCCGCCTTCATCATCTTCCTGACCGAGTTCACCAGTAACACGGCTTCCGCCGCCTTGCTTGTGCCTATTTTCGCCAGCATCGCCGCGCAAATGGGCCTGCCGGAACAAGTCTTGGTATTCGTCATCGGCATTGGTGCATCTTGTGCCTTCATGTTGCCGGTTGCCACACCGCCTAACGCGATTGTGTTCGGTACAGGCTTGATTAAGCAACGCGAAATGATGAATGTCGGCTTATTGCTGAATGTCCTCTGTATCGTATTGGTTGCTCTGTGGGCTTATGCTGTACTGATGTAAACCATCAACCTAAACAACAAGGCCGTCTGAAAGAATATTTTTCAGACGGCCTTGAAGTTTGTCGTTCAGACACAATTTAACGAATGATTCAAAACCGGATTCTAACGAAAGGAAACCCATGATTATCCTGCACACCAACAAAGGCGACATCAAAATCGAACTCGATTTCGACAAAGCCCCCGTTACCGCCAAAAACTTCGAGCAATACGTCAAAGACGGCTTCTACGACGGCGTAATCTTCCACCGCGTTATCAAAGGCTTCATGATTCAAGGCGGCGGCATGGATGAAAACATGAACGAAAAAGAAACCCGCGATCCGATTCAAAACGAAGCGTCCAACGGTTTGCCTAACGAAAAATACACCATCGCCATGGCGCGTACTTCCGATCCTCATTCTGCCAGCGCGCAATTCTTCATCAACACTGCCGACAACGCTTTCCTGAACTTCCGTTCTAAAGAGCTGTACGGCAAAACCGTTGTCCAAGACTGGGGCTATGCCGTATTCGGTAAAGTCGTTGACGGTTTTGACGTTGTCGATGCCATCGAAGGCGTTTCTACCAAACGTCACGGCTACCACGACGACGTACCAAGCGAGCCTGTCATCATCACTAAAGCCGAAGTGGTTTAATTGATTTGATTTCCCATAAAAACAGCCTGTTCGAATTAAAACCGGACAGGCTGTTTTTCAATAATGACGCATACCGTCACACATCATAAGTACCGACCACGCATGCCGAATCCAACACATGACCCTGCATGGCAAAATGCAGCTCATTAAAGCGGAAACCGCGTGGTAAATCCAAAACGGTGTCCAGCGCGTACACAATCAGCTCATAACGATGACGGTTGTTCGGTGGCGCCATACCACCGTAAAAAGAAGCCTCTTCAATTTCAAATTTACCTAACGCGCTCGCCCAAGTGTTCGCGCCCTGTGTGAAATCTGTTGCAGAAATACTCTCATTTTCTGCCACGGAAGTGCGTTTCAAATCCGAAATCAACCAATGTGTCCATACGAAACCCGATGCTGAAATGGCATCTTTGTCTTCCAACACCACGGCAAACGATTTTGTTCCTTCAGGCGCATCTTCGATTTCAAAAGGAATCGAATAAGAAGGCATACCGCTCGGGCTAAACTGGCTGCCGCGCTTGCCGTATTTGTCTTCAAATTCACCGTTGACAATAGCTTTACTGCTGACTTTCATCTTATATCTCCCAATAGTAGGTTTGTTCATTCTAACAAACACCAAGGCCGTCTGAAAGATACTGCCGTTTTCACTTTCCCGATGTCGTATTTTCAGACGGCCTCAAGCAATATTCACAATTCGATCAAATACATTTGACATTCCATAGTATAATCCGCCGCATGAAAACTACACAGGATACACATTATGGATTGGAAAGGTCGTGAACAAAGCCAAAACGTCGAAGATCGCCGCGGAAGCCGTGGCGGCGGCGGTGGCGGCAAAACGCCGGGCATACTCGGCATTATCGTGGTTTTGGTCGGTGCATATTACGGCGTGGATTTGAGCGGTTTGGTTGGCGGCTCATCTTCAATGGGCATTCCTACCCAGCAAGCTACCCGACTCGACAGCCAACAAGAAGCCGAATTGAACGAAATGTCCCGTGTCGTCCTTGCCGAGACGGAAAAAGCATGGAGCAAATATTTCCAACAACACGGCCAACGCTACACACCGACAACCATGGTGTTGTATGAAGGCGGTACATCCACCGCCTGCGGTACAGGCCAATCTGCCATGGGTCCATTTTACTGCCCGGGCGACCAAAAAGTTTATTTGGATTTGAGTTTCTACGAAGACATGCGCACCAAGCTCGAATCCGCCAGTGATGCCGCGTTTGCATACGTTATTACCCATGAAGTCGGCCATCACGCTCAAAACCTGCTCGGCATTCTGCCTAAAGTCCACAAAATGCAACAACAAGTCGGCAAGAAAGAGGCCAATGCCCTTTCCGTCAAACTCGAATTGCAGGCCGACTGTTTCGCCGGTATTTGGGGACACTACGCCGTCAACAACAATATCTTCAAAGCCGAAGACATTCAAAAAGCCATGCTGGCCGCCGAATCCGTCGGCGACGACCGCTTGCAGAAACAGGCTCAGGGCTATGTCGTTCCCGACAGCTTTACCCATGGCTCGTCCGAAGAACGCATGACTTGGCTCAAGCGCGGTTTGGAAAGCGGCGACATCAACCAGTGCAACACTTTCAACAATTGATTCGTCCAAGTAACACTGTTCTTTGATGTAACGACAAAAGGCCGTCTGAATGCTTCAGACGGCCTTTTAGCCGTGTTAAAATAAGCCCCATTATTTCCCCTTAAATTTAAAGGAAATCCACATGGCAAATATCGCCCGCGACATTTTCAAAGCCTACGATATCCGAGGCATCGTCGGTAAAACCCTGACTGCCGAAGCTGCCTACTTAATCGGCAAAGCCATTGCCACTAAAGCCTCCAAAAAAGGCATTACCCGCATCGCACTCGGCCGCGACGGCCGTTTGAGCGGTCCCGGCCTGATGGCACAAATTCAACGCGGTTTTACCGACAGCGGCATCGATGTCCTCAACGTCGGTATGGTTGCCACCCCTATGCTCTACTTCGCAGCCATCAACGAATGCGGCGGCAGCGGCGTAATGATTACCGGCAGCCACAATCCGCCCGATTACAACGGTTTCAAAATGATGCTCGGCGGAGACACGCTCGCAGGCGAAGCCATTCAAGAACTTTTAGCTATTGTTGAGAAAGACGGTTTTGTTGTCGCCGACAAACAAGGCAGCGTAACCGAAAAAGACATCTCCGGCGAATACCACAACAACATCGTCGGCCACATCAAGCTCAAACGCCCGATGAAAATCGTGATTGACGCAGGCAACGGTGTCGGCGGCGCATTTGCAGGCAAACTCTACAAAGGTTTGGGCAATGAAGTGACCGAACTTTTCTGCGAAGTGGACGGCAATTTCCCTAATCACCACCCTGATCCGTCCAAACCGAAAAACCTGCAAGACCTCATCGTCGAGCTTAAAAACAGCGATGCCGAAATCGGCTTGGCATTTGACGGCGATGCCGACCGCTTAGGTGTGGTCACCAAAGACGGCAACATCATCTATCCAGACCGCCAACTGATGCTTTTCGCGCAAGACGTGTTGAGCCGAAATCCTAAAGCCAAAGTGATTTTCGATGTCAAATCCACCCGTCTGCTTGCGCCTTGGATTAAAGAACACGGCGGCGAACCTGTAATGGAAAAAACCGGCCACAGCTTCATCAAATCCACCATGAAAAAAACCGGCGCACTGGTTGCCGGCGAAATGAGCGGCCACGTTTTCTTTAAAGAACGCTGGTTCGGCTTCGACGACGGTATGTATGCCGGCGCACGCCTCTTGGAAATCCTGTCTGCCTTCGACAATCCGTCCGAAGTGTTGAACAAGCTGCCGCAAAGCATTTCCACTCCGGAACTCAACATCGACCTGCCGGAAGGCAGCAACGGCCACAAAGTGATTGAAGAGCTGGCTGCCAATGCCAAGTTTGAAGGTGCGACCGAAATCATCACCATCGATGGCTTGCGCGTTGAATTCCCTGACGGCTTCGGCCTGATGCGTGCTTCCAATACCACGCCGATTTTGGTATTGCGCTTTGAAGCGGATACGCAAGAAGCGATTGAGCGTATTCAAAACCAATTCAAAGCAGTCATTGAAAGCAATCCAGCATTGAAATGGCCGCTGTAAGGGTTTAGGCTAAAAAAAGGCCGTCTGAAAATCATTTCAGACGGCCTTTAATATTAAACATTGATGATTCCAAAGTTTGGAAACCAAGAATATCCCGGCTTTGTTATCCGACTTGCGCCAACTGTTGACGCATTTCATCGATAACGGCTTTGTAATCCGGTTTACCAAAAATCGCCGAACCGGCCACAAACGTATCCGCACCTGCCGCCGCAATTTCAGCAATATTGTCTGTTTTCACGCCGCCGTCGACTTCCAATGCGATATGGCGGCCGTTTTGCCGTTCATACTCGTCCAACATCTCGCGCACTTTGCGGATTTTCACCAGCGTATTCGGGATAAAGCTTTGTCCGCCGAAGCCCGGGTTGACCGACATTAGCAACACCATATCCAGTTTGTCCAAAACGTTTTCCAGAATATTGACCGGCGTAGCAGGATTCAATACCAAACCTGCTTGACAGCCGTATTCTTTAATCAAACCCAAGCTGCGGTCGACATGGCGGCTGGCTTCCGGATGAAAAGTAATAATATTGGCACCGGCTTTGGCAAACGCATGAATCAAATCGTCAACCGGCTCAACCATCAAATGCACATCGACCGGCACGGTTGCATACGGTTTCAAAGCCGCGCAAACCATAGGGCCGAAAGTCAGATTCGGCACATAATGATTGTCCATCACGTCAAAATGAATCAAATCCGCACCGGCGCGGATCACTTCGGCAACCTCTTCGCCCAAACGGGCAAAATCAGCGGACAAAATACTGGGTGCAATACGGTAGTCGGCCATGTTTATTCTCCTAAAGTGTGTTCCTTTGTCATTATCGCATTTTTAACCCTATGTTGTATGCTGCCGACAATATCTCTGCCGTCATTTTTATGAATTTACATTTCATATACATTAATGAAACTTATAATCACATAGTAAGGCTTTGAAAATAAATTATTAGATTACATATATGTGCAAAAAAATCTAACATCATTAACAAAAGTTAACTGCATTGATACTGCCTTTCACACGCTTATCGGTTATATTTCCAAACCTGATGAAACATTAGGAAAACACCGTGTCTGTTGCACTTTCCCGCTATCCGACTTTTATTTTCTTAGCACTCGCCCTACTCTGTTCCAGTCTGCCTGCACATGCCGATCCGTTTCTGGCCACTTTGAACGACTTCCACCCGAATTGCGACATCCGACAGCTCAATTTATCCGCCGACCAACACGCCGCCCTGCGCCGCCTGCGTACCGACTTCAAACAAATCAACGATAAAGCCTACCGTAAAACCGTACGCTCCGACCGCAACCGCCGTCAAACCATCATCAAAATCCTCTCCGGCGACTCATTCGACTCAAACGCCACTCGCGATTATGTTGAAAACCGCTACCTCTCCAGCATGGACTATGCGGTGGATGAAATGGAAATCCAATACCGCTTCTATCATCTGCTCAATCCACGCCAACGCCAGCAATGGTTGTCTTCATGCTTGCGCTAATAAATCAATAAAAATACAGAAAGGCCGTCTGAAACCATATTCAGACGGCCTTTGTTTTTTCAACCTTAATCCAGCACTCTTTCTTCCGGCAACCGGCCTGCCCAGTCGCAGGCAAACTGCCATGCCGAACGGCCTGAACGGCTGCCACGCATTTGCGCCCATTGCAACGCGGCTTGGCGCGCTGTATCGTCAAAAGGCACATTGAAATCGTCCAACCAGTTGGCTACGGCGGTCAAATAATCGTTTTGATCGAAAGGATAAAAACTCAGCCATAAGCCGAAGCGGTCAGAAAGGGAAATTTTCTCCTCGACGGCCTCTTTCTGATGGATTTCTCCGCGAATGCCCGTAGTACCGCCGTTTTCATCCATGTATTCAGAAATTAAATGACGGCGGTTGGAAGTGGCATAAACCAAAACATTGGTGCAACGTTGCGACAGTCCGCCGTCTAAAGCAGTTTTCAAGGCTTTATAGGTTTCATCACCAGTTTCAAACGACAAATCATCGCAGAAAACGATAAATTTCTCGGGACGTTCGGACAACAGCGTCAATAAAGCCGGCAAGCTGATTAAATCGCTTTTATCCACCTCAATCAGTCGCAGGCCGCGCTCGGCATATTCGTGCAACAACGCTTTAACCAAGGAAGATTTGCCCGTACCGCGCGCGCCGGTCATCAAGACATTATTTGCCGGACGGCCTGCCAAAAATTGCTCGGTATTGCGTTTCAGCCTGTCGGTTTGCGAACCGACTGCCGCCAATCTGCTCAAAGGAAAGGTATGCGGACGCGGCAGGCTTTCCAAAATGCCTTTTTTGCCCACGCTGTGCCAACGGTAGGCCAAAGCGCGCCAGTCGGTTTTACCGGCTTCGTCAGGCAGGATTAAATCAAGACGGTTTAAAACGGAATTAGCTTTTTTCAAAAAATTGGATAATTTCATTTCGGCTTTCTTTTTTTTCAGACGGCCTTTTGAGCCAATACACGCATCACGGTATCGACAACGGCTTGGGTTTGCGGATCGATTTCAATATTGATGGGGTCGCCTTCTTTGCGGCTGCCAAACAGGGTACGCTCCAAAGTCTCCGGAATCAGGTGTACGCAAAATTCGCTGTCGCTGACTTCGCCTATGGTCAGGCTGCAACCGTCCAAACCGACAAAACCTTTGGTCAGGATGTAGGGTTTGAGGTTTTCCGGCAGCTCAAACCAAACTGTGCGGTTGAACTCGCTGGATTCAATACGGGAAATTCGGGTAACCGCCATCACATGGCCGCTCATCAAATGACCGCCGATTTCATCGCCAAACCGCGCCGCGCGTTCCAAATTGACACTGTCACCGACTTTCAAGCTGCCGAGATTGGTTTTGCGTAAGGTTTCGTCCATCAAATCAAAGCTGACTTTGTTGCCGTCGATTCGGGTAATGGTTAGGCAACAGCCGTTGTTGGCGACAGAGGCGCCGGTTTGCAGATTGTCGGCGATTTCGGGGGGCAGCTCGACAGTGTGGGTACGAAAGTCGGGCGAAGGTTGGGCGATGTCTGTAATTTTGCCCATGCCTTGTACTATGCCTGTAAACATGATGTCTTCTTTCCGATGGTACGATAAGGCGGATATTGTAGCATTTTCCAGGCACAAAGGCCGTCTGAAAGCGGTGATGGCGATGGTTTGGGGTATAATCGGATTTTTATTTCCGCAGCCCGATCATGCTCAGCTACCGCCACGCCTTCCATGCCGGCAACCATGCCGATATGCTCAAGCACTTCACCCTCTTCCTCGTCCTTGAATATTTCAACCGCAAAGACAAGCCCTATTGGTATATCGATACGCACAGCGGTGCCGGTTTGTATGATTTGAGCGGCGATGAAGCGCAAAAAGTCGGCGAATACAAACAAGGCATTGCTCTCTTGGAACAAGCTGACAAGCTGCCTGCCGAATTGGCCGAATTTGTAGGCCGTCTGAAACAAATACTGCCGCAAGACAATCTTTACTGCGGCTCGCCTTGGCTGGCACAGGCGCTCACGCGCGACAGCGACAAAATGCGCCTCTTTGAGCTGCACCCTACCGATTTTGTCCATTTGCAAAACAATATGCGCGAAGTCCGTCCCGCGCGTAAAGCACAGGTCAGTCAAGTGGACGGTTATCAAGGTTTGATTTCACTCTTGCCTCCTCCGCCCCGCCGCGCTGCAGTCTTGATTGATCCGCCCTACGAAGAAAAACAAGACTACCGCCGTGTCGTCCAAGTTTTGAAAGATGCTTTGAAACGCTTTGAAACCGGCTGCTACATGGTTTGGTATCCCTGCCTGAGCCGCGAAGAAAGCCGCAAACTGCCGGACGAACTCAAAAAAATCGCTCCCGACAATTATCTGCACGCCGAGCTTCATGTCCATACGCCGCGCAGTGACGGCTTCGGTATGCACGGCAGCGGTATGTTCATCATCAACCCGCCCTATATGCTTGCCGAACAGCTGCAAAACAATCTGCCCGAACTTGCCAAAATTTTAGCGCAAGATGCCGGCGCGCATTATATATTGGAAAGCAAAACGAAATAAACGCCGCCGTCTGAATGCATACCCAAACGCTTCGATTTTTCCGCCATACCCGTTCAGACGGCCTTAACCCTTTATACTTAAGCCTTTTTCCACTACAATTCACAACATAACAATTAACGACCGTCCCTCATGAATATACGCACACCCCTAGCCTGCACGCTCCTGCTTTGCGCGTGCAGCGAATCAGTAAAAAACGAATTTAAAGAAGAATTTACCCAAAGTTTCCGCACCGAATTTGTCCGCTCGGCAACCGAAGCCTGCGTAGAAAAAGCTTCCGGAAAAAGCCCGTTTGATTCCGCGACCACTGAAAAAATCTGCCGCTGCATCGGTGAAAAAACAGTCGACCAAATCAATCCTGAAGAAGCAACCTCGCTTTTGGGCGGTAGCGACTCCATGAGCGACGAGCTGAAAAAACGCATCAAAGACACCAGCATCGCCTGCACTAAAGAAGTTTTAGACATGGCCGACAGCAAAACCAAATGAACACGCCGTTTTCAGACGGCCTGAAATTGAAAAATACCCGATTCAAACTTAGGAAAAGAGTGAAACCATGAATACACTGAACCAATTCTTAGCCCAACACCTGCCCGAACACAAACTGCCGCAAGAGCTGGCCAGCGTATTGGAATCCGTGGCTACCGCCTGTTTGGACATCAACGCCAAAGTCCGCCTCGGCGCGCTTTCCGGCGTTTTGGGCATGGCAGGTACCGGCAACATCCAAGGCGAAGACCAAAAGAAACTTGACGTCATCGCCAACAACATCATGATTGATGTTTTAAAAGCCAATGCTAACATCGCAGGCCTTGCCAGCGAAGAAGAAGACACCTATGTCGCCACACACGAAAACGGCGGCTATTTGGTATTGTTTGACCCGTTGGACGGCTCTTCCAATATCGACGTCAACATCTCCGTCGGCACCATCTTCTCCATCTTGGCGAAACCTGAAGGCGCATTGACTACCGAATCCTTCCTGCAAAAAGGCCGCGACCAAGTGGCTGCAGGTTATGTTTTATACGGCCCACAAACCCAACTGGTACTGACTGTTGGTCACGGCGTATTTGTCTTCACTTTAGACGATGCCAACCAATTCCTGCTGACCAAAGAAAATCCGCGCGTTCCTGAATCCACTAAAGAATTCGCCATCAATATGTCCAACCAAAGACATTGGTTCGCCCCTGTTCAACAATACATTGACGAATTGCTGGCAGGTGAAACCGGCGTACGCGGCAAAAACTACAATATGCGCTGGGTAGCCAGCATGGTTGCCGAAATTCACCGCATCCTGATGCGCGGCGGCGTATTCATGTATCCGCAAGACAAACGCGATCCATCCAAACCGGGCAAACTGCGCCTGATGTACGAAGCCAACCCGATGAGCCTGCTTATGGAACAAGCCGGCGGCGCATCAAACAACGCCATCGAAGCCATGCTCGACATCCAACCTACCGGCCTGCACCAACGTGTTGCCGTATTCATGGGTAGCCGCGAAGAAGTGGAATACGTTTATAATCTGCATCAAAAATAATTAGATGTATTGATTTCAAACCAAAAAAAGGCCGTCTGAAAATCATATTTCAGACGGCCTTTTGTTAAAAAATAAAAGAAACAAAATCAAAAAGGCAGATTCAAATCTACTCTTTCTGCTTTCCATCTAATCTTTATTGGATTACGCCGAACGAGCCAGCTCCTCCGCCGCTTTTTGCACAATATCCGGCGTCAGCTTGTTCAAACAATCCGTATGCCCCAACGGACATTCGCGTTTAAAACATGGCGAACAATCCAGATTCAAGCTGACGATTTTTGCCTTTTGGCTTAGAGGCGGCGTATGGTTAGGGCTGGATGAACCGTAAACCGCAACCAATTTCCGATCAAGCGCGGCCGCAAGGTGCATCAGACCGCTGTCGTTGCACACGACCGTATCGGCGCAAGACAACAGATCAATCGCCTCCGGAAGATTGGTTTTGCCGCAAAGATTGGTACACAGGCCGTCTGAAAGCCGGTTGATTTCATCTGCAATATCGAAATCTTTTTGCGAACCAAACAGCCAAACCTGCCAACCCTCGGTCAAATATCGGCGGCCGAGTTCGGCAAAATGACGCGCAGGCCAACGCTTGGCCGGACCATATTCCGCACCGGGACAAAATGCCAAAATCGGTTTATCCGCCGTCAAACCATGTTTTGCCAAAGCAGCTTGACGGCTTTCGGGATCAATCGTGAAACAGGGATTATCAGAATGCCCGTTAAAATCCGCTTGGGTCGGATGCGCCAGCGCAGTATAGCGGTCGACCATCAGAGGCAATGCGGCCTTATCCAACTTGCGGATATCGTTCAGCAAAAAATAGCGCGACTCGCCGACGTAGCCCGTACGCTGCTTAATACCCGTAGCCAAGGCAATGATGGCGGATTTGAGCGAACCAGGCAAAACAATCACTTGATCATAGCCTTCTTTTCCCAATTCACGCCCGATACGCCAGCGTTTTTTCAATTCCAACGCACCATGTCCAAACGGATTTTCTATTACACGGTTGATTTCAGGCATACGCTCAAATACGGCCATCGACCATTTAGGTGCAAACGCATCAATGATGCAGCCGGGATGCAGCTCATGCAAACGGCGATAAAGCGGTTGGGTCATAACGCAGTCGCCAATCCAGCTTGGGGTAATAATCAGGATTTTTTTGGACATAATGGAATGTGTTTTTAATTTTGGCTTATTGTAATACGATTTTTAAAAGGCCGTCTGAAACTCGGTTTAATCGCTCAGTTCAAAACGTACTGGTTGATACATGTCATTTCAGCGCGTGAAGCGTTTGTCTTCCCAATTTATCCGGCAAGTTCTGCAAATACCCAACCTGAAACACCAGGCCAAACGGCGGCAAGCAATATTTGCTTCATTTTTAAAACCTTATAAAAACAGAAAGGCCGTCTGAAATATTTTCAGACGACCTTTTTATACTGGTTTAACGATGGTAGTTAGGCGCTTCTTTAGTGATTTGTACGTCGTGAACGTGAGATTCGCTCATACCGGCAGAAGTGATTTCCACAAATTCTGCTTTCTCGTGCATTTCAGCAATATTGGCGCAACCCAAGTAACCCATGCTGGAGCGCAGACCGCCGGTCAGCTGGTGGATGATGTTCACAATCGGGCCTTTGTAAGGCACGCGGCCTTCAATGCCTTCAGGAACATATTTGTCTGTGCTGTCGGTTTTGTCTTGGAAGTAGCGGTCGGCAGAACCTTGGCTCATCGCACCCAACGAACCCATGCCGCGGTAAGACTTGTAAGAGCGGCCTTGGTAGAGTTCGATTTCGCCCGGTGCTTCTTCCGTACCGGCAAACATACCGCCGAGCATGACGCTGTATGCACCTGCCGCCAGAGCTTTGGCAATATCGCCGGAGAAGCGGATACCGCCGTCGGCAATCAGGGGAACGCCGGTACCTTTCAGGGCTTCGGAAACATTGTGAATCGCAGTCAGTTGAGGCACGCCCACGCCGGCCACGATACGGGTCGTACAAATCGATCCCGGGCCGATACCAACTTTAACGGCATCCGCACCTGCAGCCACCAAATCCAAAGCGGCTTTGGCAGTCGCGATGTTGCCGCCGATGACTTGGATGTGCGGATAAGTTTCTTTTACCCAACGCACGCGATCGATAACGCCTTGGCTATGGCCGTGGGCAGTATCGACCACAATCACGTCCACACCGGCTTCCACCAATGCTTTGACACGCTCTTCGGTATCGCCGCCGGTACCCACCGCGGCACCGACGCGCAGACGGCCTTCGGCATCTTTGTTGGCATTAGGGAATTCGGTTGTTTTCAGAATATCTTTAACTGTAATCAGACCTTTGAGTTCATCTTGGTCGTTCAATACCAAAACGCGCTCAACTTTGTGCGCATGCATGATTTCACGGGCTTCATCGATGCTGGTACCTTCAGGAACGGTCACCAAACGGTCACGGGGGGTCATGATGGCAGAAACCGGCAGATCGACACGGTTTTCAAAACGCAGGTCGCGGTTGGTCACGATACCGACCACTTTGCCGTTTTCAACAACAGGCAGACCGGACATTTTGCGTTTGCGTTGTGCGCGCATTTCCAAAACTTCGCGGATCAATGCGGTCGGCGCAACGGTAACGGGATCTTTTACCACGCCGCTCTCATGGCGCTTCACTTTGGAAACGGCACGCGCTTGCAGCTCCGGCGTCATGTTTTTATGGATAATGCCGATGCCGCCTTCTTGAGCCATAGAAATGGCCAGACGCGCTTCGGTAACGGTATCCATTGCAGCAGAAAGTAGAGGGAGGTTGAGCGTGATATCGCGGGTGAGTTTGGTTTGAAGTTTGACATCTCGAGGCAGCACGTTTGAGTGCGCTGGAACCAACAAAACGTCGTCGAAAGTATAGGCTTTTTCTACAATACGCATGATGCTCGGTCTTTCAGTTTGTGCAAGATGCACGGCATTATATCACACCGGCTTGATGCTAACATTGGCAATACATGTTTTAACGTTATTTTTTTACATCATTTGATCTGAGGTACAAAAATATGCCAACGCATTGCAGTTTCAAGTAAAATAGGTTCGATGAGAACATCATTTACATAAGGGAAACCCATGAAATCTTCCGTACTCAAAACCTGTCTGACAGCAGCCCTTCTCTCTTCCGCCGCCCTGACCGGCGCGGCCGAGGTTTACACTTGGAAAGGCACGTCGGGCAACAGCTATTCCGATACGCCAAACCGTCTGCAACCGAAGCGTTCCGGCGTGGTCAACATCCGCACACACAACGTCAAACCTGCCGTTGCGCCTGCTGTTTCGGCATCTGAACCAGTTGCCGAGCAGCCCAACGAACAGGTTGCGGAACAAAACAAACAAATTGAAGAACGCAATAAAAAAATCGAAGAGCAAAACCGCCAAAACAAGCTGGAAAACTGCAAAATCGCCAAAATCAACCGCCAAGTCGCCGAAAGCGCACGCTTGGCCAATCGCGACAGCCTGATTAAGCAATACCAAAACGACGTCAATAAATACTGCAATTAAGCTCTCGGATAACAATATCAAAAAGGCCGTCTGAAATTTAATTTCAGACGGCCTTTATTTTTTCAGCCTATCAATAATACAGCTGAACCAACAACAAGCCGATGGCTAAGCTGAATGCCATGCTCAACAGGCCTGGAATCATGAAGCTGTGGTTGAAGATAAATTTGCCGATTTTGGTCGAGCCGGTTGTATCGAAGTCAATAGCGGCAATAATCGGGCCGTAGTTTGGTATAAAGAAATAGCCGTTTACCGCAACGAATGTGCCGATAATGATGGGCGCTGGAATCCCCAGTTTGATGGCGATTGGGAAGAGCGTCGCCACTGTCGCGCCTTGGCTGTTGACCAATACCGACAAAATAAACAGGGCAAAGGCAAAGGTCCATGGTGCAGACTCAACCAAATGGCTGACGGTCGATTCCACTTCTGTTAAGTGGCCGTTCATCAAGGTATCGCCCAACCAAGCCACGCCAAACACCGCAATTACGGCACGCATACCGGCATGGAATACCGAACCTCGGGTAATCGCATCGCCATTGGGTTTACACGCCAAAATAATCAGCGCAGAAGCAGACAACATCACGATTTCAATCGTATGCGCCATACCCATAGGCTTGATCGTGCCATCGTGTTCAAAAGCCGGACGCAACTCAGGCAGCGCACCCATCACGACCACCAGCAATGCCGCAGTCAAGAAAATACCGACCGACAATTTGGCTTTCGGCGAAATGACGACATCGGTTTGTTGTTCCTCCACATCGATGTATTCTTTCACATAATTCGGATCTTGTAGCAAAGCCTGATAATGCGGATCGTCTTTCAACTCTTTGCCCAGTTTGTTTACGAACACGCAAGCCAAACCGATACCCAAAATCGTGGACGGAACGGTAACTTTCAACACGTCCGCCATCGTGATGTGCTGCGGCTCAAGCATGGTGACGCAGGCAACAACCGCGGCGGCAATCGGGCTGGCGACAATCGCAAATTGGGAAGCGATAACCGCCATCGTCAGCGGACGGGAAGGACGGATGCCATTGCGACGGCTGACTTCGGCAATCACGGGCAAGACCGAGTAAGCCACATGGCCCGTACCTGCCAAGACGGTAAAGGTGTAAGTTACCGCCGGCGCGATAAAGGTGATGTATTTCGGATTGCGGTGCAACACGCGCGTGGCAATCTTAATCATATAGTCCAAACCGCCGCTGGCCTGCATGGCCGCCGCGGCAGAGACTACCGCCATAATCATCAGCATCACATCAATCGGAGGGCTGGTCGGCTGCAGATGGAAACCAAAAGACAATACGGCCAAGCCGATACCGCCGAGCACGCCCAAACCAATACCGCCAACCTGCGCACCAATCAGGATACACAGCAGCACAATGGCAAACTGGATAAAAAACATAGTTGACATAACAACTCCCAAAATCCGGCCTTGACCGAAATAAAATTACAAACACTCGAATTATAGAGCAAACCCTCTGTCCTAACCATACTTTACCGAACTATACATACTGATTTACATCAAATAAATAATATTCTCATTTACCCGCTAGGTTTTTAAAAATACAAAAAAGGCCGTCTAAAGATTTTCAGACGGCCTTTATGATTTAAAAAGATGATACGGCTATTTTCCAGCTACTTCTTCATCTTTTATAAAATCCGATACGCCATGAACACAGCGGATTTTGCGTTCCGACAACGTTGCCTCCAATAAAGCATCGTTTTGCGGCAAAGAATCGCGTTCTGCCTCATTGTGCCAGAGGTGGTACGCAATACCGGCAAATTTCAGATTATGGCGTTTCATACCGTTATGATAGCAACGGGCGACAAATTCGCTGTCCTCCCTGCCCCAGCCGACAAAGCTATTGTCAAACCCGTTGACGGCAAGCGCATCGCTGCGGAAAAAGCCCATATTGCAAGTTTTGATGCCTTTGTGTTTGCGGTTGCCTTTTCGGCCTGCCAATTTGGCCAAACAACGGCAGCGCAGGGCGGACAGCCGTTTTTCTATTCCCGAGCTGAACATAGACAAGGCAGGCAAATCGCCTTCGTCCAAAATATCCTGCGTTTTATCCTCAGTCAAAATCACGCGGGAACCCTGTATCAGACGGCCTTTTCGGGCAATCTTCAAATGATCGGCAATAAAAGACGGATCCAAGACCATATCGCCGTCAATCAACACAATATAATCGCTTTTCGCCTGCGCCAGCGCACGGTTGCGCGATTCGGCGGCACGAAAGCCTCTATCGGGCTGCCATGAATGCTTAACAGGAATGCTTGTCCTACGGCGGATAAAATCAACCACTTCGGCGGTTTCCTGCCTTGAGCCGTCATCCGCGACAATAATCTCATCCGGCAGGCGGGTTTGCGATAAAGCCGATTTCAACACCAGCTCCAAAGCATCGGGGCGGTTGTAGGTGGTGATGATGAGGGAGACGGTTATCGTGCGGTTGCGCTCGTAGAGTTTGACATATTTGTAATACGAACCTTGCGCATTGGACACTGAAATCGTCAGCCCGTCCGCCCCATAAGCAAAACCGCGTTTGAGCAGATAATTCTTCACAAACGATACGCCGCCATGCAGCAAAGCCTTAAACGGCGAACTGTCTTTCTTAAAGCGGTTTTCTTCCGCATACAGTGAGCTGTACTGCTGCATTTTCTGAATCAGCCCTTCGGCGTTTTCAAAAGAATAATGTTTCAGACGGCCATCAAGTTGTTTAACCTTGGCTTCCTGCGGCAACACCAAAGACTCATGCACCTGACGGTCGGAAAAACGGGTAAATCTGCGATGGTAAAGGCGCGGAATAATATCCGGATACCAGCCGCAGCCTTTAATCAGTCTGCCGTGGTAATGGTTCAAACGGGAAAGCGAAAAGATGTGTTCCTTCTCATTTTCCAAAACGGCCGCACGAATGGATTCGATTAAAGCTTCATCCGCCACTTCATCACTGTCTATGCTGAAAATCCAATCGTTTTGCGCCAGTCTGGCCGCCAGATTTTTCATCGGGCCAAACCCGATAAAGTCATGCTTGTAATAGCTGGCATTCGGAAAGCCCTTGGCAATTTCAAAAGTACGGTCGGTCGAGCCGTTGTCCAACAACAGGACTTCGTCAAAGTCTTTCAGCGCACTCAAAACTTCTGAAAGATAACGTTCTGAATTTTTTACCAACATGGCGGCGGTTGCCGGAATTGTGTGCATCATAAAAAGGCCGTCTGAAAAAGGAAGCTGTATTTTAACCGATATACCGCTACAATATGTCCTCCTTTTTTCAGACGGCCTGACTCATGCAGCTTATTCTTGCCCCCATGCAGGGGCTGGTGGATGATGTGATGCGCGACCTGTTGACGCGTATTGGCGGATTTGACGAATGCGTCAGCGAATTTGTCCGCATTACGCACACGGTCCACTCACGCGCCACTTGGCTTAAATATGTTCCCGAAATCACCCATGCTAACCGCACGCCGGCCGGCACGCCCTGTACTGTCCAGCTTTTGGGCAGCGATGCGGAAAACATGGCCGTCAACGCTTTGGAAGCCGTGCGTTTCGGTGCCGACAAAATCGACCTCAACTTCGGCTGCCCCGCGCCGACGGTCAATAAACACAAAGGCGGTGCGATCTTGCTCAAAGAACCGGACTTGATTTACCACATCGTCCACACCCTGCGCCAACGCCTGCCACAACACATTCCGTTGACTGCTAAGATGCGGCTCGGTTATGAAGACAAAAGTCTGGCATTGGAATGCGCTTCCGCGATTGAAAACGGCGGCGCATGCGCGTTAACCGTCCATGCACGCACCAAAGTCGAAGGCTACGAACCGCCGGCACATTGGGAATGGGTGCGCAAAATCCGCGATGCAGTCAGTATTCCCGTTACCGCCAACGGCGATGTGTTCAACCTTCAAGACTATCTCGATATTAAAACCGTCAGCGGCTGCAACAGCGTGATGCTCGGACGCGGCGCGGTCATCCGTCCCGACTTGGCGCGGCAAATCAAGCAATATGAAAACGGCGAAACAGTGAAAGACACCGACTTTGCCGAAGTCTCTTCATGGATAGTCCAATTTTTCGACTTGTGCCTTGCCAAAGAAGCCAACAACAAATATCCAGTTGCCCGTTTGAAACAATGGCTGGGCATGATGAAAAAAGAGTTTGAACAGGCGCAGGTATTGTTTGACCGCATCCGCGCCATCAAAGAAGCGGATAAAGTGAAACAGATTCTGCTGTCGTTTGAACAAGAGATGCATTCATGATTAAAAAAGGCCGTCTGAATTTCAGACGGCCTTTGATTTCATCACCTACATACATAATCAGCCAACAATCTGCCTTTTTCCGCACTGGCTGCATTAGCCATGTTTACCTGTCTGGTCTCAGGGCCATTCTTAGATTTCAGGGCTTCGCCATATTTTCTGGCAAATTCTTTATTGGCACTGGTCACCCTTGACTCGGTAGAATCCAACATGAAGCCGTCTTGCTCATATTTGCCTTGCGCAGTAATAATCAAGATATTTTCAGGCGAAGGATAATCCGGAAAATCAATATAGTTGGTAACCAGCTTGTAGGAAACGCCTTTGCCGTGTTTCATATCCTGACAGATGCCGTTAGGCGCGGTAAAGACTGCATGGCCGATCCGACTACGTCCGAAATCGTAAAAATCGATTCTCTTAGCAGCCGCCAACAGTTTTCTATCATCGTCGTCATTGATATTTAATGACTTGCCGTTTACCAAAAACAGGGTTGCAACAAGGGGCTGCCATGAGAGGCTCCCAAATTATATGCTTCGCCCAACAGCTTGCCCTGACGATACACAGTCAAGACAGGCTTTTTCAGACCATTTTCCGGATTGCCGGTTTGCTTAAAAGAAATCTTCTGAAGTACATTGCCAAATTCATAATAAGGCCGCTACTGCACACCTGTTTTCGTATCCTGCAGGGCGCTCCAGTCACCGCCCGTCGTTTGGGCGCACGCAGTCACAGCAGCAAACAGAATACCCGATAGTAAAACTTTAGAATGTTTCATTCATAAACTCCTTCTTAAGTAAACAAAAGAACGGATGTGTGCCTTTACTGCCCAATTTTATTTCTTTATTAAAATTTTAGAACTATTGTACTAACTTAGCAAGGGATTAAAGAACAGGCCGTCTGAACTTTCAGACGGCCTTGATTAACCTCAAATTTTAAGAAGCCAAAACGCGAGGGAAGAAAATCTCATTTTCCAAGTGGATATGGTCTTTCAAATCATCCACCATCTCTTTGGCCAATGTGTACAAACGGGTCCAGCTGCCACAAGCGCCTTCTGGAAGCTCAAAATTATTGGTCAACTCTTCCAGACGTGCAATGGCTTGGTCGTGTTCTTCATGCTCGTGCATCATCACGCTGATGGGCATTGCCGCGCCACGGCCCACGCCCTGATTAATCATCGGGAACAACATGCGTTCCTCTTTCATCATGTGCATCAACAGCTCGTTTTGCATATAGGCCAACAAATCGGTCACTTCGGCAGGGAAAGTGTCGGCATGAACCTGCGCCACTTTTTGCGCCAGTGGTACCAACTCTTCAAACTGGGCGCGGTGAACGTTGTGATAACGTTGCAGGATATGGTCAATCGTAGAATTGAAAGGCGCGGTTTCCCAAAGGGTAAAGTCAGTCATGGCTGTGTTCCTTTAAAGATTTATATTGGATGAATGTTAGGCGTAAGGATACACGCAGCTATCATCTTTGTATAGTTTTTTAATTGTTTAATTAATTGATAATAAAAGTTATTTTCAAATTTAAAATAACAAACAGGCCGTCTGAAACATAATGCCAACGTTTCAGACGGCCTGCCCTTTTCTTAAATAATCCAACGATATAATGCAATCATCACCGGCATGGTTACCACACAAAGCAAGGTTGTCAGCCCATAAATCGCGCTGGCTTTTTGGGCATTTTTACCGTAAACAACCGCCATTTGGGTAACTGTCGAGGCGGCAGGCGAAGTCGTTGCCAAAAAGCTGATTAAAACAACCGTATCCGCATGCGCATTATGATGGGCAAAACCGCAGACTTTAACGGCAAAAAGCAATAATATCGGAATCAAAATCAACCTTAAAAAAGCAACAAGATACAGCCTCGGCGTCCACATAATCGAGCGCAGCGGCAAAGAAGCCAAAAGCATGCCCGCCACCAACATGGCAACCGGGCCAATCATGCCGCCTACCGTCGCCAAAGTATTATCGACAATATGCGGCAGCTTGATTTGAAAGGTAAACATCAGCAGCCCGACCAGCATGGATAAGATGTTGATATTGGTGAAAATGGTTTTCCAAGCCACATTGCCGCGGCAGCAAATCAACAGGCGCAGATGCGTCCAAAACAAAAACGTCTGCACCATGATAAAACCGCTGGTGTAAATCACCCATTCCGCACCAAAGACCGACATCACCAAAGGGATAATCAGGTTGCCCGAATTACTGTACACCGTCGCCGCGTGTTCAAGCGCATCGAGTTTGAACAAGTGCTTAAACAACCTGCCCAAAACAATCAACACCACATGGAAAAACACTGCCAGCATGACGGAAAGCTTCAGCCCTTCAATAATCTGCGGCGTATTGTCCATCTGAAAAGCATGAATCATGACGGACGGGCTGATCAGATAAAGTGCGATAACAGAGAGCGTGTAGCTGTTTTCCGATTTCAACAGCCCGGCCTTCACCAAGGCCACACCCATCAAAACAATCAGCGTCAGCTCGGTAATTTTTCCGGCAAGCAGGAAAGAGGTTTCCATAATAAAAAAAGCGACAAAAACGTTAATTTTACGCTTCTACCGCTTGGCATGCCAAATTCAGACGGCCTCAACATTCAAGGCCATCTGAAATTTTCTACCACAGATAGGTTACGCTGGCTCCACCGCCTGCACCACCCTTAGATGCGCCAACAGCCGAACCTTTCACCAGCCATTTGCCACTGGCGGATACTTTCGATACTCCGACAGCAAAACCGGCCTTTCCGCGCCAAACGCCGCTGCCAATGGATACCGCACCCTGTCCCGGCTGGTAAGCTTGTCCCAGATTACCCACCGCAATCGCAGCAGCAGAGCCGGCATCCGCACGGTCTTCCAGTTTTTTCATTTCTACGTGTGTTTCAGCTCGTATCTGATTGATTTGAGCAGCCACCGCCGACTCTTTTTGCTGACTGTCGGCCCGCCATCTTTCCGCAAGCCTTTTAACCTGAGCCACATTTACCGCATCCGTATCCTGAGTACCGGCAGCCACATGGGTAATTTGACGGCTGTCCTTTTCATTGCCAACCGAAACCGCGCCCAATGTCGATTTCCATGCCGTTTCTTCAGATTGACTTGCCGACTGTGTCGCAAAATCATAGCCTGCCTGCCCTGCAGCCGAATCTGCGATGCTTTGTGCACCCAGAGCCACTGCTTTCTCGGCTTTACCTTTGGCTTGGAAACCGAGTGCCAAAGATTTCTCTTCCAAAGCCGATGCGCCGCCGCCGACTGCGGTACCACCTTCTTTACGCACACTGGAGCTGGTGCCGACAGCCAGACCGTTCAAGGCTGTAGCGGAAGACTCGACACCCAAAGCTACACTGTTTACGGCATTCGATACCGCACGCGTACCAACCGCCACTGCTTGATAACCTTCTGCTTCAGCAGCCGATGCCAGCGCAAGTGATTGAGTCCCACGTGCTTTAGCTCGATCACCTAAGGCCGTCGCACTGAGCGCATCCGCCTCACTATCTCTGCCGATAGCTACTGCATCAATATTACTTGCCTGCGCGCCATTACCTACCGCAACGGCACGCAAAGCCGAAGCCTTGGACAGCAGGCCAACTGCAACGGATTGACCGCCAGAAGCAGCCGCTGCGCCACCGACTGCTACATCATTTGTTCCCTTGGCATGGGCCCGAAAGCCAACCGCCACCGACCGCAATGCCTCCGCCTTGGATTCGCCACCCAAAGCAGTTGCGCTTAAACCGGAAGCGGCAGAATCATAACCCAAAGCAGCCGCCTTATAGCCACCTGCTTTAGCCTTGTCGCCAACTGCAGCGGCATTTTCGCCCGATACGGATTCTTTACCGACAGCCAAAGAACCCGTCTTGTGCATGGTTCCAGCAACGATACCTCCGTCCGCATACGCAGTACCGAAAAAAAGCGCTAAAGCCAAACACAAAGGTCTGAGCGATACATTCAGTTTCATCTTTATATTCTCCATTTTTTAAATATTAAAAATATCCCATTCAATCATATTAATACTTTTGAACTAGTTATATTGTATATATTTTTATTCTCATATTAAATAATTTGGATAGATATTTTGATTTGTGTCATAAATTTCAAACATCCTGGCAAATATTCCTGACCATCCTTCGAAACAGCCATCAGTTTCAGACGGCCTGAAGCCTTTTTCCAACAACCCGACATAATTTGCCCTACCGCAAAGCAAATCAATATAAATCTGTCCGTATATCCGCTATAATCAGCCATTTTCTTCAAACAGGAAACATCATGTCCCCCAGCCGTTTCAATCAAACGAGCCCCAAAATCGGCCTGAGCGTACGCCTTGCAGAAACCCAAGCTGAAATCGAAGCCGCCCAAAGATTGCGCTATCAGGTTTTTGCCCAAGAATTGGGAGCGGAAATCGAAAGCGATGACGGCCGCGATGTCGATCCTTATGATGAACATTGCCACCATCTACTCGCCTTCGATGATGCAACCGGCGAAGTTATCGGCTGCTACCGCCTGATTACAGAAGAAACCGCAAAAAAAGTCGGCGGCTGGTACAGCGAGCATGAATTCGACCTTGAGCCTTTGAAAGACATCCTGCCTCAAACCGTAGAACTCGGCCGCGCCTGCACCCACCCGGACTACCGCAACGGCGGCTTGGTCATGCTGTTGTGGACCGGTTTGGTCAAATTCATGAAAGACGAAAACCTGCGCTTTATGATTGGTTGCGGCAGTATCGAAATGCGCGACGGCGGCAACGATGCGGCGGGCCTGTATCATGCTTTGAAAGACAAATACCTCGCTCCGGAACAATGGCGCGTCAAACCACTCAACCCGCTCAAATGGGACAGCATCACGCCGTCTGAAAATCCGCCTGTACCCGCACTGATCAAAGGCTATCTCAAAGCAGGCGCGTGGTTTTGCGGCGAGCCTTGCGTCGATGAAGCATTCAACTGCGCGGATGTGCTGATCATGATGGACATCACGAAACTGAGCGACCGCTATCTGCAAAAATTCGCCCCCCGCCCATAAACGTCAGGGCACACAGGCCGTCTGAAAGTGCGAGTCCAGCCTTTCAGACGGCCTGAAACGATTCAAACCCACACGCCCGACACACACAAACACTCCCCCTTTGACATGACTGCCAAACTACGCTTCGCCTTCCGTCTTCTCTGTATTGCCGGCTGCCTTTTGTACGGCATGGCCGAAATGTTTTTTCTGTTTCCCTTTTACAGCAGCAAACGCAAACTGCGCGCAATCCAATTATGGTCGCTGCGCGTACTCGCTTCCTGCGGCATGAAACTGCAAACTTTCGGCACGCCGCCGCAAGAAGACCGCGGCCAAATGCTTATCAGCAACCATATTTCATGGTTGGACATTATGGCGGTCAACGGCGCTTTTCCCGGCCGCTTTGTGGCTAAAGACGATGTGGCCAAATGGCCGGTGGTCGGTTATCTCGCCACACAGGCGCAAACGGTTTACGTCTCGCGCAACCGCGGTATCAAAGGCAATTCCGCCAAAATTGCAGGCGTGACCGAAGCGCTGAAAAACGGCGATACCGTCACCATTTTCCCCGAAGGCACCAGTACCGAAGGCCGTGAAATCCTGCCGTTCAAACCCAGCTTTTTTCAGACGGCCTATGATGCAGGTGTACCGATTATTCCGGCACTCTGCCGCTATCCGAATCCGGACGGCAGCAGCCCCAATCCGCACACTGCCTACTACGGCGACATCAGCCTTTGGCAATCTATCTGCATGGTCATCAGCCAACCTTCCAGCACGGTCGAGCTGCATTTCCTCGATCCGATTGAAGCAGGAGAAGACCGTTATGTTACCGCGCTTCACGTACACGCCCTGTTGAGCGAAAAGCAAAAACAGTTGGGCTAATCAAAAAAGGCCGTCTGAATGTTCAGACAGCCTTTTCCATTATCTCATGTCTTAAGATGAATATTGTACCGAATCGCTACCGCTTTTCTTTTGAATAAATTCAATTTTGTAGCCGTCCGGATCTTCGACAAACGCAATCACAGTCGTGCCGTGTTTCATCGGGCCGGCTTCGCGTACCACTTTACCGCCCATCTCTTTGACACGTTCGCACGCAGCGTAAGCGTCATCAATTTCAATCGCGATATGGCCGTAAGCCTCGCCCAAGTCGTAAGACTCGGTATCCCAGTTGTGGGTCAGTTCCAAAACAGTATGGTCCGCCTCATCGCCATAACCGACAAAAGCCAAAGTAAAACGGCCTTCAGGATAATCACGGCGGCGCAACAGTTGCATGTTCAATACATTTTGATAGAAATCCAAAGAGCGTTCGAGATTGCCGACACGCAACATAGTATGAAGCAAGCGCATGATTTTGTTCCTTTCTGAATTATATTTGGTCATGAATTATAACACATCGGGCATTTACCCTCCTCATCTTAGAAAATGCCGATACTTAACCCGTGTGAAAATGAAGCGTATCCCTATCGCCAGTTGAATTTGATTTATTAACAAGCACACCGACTGACTAAATTGCTATAATCGCCACACTTACAACACAACACTTCAAACCGTCATGAAAACCTTTGTTCTTCCAGATACCCGCCCTTATCCGCAGAGCCCTATCAAAAACTACCTTCTGCTCAATGCCTATCAGCTGGCGCACAACTCCTCCTCCGCATCACGCAAACTTTCGGCCGGACAACTGCAAACCGAAATCCGCACCATGCTCAGCCAAAACCATTACATCAACCTTTCATTGGCGATGACCATGGCGCCCGATGTTGGTACTTACACCAGCCTGATTCAAAGCGTGGGCGAAGTCTTAAAAGCAGAAAACGATAACGAAGCCCAATGGTTTGCCCTGCCTGTCGTTTTGGTCGCCGGTTGCAAAAAAGAACAAACCCTGCCGCTCACGCTACCTACCGAAGCCCTCTTTTCCTGCCTGCAAAACTACCCTAATCTGCGCACCCTCACGCAAAACACACAATGGCTGCCTTACCTCGTTCAATCTACCGACTTGAGCAGCGTTACCCCGGGCGAGTGGTTCCAAGCCAAGCAAAACGATGAAGCGGCAGGCGCATTCCTGCAAAAATTCGAATACAAACCATTGACGCTGCCCGAAGGTCAATCCGTCCATGTGGTTTACGCGCTGGGCTACGGCAATAAAGACATTCAGACGGCCTTGGGCCTCAACCTGCAACAGGCAGGCCTGCCATTGATGCAGGTTTGGCAAGAGCATCTCGCCCTCGACGGCGTTACCCTCTTTACCAACCCGCTCTCGCCCAATACGCCGCTTGACGCGCTTACCGACGGCAGCCACACCCGCCAACGCATGGCCATGGACGTTTTTGCCACCAACGCCATCCGCGCCATCCGTATGCAAAGCCCGCGTGTCGGCGTTGTCGCCGCAGCGAAAGCGGATGGCAAGCTCCAGTTCAGCTTCAACGCGACAGACAGCACGTTTGAAATCGTTCCGCAGACCTTCACATGGGAGCTGGCCTCAACCGACAATATCGCCATCGTTCAGCAAAACTTCCTCGACCTGATGGCCGAATGCCGAATCGAGCACCTCTACCTGCTGCACAACCCACTGGGCGAAAACGAGAACATCCCTACTTATGCCCAAGCGTTGAAACTGGAAGGCCACAATCCTTTCTTCAGCCATGTAAACTAAGTTGAAAATGCAACACGCCAAGGCCGTCTGAAAACGGTTTAGCGTGTTGCATTGATTTTCAAAGCTTACCGCTCATTTTCACGCATATGAAAACCCACAAAATCCTTTTCGTCTGCCTCGGCAACATCTGCCGCTCCCCCATGGCCGAATACGTCCTGCGCCACCGCGCCCGCGAAGCAGGCATGGGCAATGCCGTCATTACAGCCAGCGCAGGCACATCAGGCTGGCACGACGGAGAAGACATGCACGAAGGCACGCGCCGCGCACTCAAGCAACACGGCATCGACCCGTCAGGCTTTACCAGCAGCAAAATCAAACCCAGCGATGCCGAACATTTCGACTACATCATCGTGATGGACGACAACAACCTCAGAGAAACCGAAAAGCAGCTCGGTTTCCACCCCGGCAAAATCTTCAAACTGACCGACCTTATTCCCGATTCAGGTTACAACCACGTTCCCGATCCGTGGTACACGGGCGACTTTGACGAAACCTACCGTCTGGTCGATGCCGGCAGTTTGGCCTTGTTGGAAAAATTGAAACAGGCTTAAACCGGCTTTAACAAAAAAAGGCCGTCTGAACAGGTATCTGCAAAAGCCATGCTTTCGTGATTACCTGTTCAGACGGTCTTTATCTATGACCTCAATCAACCTACGCGATAAAACGCCAGACTGCCCAATAAATTCGGCAGATGTTTAATCTGTTTATTGCCGGTCATGACCGCACGCTCAAGCACGCGGATTTTGTTTTTGGCGCACAATAAATCGAAGTCTTTAAGGGTACACCAATGGATATTGGGCGTATCGTACCAATGATACGGCATCCGCTCGGAAACCGGCATATGGCCGCCGACGGCAATTTGAAAGCGGTTGCGCCAGTAGCCGAAGTTAGGGAAGCTGACAATAGCCTGCTTGGCCACGCGCATCAGGCAGCGCAGGATTTTTTCCGTGTTCTGCATCGCCTGAATGGTTTGGCTCAAGACAATCACATCAAAACTTTGATCGCCAAAAGCCACCAAACCTTCTTCCAAATCGGCTTGAATGACGTTCACGCCGCGGGATATGGCGGCAATCACGCTGTCGGTATCGATTTCAACGCCGTAGCCGGTGCAATTTTTATGTTCCACCAACGCGGCCAACAGTTCGCCGTCGCCGCAGCCTAAATCAAGTACGCGGCTGCCTTCGGGTATCCAATCGTAAATGAGTTGCAAATCGTCGCGCAGATTCATTTTTGGCAGTCCTTATAAACGTTGTTCATGTAAGCGGCAACCGCGCGGATATAGGCTTCATCTTCCATCAAGAAGGCATCGTGGCCGTGATTGGATTTGACTTCAATGTATTGCACGGATTTTTGCGCGGCGATTAATGCCTTGACCAATTCATGCGAACGTTGCGGCGAGAAGCGCCAGTCAGTACTGAAGCTGGCAACAAAAAATTTGGCCTGCACATTCTCCACGGCGCGCGTGAGGTTGTGGCCGTAATCGGCGGCCGGGTCGAAGTAGTCGAGTGCCTTAGTCATCAGCAGATAAGTATTGGCATCAAAACGACCGACAAACTTATCGCCTTGATAGCGAAGATAAGATTCCACTTCAAATTCAACGCCATAGCCGTATTGATAACCATCTGATTTTAAATCGCGGCCGAATTTTTTACCCAAGCCGTCTTCGGCAAGATAGGTGATGTGCCCCATCATGCGCGCGATACGCAAACCGCGTGAAGGAACGGTACGATGGCTACGGTAATTGCCTTCATGGAAATCTGGATCGGTCAAAATGGCCTGACGGGCAACATCGTTAAACGCGATATTTTGAGTGGAAAGTTTAGGCGCAGAAGCGATAACGAGCGCGTGGGCAACGCGTTCAGGCAAAGAAATCGTCCATTGCAATGCCTGCATACCGCCCAAGCTGCCGCCGACAATGGCCGCCCATTTTTGAATGCCGAGGTAATCGGCAAGCATGGATTGGGACTTCACCCAGTCTTTGACGGTTACAACCGGAAAATCCGCGCCATATTCGTGGCCGGTTTCAGGATTTTCGGACAAAGGACCGGTACTGCCGTCGCAGCCGCCCAAGTTGTTCAAACCGACAACGAAAAAGCGTTCGGTATCGATGGGTTTGCCGGGGCCGACCATATTGTCCCACCAGCCGGCGTATTTATCCTCCGCACTGTGCTTGCCGGCAACGTGATGATTGCCTGACAGGGCATGACAGATAAGGACGGCATTGCTTTTGTCGGCATTGAGTGTGCCGTAGGTTTCAATCATCAGGTCGAAACGGGGTAAGGTTTTGCCGTTTTCCAGAGCAAACGGTGTGTCAAACGGGATTTTCTGGGGCGTTACAATGCCCACTGAGGCATTTGTTGTCATTTGTAATTTCCAAGTGAAGCGGCAAAAGGGGTATTATAACGTTTCGTTTTTGTTTTGTGCATAAGGCTTCAGACGGCCTGCCCTGATTAAAGGCAATATTTTTGGGAGAATGTGAAATGATAGGCAGGCTTTTGAGATTTTTTTTCTTTTGCGCCATAGCGGCATTGATTGTGAACCGTTTGTTCAGCCGCAAACAAAAGCGCACCATTCGGGAAATCGCCAAAATCAGTGCGTGGGTATTGCTGGGTGCGGCGGCCGCTACGCTGTTTTGGTATCTGATGATGCTGTTTTTCAAGCATATTCCCAATTCTTATTGAAATAAAATATAAAAGGCCGTCTGAAACCTTAATCCAGCGTTTTCAGACGGCCTTTTGATGTTCAAACTTAAAACAGCTCTTCCGGAATCTTGCAAACCGGAATCGGATTGACTTTGTGCTGCATGGCTTTGTGCAATCGGGTATAGATTGCCAAAACTTCGCGCTGTCTGCCCTCAAAATCTTCAGGCTTGTGGCTGTCGTACACGCTCATCGCCCATTCGAGTTCAGGATATGATGCGCCCATTTGCTCTTCATCGGTACGCTCGGTATCCCAAAGTCCGTCCGTCGGTACGGCTTTTTGAATATCCTCCGACACGTCCAGCTCGGCTGCCAACGCGTACACTTGAGTTTTGGTCAAATCGGCAATCGGGCTGATGTCCACGCCGCCATCGCCGTACTTGGTAAAGAAACCGACGCCAAAATCTTCAATTTTATTGCCCGTTCCCGCCACCAGCAAACCATGCAACTGACCGTAATAATAAAGCGTCGTCATGCGCAGGCGGCTGCGTGCATTGGCAAGTGCCAGCTGTTTGTTGGGAAATTCGGTTTCGCTGACATCAACGGTATCGGCAAACGTATCGAAAGTTTGAGTCAAATCGACGCTTTGCGCTTTCACATTGAGATAACGCTGTTTCAGACGGCCCATGTGCTCTTGCGCGCGGTTGACTTGGTCGGATTTCTGACGAATCGGCATTTCCAACAACAAAACCGACAAACCGGTTTGCGCGGCAAGTGTGGAAACCACGGCAGAATCGATGCCGCCGGATACGCCGACGACAAAACCTTTGGCACGCGCCTGCTCGGCGTAATCTTTGAGCCATTGAACAATATGGCGGATGATGGCTTGGGTTTGCATAGGGATAAATGTTCGCTTCAAATAAAACGAATGATAGCCTGATTTGCACTTGTCTGAAAGCCGACAGGGTATAATGCCCTTTTTATTTCTTGCACGCACACCATGTCCAAACCCATACTTCTGCGCTGGCTCGTTGTCTGCCTGGTTCCGCTCGCCACCCTCTTGTGGTTTGCCCTCAACCCGCCCGAAGATAAAACGCAACACCTCATCAACGGCATCATCCTTGCCTGCGAAGCCACGTTCCTATTTAAATTCGTCCTCTTTGACGTCATCAAACACCACCTCAAACAAGAGCCTGAATTGAAACGGCAAAGCATTTTGATGTTTATCCCGATTGTTTTGCTGATTGTTTATTTGTTCCACTATTTCGGCGCATTCTGATGTTTTCAGACGGCCTTGGGCATATTTTTCCATGAACACCAACCCACCTTATACCTGCTGGATTTTCTGCAACGTCATCGACAACTTCGGCGACATCGGCGTTTCATGGCGGCTGGCGCGTGTTTTGCAACGCGAACTCGGTTGGCAAGTGCATTTATGGACAGACGACTTCCCGTCCCTTCAGGTACTCTGCCCTAACTTGGCCTCGATTCCCAATATCCACCAAGGCATCGGCATTCACGCTTGGCAAGCCGACCATGCCGAAGATACCGATACAGCCCCTACCCCCGACATCGTCATCGAAACCTTCGCCTGCGAACTGCCCGACAACGTTCAAACCATCATCCGCCAACACCGACCGCTTTGGCTTAACTGGGAATACCTCAGCGCGGAAGACAGCAACGAAAGGCTGCACTTAATGCCCTCGCCTCAAGCCGGCGGCATACAGAAATATTTTTGGTTTATGGGTTTCAGCGAAAAAAGCGGCGGCCTGCTGCGCGAACGCGATTACGCCGAATCTGCCCGCTTTGATACGGAAGCCTTACGCCGACAACTCAAACTTCCCGAAAAAAATGCGCCCGAATGGCTGCTTTTCGGCTATCAAAGCGATATTTGGGCAAAATGGCTGACCATGTGGCAACAGGCCGGCCAACCCATTACTCTGCTGTTGGCAGGTACACAAATCATCGCCAGCCTGAAAAACAGCGGCCTAGTGCCGCAAAATGCCCTGCTTGAAGACGGCGATGTGTATCAGAGCGAACACGTTACCCTGATCAAAATCCCTTTCGTTGCCCAACAGGATTTCGACAAACTGCTCACCCTTGCCGACGGCGCCGTCATTCGCGGCGAAGACAGCTTTGTCCGTGCCCAGCTCGTCGGAAAACCTTTCTTTTGGCACATCTATCCGCAAGAAGAAAATATCCATCTCGACAAGCTGCACGCGTTTTGGGACAAAGCGCATCAGGTTTATCCGGATGTTGTCTCCACGGCACACCGCCGCCTTTCCGACGAACTCAACAACGGTGAAGCACTCAGCGACAGCCAGCGCCTGCAGGCATGGCAAACCCTGACGGCACACCAAAACGAATGGCGGCAAAGCGCGGCAAAATGGCGGGACGGACTTTTTGCACAAAAAAGTGCCGTTGAAAAACTTGCCGCCTTTATTTCAAAGCACAAAAAAATACGCTAAAATAGCGCGTTTTATTACAACCGATTTGATTGGAAAACTACAATGAAAACAGCACAAGAACTGCGCGCCGGCAACGTATTCATGGTCGGCAACGACCCTATGGTTGTTCAAAAAACCGAATACATCAAAGGCGGTCGCTCTTCCGCCAAAGTCAGCATGAAACTGAAAAACCTGCTGACTGGTGCCGCTTCTGAAACCATTTACAAAGCCGACGACAAATTCGACGTCGTAATCTTGGCCCGCAAAAACTGTACTTACAGCTACTTTGCCGATCCAATGTACGTCTTCATGGACGAAGAATTCAACCAATACGAAATCGAAGCCGACAACATCGGCGACGCGTTGAAATTCATCGTTGACGGCATGGAAGACGTATGCGAAGTAACTTTCTACGAAGGCAACCCAATCTCCGTAGAATTGCCTACCATCATCGTTCGCGAAGTTGAATATACCGAGCCTGCCGTTAAAGGCGATACCTCCGGTAAAGTGATGAAAACCGCACGTCTGGTCGGTGGCACTGAAATCCAAGTGATGTCTTACATCGAAAACGGCGACAAAGTCGAAATCGATACCCGTACCGGCGAATTCCGCAAACGTGCTTAATCAGCCCGTAACACAAAAAGGCCGTCTGAATATTCAGACGGCCTTTTTCTCAATCTGCCTTATTGTTTCTTCAAGCCCTTGGCTTCGACAGTCGCAATCGTACCGTCAATACCTTTGCTCTTAATCAGCTCGCCAAATTGATTGCGGTATACCGTTACCAGGCTGGTACCGTCCACGCGGATGTTGTAAATCTTATACGCACCGCCGCTTTCGTAAAGCTGGTAGGCCACTTCATACTTGGTGCCTTTTTTGGTCTGAATTTCCGAGAAAACGTCAAACTTATTGCCGTTTGCCGTCATCTTCGGCAACAGGCGCACATTCGCATCCGCCGCACCAATCAGTGCAGAATGCGAGTACATCGCAATCACCATATCTTTGAATGCACGGATAAAATCAGCTTTCTGTTTGGCAGAAAATTCACGCCATGGCGCACCAACCGCCAAAGCCGAAATACGCTCATAATCCAAATAACGGTTGGCATACTGCTCAACTTGTTTCACACGTTGCGCTTCTGTCAAAGACGTATTGCGTGCAATTTTCAACACGGCATCAATGTTCTGCTGCATCTGCTTTTGCGCCGGATGCGTTTCCGCTGCCACATAAGGCGCGGCAATTACCATCGGTGCAGCCACAATCAAAGACTGAAGAAAACGGTTCATGACGATATCCATCCAAAATAAAACCGCATTGTAAAAACAATCTATTCCAAAAAACTTAATTCTTTGTAAAAGCAGTCATGAGCAATGAAAAATCCTGCAATTAAATTTCAGACGGCCTGATAAAAATAAGATAACATATGAACGTTATTTTAAAAGGAGACAGCCATGCCTTACGTCAACATCAAAGTAACCGGCGGCAGTGAAGCCCCGAGTGCAGAGCAAAAAGCCGAATTAATCCGCGGCGTAACCGAATTACTCTCACGCGTTCTCAACAAAAACCCTGAGACAACCGTTGTCGTCATTGACGAAATCGATATGGATAACTGGGGCATAGGCGGAAAAAGCGTGACGGTTCGCCGAGCCGAAGCGCGCAATAAGTAAGCTTTGGCCGTCTGAAATGCTTTTAATTTACCCGCAAAAAGAGTACATTTACCCCCATTGTTAACAATTTTACGGAACACACATCATGGAGAAATTTCCCAAATCGTCCAAGCTGGATCACGTTTGCTACGACATCCGCGGCCCGGTTCATAAAAAAGCCCTGCAACTGGAAGAAGAAGGCAACAAAATCCTCAAGCTCAATATCGGCAATCCTGCCCCATTCGGCTTTGAAGCGCCTGATGAAATCTTGGTTGACGTGATCCGCAACCTGCCGACCGCGCAGGGCTATTGCGACTCCAAAGGCCTTTATTCCGCACGCAAAGCCATCGTTCATTACTATCAAACCAAAGGCTTGCGCGATATTACCGTCAACGACGTTTACATCGGCAACGGCGTCTCCGAGCTGATTACCATGTCCATGCAGGCATTGCTCAACGACGGTGATGAAATCCTGATTCCTGCGCCTGACTATCCACTGTGGACCGCCGCCGCGACACTGGCCGGCGGCAATGTGCGTCATTATTTGTGTGACGAAGAAAACGACTGGTTCCCGAATCTGGCCGATATAGAAGCCAAAATTACGCCGAAAACCAAAGCCATCGTCGTCATCAATCCCAACAACCCTACCGGCGCGGTGTACAGCAAAGAAATCCTGCTGGAAATCGCCGAACTGGCGCGTAAACACGGCCTGATTATTTTTGCCGACGAAATTTACGACAAAATTCTTTACGATGGTGCTGTACACCATCACATTGCCGCCCTCGCTCCCGACTTGCTGACCATTACCTTTAACGGCCTCTCCAAAGCCTACCGCGTGGCCGGTTTCCGCCAAGGCTGGATGGTGCTCAACGGTCCGAAACATCATGCCAAGGGCTATATTGAAGGCCTCGATATGCTCTCTTCCATGCGTCTTTGTGCCAATACGCCGATGCAACACGCCATTCAGACGGCCTTGGGCGGCTATCAAAGCATCAACGAATTTATCCTGCCAGGCGGCCGCCTGTTGGAACAACGCAATAAAGCATGGGAACTGATCAACCAAATCCCCGGTGTTTCCTGCGTCAAACCAATGGGCGCGATGTATATGTTCCCAAAAATCGATACCGAAATGTACGGCATTCATGACGACATGAAATTCGTCTACGATTTGCTCGTGCGTGAAAAAGTCTTGTTCGTCCAAGGCACAGGCTTCAACTGGATACGCCCCGACCACTTCCGTATCGTTACCCTGCCGCCCGTTCATCAAATCGAAGAAGCCATGGACAAACTCAAACGCTTCTTGCAAAACTACCATCAATAAACCTAAGCCAAACAGGCCGTCTGAAAAAGCAAACTGCTGTTCAGACGGCCTTTTCAATCAATCGGCAACTTGGCAAAGCACGCTGACATGCGTATAATCGACTTTTCCTATCTGGGGGCGATCTTGGTTTCGACGGGGGTTGCAAAGCAGATGCGGGCATACCGGGGTCTCAGATTTCCCGTTAAACACTGAATTTAAATAGTCGCAAACGACGAAACTTACGCACTGGCCGCTTAAGGCCTGCCGTTGCAGCAGTTGGTCAATGGGCTGTGTAGCGCAAGCTACCGCAACGTCATTCTACATTGACTGGTTTTCTGTCAGGTTACTTGGCAGGAAACGAGATTTAAGGTAACTGGTTCTCTGAAGGCCTGTTGGTCGGCATGATGAGGACGAGATTCTAAATAGACACAACTAAGTATGTAGAACGCTCTGTAGAGGACTTTCGGACGGGGGTTCGATTCCCCCCGCCTCCACCAGATTTAAAGCGCAAACTTTTGACATAAAAAGGTTTGCGCTTTTTTATAAACTTAAACAGGCCGTCTGAAACTTTTCAGACGGCCTGTTTTTGTCTCAAATATCCAAGTGAAAAAACTTTTTCTTTCGATACATTGCCAATAGTGCTTTAAAAAAATTTCAACCTTACATTTTTCTATCTGATTTCATATTCATTTTACGATGCGGCCTAACCGTTACACTCAATGGCAGATGATCTGACAAATGCTGCCAGTCTTTACTGTTGTGGATTTCAGAATCAATGACATCAAGGTTGCGCGTGTAAATGCGGTCGAGGCTGAGGATGGGCAGGCGCGAAGGGAAGGTTTTGGGGCGTTTGCCTGTATTATCGACGAATACTTCGTTCAAATCTAATGCCCTGCCCAGCTCATGGGCTGATTTCTGCCGCCAGTCATTAAAATCACCGGCGATAATCAACGGGCTTTCCGGACAAATATATCGGCCAACGTAGTCGCTGATGGCACGGTATTGTTTGAGGCGGTCCGGCTCGCGCAGGTTGAGGTGGACGCACAAACACACCAGCGGATCTTCCCAACCTTCGGGCACGACTTCGCAATGCAACAGGCCTCGTTGTTCAAGTTTGTTGACGCTGATGTTGAGGTTGTTTTCCGTTTTCAGCGGCAGGCGGCTGAGAATGGCGTTGCCGTGATGGCGTTTAGGATAGACGGCATTTTTACCGTAGCTGCGATGATAATCGAGGCTGTCGCCGATGATGTCATAATGCGGCGCATCGGGAAAGTCGGTACGGCGGCTTCTGTTGAGATGTTGTCCTTGGACTTCTTGTAAAAACAAAACGTCCGAACCCAATGCACCCAGCGCGTCAGCCATGCGGTTGACCTGCACTTTGCGGTTGAGCGCAGACATGCCTTTGTGCATATTGTAGGAAGTAATGGTAACTGGACGGGGAGACATGATGTGTGATGAAGCGGTTTATTTGTTTCAGTATAGCACCGGAGCGTGTGGTTTTACGGCAATTTTGGTTATACTTGTTTAAAGAATAAAACGGCGTTTTGACAGGGAATTTCCCAATCAAAACGCCTTCTGTTTTTCAGATGGCCTTGCGTCCGAATTAGTTGTTGATTACTTCAACATTGGTTTCAAAAGTAACGGTGTGTTGATATTTAGATGCAGTTTTGCGTTTCGGATAAGGATATTTGGAAACGCTTTTCACTGCGCGTTCGTCCATTTCAGGATTACCGCTGGATTGAATGATATTCACGCGGTCAACATTGCCGGCAGGAGTTGTGAAAACATCCATCAAAACGGTTTTAACGCTGCCGTTTTGCGCTTTCATGGCTTCCAGGGTTTCGGTATCAGCTGCTTGTGCGGTACCGAATACAGCGGCAAACAACAGGGCTTAGGCGAGGAGTTTAGTCGTTTTCATGTTTTAGTCCTTATTAGGGTTGTGGTTAGGTTAAATATTTCAGACGGCCTGATTCATCGTTATTTGAAATTCAAAATCGGCCAACCTTTTGCTTTGGCTTCTTTTTCCAGCTCGGCATCCGGATTGACGGCGACAGGTTCGTCCACGATACGCAGCAACGGTAAATCGTTTTTGGAGTCGCTGTAAAAATAAACCTTGCCGTAGCTTTCAAAGGTCTCGCCACGCTCTGCAAGCCATTGGTTCAATCGGGTAATTTTGCCTTCTTTCAGGCTGGGCGTACCAACATAGTTGCCCGTATATTGGCCGTCTTCACCGGTTTCAAGCTGTGTGCCGATAATGTTGTGAATACCGAAAAGATGGCAGATAGGGGTAATGATGAATTCGTTGGTCGAAGAAATAACCAACATTTCGTCGCCCGCCATTTGATGGCTTTGCACCAGCATACGCTGCATCGGAGAAATATGCGGAACAATATATTCGGCCATAAACTCGCGATGAAACTCAGCCAATTCTTCCTTGCTGAAACGGGCTAAAGGCGCGAGATGGAATTTGAGGAAGGCATCGATATCAAGACAACCGTTTTGATAGTCTTGGTAAAACTTTTCATTTTGCGCCTCGGTTTCAGCCGCATCGACTATGCCTTTTTTAATCAGGTATTGCGGCCAGGAGTGATCCGAATCGGTATTGATCAAGGTATTGTCGAGGTCGAAAATGGCAAGGTTTTTCATTGGGTTTCCTGTTGTTTTAAAAGCTGGCGCAAAAGCGGCAAAGTAATGCGCTTGCCCATCATAACGGCGTAGTTGTCGAGGGTATCGAGCATTTGCATCAGGCTGTCCATATCGCGCCGCCAATGGTTCAGCAGGTATTCGAAGATTTCCGGATCGATGGTTACCTGACGGGCGGCCGCCATGCTGACGAGCGCATCAATTTTTTCCCGGTCAGTCAACGGTTTGACTTCGTAAACCAAGCAATACGCCATGCGTGTGCGCAGGTCTTCGCGGATAACAAGCTGCTGCGGCGTATATTCGGAACTCAAAAGCAAAAAGCCTTTGCTGCTGTTGCGGAAGCGGTTGAAGATGGCAAACAGTAAAGCCTGTTCTTCATTATTAAGCTTTTCGATTTGGTCAATGGCAAGATATTCCGCATCCAGCGCGGCTTCTGTCAGCGGCGTGGCAGCGGCATCAATATAGATGGCATTTCTTCCGGCATCGAGTGCCTGTGCGACCCATGCCTGCAAGAGATGGCTTTTGCCTGCGCCCTCTTCTCCCCACACATAGATAAATTGCCCATGTTTGTGCTGCAACACATACACCAGCTCGGCATTTTCTGTTCCCAGAAATTTGTCGAAGCCGGGATAATCATGGCTGGAGAAATCGAAGATGAGCTGGTTCACAAAGGCGCACCGGTTAGGTTGAAATCGGCTTTATTTTACGTTGTTTTGCCCTCCACCATCAAGGATAAAGGCCGTCTGAAGCCTATACCTGCAACATATCTGCACTTCTAAACATATCTTGACGCGCTTACGGCATTGGTTTTATTCCTCTTTGGTTTTACAATGTCGAACTTCTCGCCGAAACATTTGTCTGTTCTTTTTCAGACGGCCTTTTTATTTGGGGAACTCTAGTGATTTCTACCCTTATTGATTTCATCCTCCATATCGACCAACACCTTGTCCACCTTTCCGCCCAATACGGCCCGTGGATTTACGCGATTTTGTTTGTTGTGATTTTCTGCGAAACCGGTTTGGTCGTAACGCCATTTTTACCCGGCGACTCGCTGCTGTTTGCCGCCGGCGGTATTGCGGCCATCGGCGGCATGAACATCCACGTCATGGTATTGCTGCTCTTAGCGGCCGCCATTTTAGGCGATGCGGCCAACTTTATGATTGGCAAGTATTTTGGACAAAAACTGTTTGCCAACCCGAATTCCAAAATTTTCCGACGTTCGTATTTGGAAAAAACCCATGCTTTTTATGAAAAACATGGCGGCAAAACCATCATCATTGCCCGCTTTGTGCCGATTGTGCGGACGTTTGCGCCATTTGTCGCAGGCATGGGCGATATGCACTACGGCACGTTTATCCGTTACAACATTATCGGCGCAGTGTTGTGGGTATTGTCGTTTTCCTATACAGGCTACTTCTTCGCCAACATCCCCGTCGTCAAAAACAATCTGGGCTTAGTCATGGCGGCAATCATCGTGATTTCGATTTTACCCGCGGTAGTCGAAGTCATTCGTGCCAAACTTAACGCCAAAAAATAACAATCAATCGAAAAGTTTGAAAGTTTAAACACATCAAGGAATTGTCATGCCGTTGCTGTCCATTGAGTTTGCGGTATTCTTTATCGCATTTTTGCCGCTGTACTGGGCATTTGCACGTTTGCCGCAAGTTCAAAACGTTTTACTTTTGATTGCCGGACTGGGCTGGCTTTACCGTATCGACCCTATCTTTGCCGCGCTGATTTTGGTTTACTCGTCTGTGGTTTACCTGGTCAGCGTGCTGATGTTTTCTGAAAACGAGAATATCCGCAAATTTTGGCTGGGTTGCGGTATTTCGGCGGCATTGACTGTTTTGTGTTTCTTCAAATACTTCGACTTTTTCCGCCCGATTATTCAACAATATACGGGGCAAAGCGCCGTCATCGACATCCTTTTGCCCTTGGGCCTGTCTTATTACACTTTCCAATCGCTGGCTTACTTGGTGTATTGCTACCGCGAGCCCAAAGGAGACCGTTTTGAATGGCACGAGCTCCTACTGCATCTGAGCTTCTTCCCCACCATCACATCCGGCCCGATTATCCGTGCGGCCGCTTTTAAAAGCATAGACGGCGAACAAGCGGGCGCATTGGCGCAAATCCGCACCAAACAGGCGCGCCAACTGATTTATCCGGCGTTGGCGGTCGGCCTGATTGTATTGGGCATCGCCAAAAAGTGGTGGCTTGCCGGCGTATTGGAGGAAGGCTGGGTATCGCCTGTTTTTGAAAATCCAGCCCAGTTCGACGGCTGGGGCGTGTTGTCTGCGATTTATGGCTACACTTTCCAACTCTTTTTCGACTTTTCCGGCTATTCGGATTTGGTCATCGGCTTGGCCATGCTGCTCGGCTTCAAGCTGCCGAAAAACTTTGCCGCGCCGCTTCGCGCCATCAACATCCGCGACTTCTGGGACAGATGGCACATCAGCCTGTCCAGTTGGATTCGCGACTATATCTATATCCCTTTGGGCGGCAGCAAAAAAGGCTTCGGACGTACCCAACTCAATCTGATGATTGCCATGTTGCTTTCCGGCATTTGGCATGGCTACGGCTGGAGCTTTTTGATTTGGGGCGCGCTGCACGGTGCGGCTTTGGTATTCCTTAATTGCGGCGACAAAATCGTCGGTCGCAATGCCTTAGGCCGTCTGAAAATCGGCAAACCGCTTGCCTGGCTGTTTACCTTCCATTTCGTTTGTTTCGCTTTTGTTATATTCAACAGCACAACGCTTGCCGATACGGAAATGCTGTTCAGCGCCTTATTTGCCAATGACAAAGGTTGGAACGCGCCTCTGCCGACCGACCTCATGTTGCTGGGTGCATTTGCACTGATACTTTTGCTGTACCCGTATTTGCTTCGCCTATTTGAAGCATCGGTAAAAGGCTTGGACAACCTGCCTGCATGGCTATGGTTTATCCCCATCACGCTTATCCTCGCCCTGATTATCGTCTTCGCCCCGTCCGGCATTCCCGGCTTTATTTACGCCAACTTCTAAGGAGCAGAACATGAAACGCTTTATCTCCCTGTTTGTTTCTATTCTGCTCAGTGCGGTTGCACTGGCGTGGTTTGCACAAAACTCCATCAATGCCTATTGGCAGCAGACCTATCATGAAAATAGTCCGCTTGAGCCTTTATCCGAATACGCTTGGTGGCGTATCGGTGCGGATTGGCAACAAAAAGCCTACGAATTTTCAGACGGCCTGAAAGCTTCACTGGAAACAGAAGACGCTTTGGCTTCGGAAGACTTTGGTATTGAAACAACAAGGCCGTCTGAAAATACGGAAGACATTGAAGTATCGGACAATCAAAAAGACTCTGCTGCTTCCGATGCGGCTAACAATACGGATACCGTAGCCAGTGAGCCAAGCAATCAGGCTGATCAGTCGGCAACGCAGGTCGTGTTGAAAAAAGGCAACAAAGTTTTCTTTGCCGGCGACTCGCTGATGCAGGGCGTTGCACCTTTCGTACAAAAACACCTCAAGCAAGAATATGGCGTACAATCGGTCAACCTCAGCAAACAAAGCACCGGTTTGTCCTACCCCAATTTCTTCGACTGGCCGAAAACCATCGAACAAACTTTGCAAAAAGAACCCGACATCCGCGTTTTGGTTGTATTCTTAGGCCCCAACGACCCTTGGGATTTCCCGATGGGTAAAAAATACCTGAAGTTCGCTTCCCCCGAATGGGAGGCAGAATACCTCAACCGCGTCCGCCGTATTCTTGATGCAGCCTCCGCACATGATGTCCAAGTCATTTGGCTGGGCATTCCTTACATGAAAAAAGCCAAGCTCAACGAACAGATGCGCTACCTCGACAAAATCCTGTCGGGTACGGTGTCGCCTCAAGCCATTTGGCTGCCGACCGACAAACTGTTGAGCAATGGCGCAGAAGAATATGCCGACTCTGTCAAAGTAGATGGAAAAATCATCCGTTACCGCAGCAAGGACGGCATTCACTTTTCCGCAGAAGGCCAAAAATTACTGGCCGGAAAAATTATGGAAAAAATTAATTTTACACACGATACACAACCATGAAATTTAATAAAACCTTACTCCTCACGCTTCTCGCACTCCCTATTACCGCCTGCGCAACCAATGACGGCCTGTTAAGCAACTACGGCTCTAACCGCCCTGCCTGGCTAAACAAACTGCAACAGCTTAACCATACTTCAGACGGCAAATTCCGCATTATCCAAGTCGGCGACTCCCACACCGCCGGCGACTATTTCACCGACCGCCTGCGTCGCCGTTTGCAACAACAATGGGGCAACGGCGGCATTGGTTGGGTTTACCCCAATACTGTCAAAGGCCAACGCATGGCAACCGTCCGTTACAACGGCAGCGGTTGGAACACCATCAGCAGCCGCAAATCACACAGCGATTTTTCTTTCGGCGGGATTGAAGCGCGCGCCGATGGCGGCAGCGTTACCTTAAGCGCAGCCGACGGCAGCATGGATATGCAACAAATCTCCATCTTCGGCAAACCGGTTTGGTCAGAGCAAACCCTGACTGTCAACGGACGCGAAATCCCTGCCACACAAAACGGTTGGCAACTGCTGCGTACCAACGCCTCCTTGCCGATGACCCTCAGCAGCAGCATGCCTTGGCAAATCGGTTTCATTAATATCGAACGCCCCGGACGCGGCATAACCGTTTCCGCTATGGGCATCAACGGCGCGCAGTTATCCCAATGGTCAAAATGGCGGCCGGGCATGTGGGAAGATTTGGCACAAACCAAAGCCGATTTAATCATCCTTGCCTACGGTACCAATGAAGCCTTTTCCGGCAATCTCGATATTTCCTCTACCGAGCAGACATGGCGCAATTACATCCGTCAAATCAAAAACACCCTGCCCAACGCAGGTATCCTGATCCTCGGCGCTCCGGAATCTTTGAAAACCGCCTACGGCAGCTGCGGCAACCGCCCTGTCTTGCTCAGCGAAATACAACAAATGCAGCAACGTGTTGCCCGTGATGAAAAAATCATGTTCTGGTCTTGGCAGGATGCAATGGGCGGAGCATGTAGCATGAAAAACTGGATGGCTCAAGGCTTGGCAGCCAAAGACGGCGTTCACTTCTCTGCACAAGGTTATGAAACTGCAGCCGATAAGCTTGCCGACAGCCTGATCCGCTTTGCCCAATAAATTGGCAAAAGCCTAAGTGCTTTTCATTAACAGTACACAAAAGGCCGTCTGAAATTCATATTTCAGACGGCCTGATACCTTGGTAAAAAACCTCTTTACACAAAAGCTTAAATCTTGTACTTAGGTTTCGACTATTGAGTAAAAGATAAAGATAGCTACCTTGCTACTTTTTCAAGTAACATCCAAACAAGATAATATTACTTAAAACTACAGATTTTCCTGAAAGAAATCCGCAGTTTTTTAACCTCCTTGTCTGCGTCTTTATCATATAAAAAATGTGGATTGCATCCTCAATGCACACCAGCTCTTTCTTGGCTGGAGTAGCGCACCCAAAGGTGGATTCTCCTGATATGCTGTGTTGGATTAAACTCTGGACGAGGAATTTATTCGTGAAACGCAGAGCATCATGAGACAGCCTTCAGAAAAACTGCGTATTAGCAATTTGTTTTCTGCTGTTAGGCAACATGACGCGCATGTGTAAGGTATAAATCATAGGCTTCACAAGCGTAAGCAAATGGTGCGGACACCGCTTCTCCCGATGTATAAAAAACATAATTCCCCATGATCAGCTCCGTCCCTTGGGCTTCGACCGTTCTGCCTTGAGCCAATGGACTTTTCCAAAAACGCTGTTCGCCACCGCTAAAAAACCTACTTCAGTAAGTTTACGCACACAAACCCCTACTGTTTGCTCTTTTACACCCCCACCTGGATGAACTACTACAATGACAGGATATTGTTTGGTTTTGTCGAAGCGTTCAGTTATAAAAAGTACTCACGCCAATCAATACCGTTGAGTGAGACTTAGATACGCTGTTGCATACTATACATATTTGATATTTCAATATAAATTACATAATTTAGAAATTTTTTTTAGATATTTTATATAGAGAAATTAAATGGATATTAAATCAATAGAAAAAATATTAAAAATGCCGTCTATCGGTAATTTTAAATGTATTGAGCTTTTTGAAGTGATTGGTATAAGAGATAGTAACCCTTCTTTTAATATTTTCTCACTGGCAGTTGCTCATGAGACAGATTTGCCTTTGACAGAGAAAGAGAACATTACACCAAATCTTATTAAATTAAAGGCTGATAAATCTCAAAAGTTTGGAGTTCTCAAAAGAATTGTTTCTATAGAAGATTTTCTTAAAATCATTTCTTACTTAGTTACTCCAGGTTCGAATGAAGATGATCGCAATAAACTTTGTTATGGTCATTTAAAAACTATTCCTCCTGTTTATGTTCCGCCTTTAGAGCAAGGGAAGAATGAATTTTTAGGTTTACTCAAGAATAATTTTTTTGGAGGCTCACATCTTTTTGAATGGTTTGACGAAAGCAAAGAATACGTTGCGCCACTGATAAAAAATCTTGCTGCCTTGGACGAGCTTTCTGGAAGGTTACAGGAATACTTACCCATTAAAATCGGTACTCATTCTGATAGATTAGGCAATATCATCGTGCAAATTCCTTGTGCTGCGGTGGCATTTACAATAGAAAGAAGAGATGAACAAAGTCATCAGTTATTGTCTAATTTGGCAGTTAGCCCCCATTTCTCAGGAGAGATGAACTTTTCAGGCATTTTTTGGAGGGAACAATATGGCAGTATTATTGATTTTCAGAAAATTCCATTAGTCGCGGGGAGGAATATCATTCCATTTCAGCAAATTAATGGGAAGGGGTATTATACAATTTGGGATGAAAGTAATCAGATAATTTGTAGTGGCGGTCAAGTACGCTCATTCGTCGAGAGTGTAAATTCCCCTATGAGCCTGCAGGAGTATAATCAACGAATATTCAAATTACCTAATGGAAAAGAGAAAAGAATCAATATTTTTACCCCGACATCACAAAGCCAAATTGGCAAGAATACTAAAGATTATCGAAATTGGGTTAGAAATAGATTTCTTAAAATAGAAAAACAAGAATTACATGATACTTTGAAATTAAGGCAATTTAAGCGGGATATGCGTCAAGAAGCGTTGGATTTTATTAGAGAGTTGATTAAAAAATATGGAAAAAATGGTATTTATCTTTGGGATCCCTATTTGAATGCAAAAGATTTATTGGAAACTGTATTTTTTAGCCCGTCTGCTAATTCACCAATCAAAGCACTAACTGGCTTAAAAATTGCTCCACAAGAAAATAAAACATCATCTTATAAAGCCGACCTTGCAAACGAAATTAACCAAGCAATTCGTCAAGCTGGCTGGTTAAATCTGACCTTTGTCAATGCTGACCGTTCTAAGGTTGGCGATTTTCATGACCGTTTTATTATTTTTCCACAAGCAATAGATGAACCTGTAAGAGCTTGGTCATTGGGAACATCGGTGAATAGCCTAGGAAAAAGCCATCACATCATTCAAGAAGTTGAAGATGGGCAGATTATTGCTGATGTTTTTGAAGAAATGTGGGAACAATCAATTAATGATGAGAATAATATTCTATGGAAATCGAAGAACAATTAACTACTGCTCAAATACTTTGCCTCGCTCAATCCCCTGAGTATGATGCCAGCGTTCCTGATGGAATATTTTCATTCTTTGATGAGCATTTTGATTTTGCTAATTGGAAATGGGATGATAAATCCCATTTTTGGCAATATCAGGATAATTTCTATCCATCAAGCATTGATTACCATGATGCGGTTATTTATATTGATGATATAGATAAGAAAAATACGTTGATAGAAAGTATTTCATGGCTGATTAACATTTTACAAGATGAGCATTCTAGTGATAAAGATCAAAAGATAGCTTTTGAATTGACTTGTCTTCTTCCTAAATTTTGGGTAATCAGCTATGAAAAAGGAATTATTTTCTCTCAATCCTGTAAAAATTTAGCTATGAAATATTTATCTCATCTGGAAATTGAGTTGTCTACTCTTCAGAATGCATCAATTAATGACAATGAGAGAATGGATTCTCTAACAGAAAATTTAGAAAATGAACGATGGAAAGAACTCGCAGAAGATAAATGGCATTTAAATGAATTATATAATCGTCTGTCTTTAAATTTTCATCAATCATATTCATTTATATCCGAGCATTATGACCACGAAATATTATCATTGATTAATCAGGAAACTAAGGTTTTTAATCTTTTATATTGGCTTGCTTTGCTACCAAAAAAATATCGCCAACCTTTTGCGCTGCACACAACCAATAATTTGGCAAAATTTCTTTTGTTGTTTAGATTAGATCATTTATTTAGAAATAATATGAAAAATGAGCAAATCCAATTATTAGATATTTGGAAAGATTGCCCTAATGAATGGTTTGATGTTTTTAACCAATATCCTGTCAGATACCCTTCTTTACAGCTAGGATTCGGTGCATTTTTGAGCAATGCTACCGATGAAAAAATCCGCATCTATATTGACAGTCTGCAATTAAATCAAGATGAGGCACATATCAAAGAATGTTTGGCGTATTTTTTTGCTCATGCTGATGAAAATAGGGTTCAGTATTTATGCAAATTAGCTTTTGAGAAGTGGAAGGACTGGGATTTTGGGAATCCTTACTCAATTGCTAGAAGTGTCCTAGATAGAGCTTTAGTGAAATATTTCCAAATAATGCTTCCTAAACAGGATAGAGAAAATTTCATTCAAAACGAAATTAATCAAATCCTGAATTTCCAACAAGAATGGTTTGCTTCGATTGTAGAACTGGATAAATTTGTTTATCTGCATTTGTCCCGAATGCAACCAGCTTGTATCGCTGAAGAATTAGAACAAGATTCATCACTATCGTTTGAAGATATTCAGAATGGTATTTATTACCCTAATCAATTTAACAATGATTTAAGGTGGAGAAATTGGACTCATTTGGATAGATTTAATGGATGAAAAATTTCCTACGTTGTTTGCAGTATTTAGTGTCAAGACATTAACAAGCAAAAACGCTTTGCTTACCATACTTATTTATCAAGTAGCAAATTGGTAAAGCTTTTCCCCGAACTTCCCCGCAAGCAGTGGACAGTATATGTTTCCCGCCCGCAACGAAATATTACCCCTCCTCGCGTAAAACCCGTGTTTGATTGGTTAATAGAAAGTCTGACAAAGATATTGAGGAGATAAAGTGCGAATAGATATAGTGTCAAATGTAGTTGGTAAGAAAGATAAATGAAATAGGGAATATCCCAGAAGTGACCGCGTAAAGCCATCTGAGGACACCATATTTAAACCTATTGAAAGTAACTAACAGACTAAGCGTACCTGTTGTTGTCTAAAAGGTGACCTGGATGCCTAACAATTGCGCATCTAGCGTGCCTAAAGAGAATAAAATGGGGATCGAGAACAAACAACAGCCGAAATCCTGTATTTGGATTTCAGCTGTCGAGCAAAGAGTTTTTTTGTAAAGATCTTAGCCGTTCATTTATATCCGTTCAGCCAAAATAACAGCTTAACCTGCTTTGGTGTCATTTCAATATCAAGCCAAAACGTTGCTGCTCATTCGTTGCGTTTGGTTTTCCGTAAAACGAACCAATCTTGCCTGCTTATCAAAGCCTAATGGCTTGGCAACAAGGCGGTTGGGCAATTTGTTCAAATGATGGTTGTAGCTTCCGGCTCTGCGGTTGTAAGTGCGGCGTGCCGATGTGACTTCCGCTTCTGCAGCATCCAGCATTTCCATCAAACCGGCCAATTTCTCATCAGGATACTGTTTCAAAAGGCCGTTGACGGCAATTTGCAATTTTTTCAGCGCATAATTCAATGCTGTTTCGGCTTCGCACAGATGTTTGATTTTAGATTCGGAAAAGGTTTTGGCAGTTTGCGCCAATGCGGTTTCGACTTCAGCACACATCTGCTGAACGTTTGGATCCGATGCAATGCCCTGCTCTTGCAGATGTTTGCTGTATGCATCCAATACATGACGGACGGCCTGATGTCGGCAGTCGAGCGCAATGCGCAAAGAAACAAAGGATTCGCGACAGTCTTTTTTGCGGTCTTTCAACTGTTGTTTGAAATACAATAAGACGGTGGCGATTGATACGAAGATAAGTGTAAGACTAATAATGCCCATAGTGAGTTCCCTAGTTATGATGCCACTCATATCGATGGCTGATTTTTTACATTGATTATAATCCAATTCCAATATTTTTTCCCAGTTTTTATAAAAAAGGCCGTCTGAAATTCAGACGGCCTGAAGTTTATATTTCTATTTCAATGCTTTGACTTGATGTCGATAACCCACACTTCTGATTGCGAACCCAAACGAAGGGGAATGCCCCAGAAGCCGTAGCCCGAAGTGGTGAAGAAATGGCCGTTGCCGATCGCCTCATAACCGTAAGCAAGACGATAAAGCGTACGGACAATAAGGTTGGCAGGTGCAACTTGGCCGTTGTGAACATGGCCGGAAACTTGCACATCAATCGGCAGCCGGGCATGGGCTTCGATTGAAGTAGGACGGTGGTCCATCAATAAAACCGGTAATTGGGTATTTTGACCTTCCAAAAGCTGTTCCGCACTGGGACGCTTGCGATCCAAATCATCGCTCCGCCCTACCAGCAACACGCCATTCACTTCCAAAACCTGATTGGCCAAAACCGTCAAACCTGCCGCTTCCAATTCATGCTTGATACGCTTCTGATCGCGGAACCAGTCATGATTGCCTAAAGTGGCATAAACGCCCATCGGTGCAGTCAGCTTCTGCAAATGCGGTTTCATGTTTTCTTTAAGGTAAGCATCGACGGTATCGTCCATCAAATCGCCCGGCAGCAACACCATATCGACTTGTTCCCGCTTCATAATGTCCGTCAGCTTGTCCAATTGACGCGCGCCAAACAAAATCCCCAAGTGTAAATCGCTGGCCACGCCGATACGCAGCGGCTTATCCATTTTCTTATTGATGAATACGGTTTGATGGCGGACAACGGGCGTATAGGCGTTATACATCCCAAAACCGAGCAAACCGGCCACAAACAAAGGCGCAAACAGCCGCAGGCTTCGTGACAGCGGTTGGCGCGCCACAAAACGGCGCAGCAAAAGATACAGGATAAATGTCGCCAACGCGGCATACATCACAAACAGCAAGATCACCATCCAAAACGCCACCATGCGGAACATCATATGTCCCAACTCCAGCAGCAAGCCGACCAACAAGCCGTTTGTAATGAAATAGGAAATACCCATCAGCCAACGTCTGCCGACTTTACCAATCCAAGGCGCAAACAGCCATTGCAACGAACGACCAAGCCCGAATGTAAACACTTGCAACAGAATGACGCTCACAAAAAACATCTTGCCAAACATGCCTTTTTGCCCTAAAAAATCAAAAGGAAGATTTTAGGCCGTCTGAAACTTTCAGTGTATAATCCCACGCGTAAAAACCCATAATATTTTGAAAGGAATCATCATGAGCCATCCCCAATCAGCCATTATTCCTGATCACGCACAAGCCGGTATTTTTATCGAAGCAGACATTTCAGACGGCCGCAACGAAGACATCAAATCTGCCTGCCGTCTTTCTTTGGAGGCACTGGCCAAATTAAAAACCCGTTTTCCGAATGATATTTTGGGTTTGACCATTGCCTTCGGCAGCCGCGCATGGCAATCGTTCGGCCATACTGACGAAGGCAGCGAAATCAAACCTTTCCCTGAATTGGGAAACGGCCTTGCCCCTTCCACCCAACACGACCTCTATATCCACATTCAAGCCACCGAGCAAAAAGCCGCCTATGCCTTGGCCCAATCTGTTTTAGGCGCATTCGGCGACAGCATTCGCGTAGCCACTGAAGAACACGGCCTGCGCCTGTATGAAGACCGCGGCTTGGACGGTTTTGTCGATGGTACGGAAAATCCGCAGGGCGATGACAATGTACGCAATGTTGCCATCATTCCCGAAGGCAAGCCGGATGCCGGCGGAAGCTATGTTTTGCTGCAAAAATACCTGCACGATTTGAAAAAATGGGATGCCGTTTCTACTGTCGAACAAGAAGCCTGCGTGGGCCGCAGCAAAGAAGCCAATGACGAATTCAGCAAAGACGTGCGCCTGCCCGACTCCCATCTCGGCCGCGTCAATGTCAAAGAAAACGGCATTGGCCTGAAAATTGTCCGCCGCAGCCTGCCCTTCGGCAAACTCAGCGGCGAACATGGTTTGATGTTCACTTCCTATTGCAACACGCTGCACAATATTGAAGTTCAGCTACTCAATATGTTCGGCGATGCAGACGGCAAAACCGACTTACTGCTGAAATATTTGTCTAAAGCCGTATCAGGTGCTTACTACTACGCACCTTCTGTCGAGCGTTTGCAAAATCTTTAACGGCTCACAGGCCGTCTGAAAAAAAACCTGCCTTTTCAAAGGCAGGTTTTGTTATTTAAATTCCCTTAATATTTTTTATGGTATCATCATAGAAATTTATCCTATCATTTCTTAATAAACCCTGATTACAGACAACGATAAAAACCGATAAGGGGGTATATACTGTTAAATCTTCTGTTAAATCTTCTGTTCTTATAACGGCTGTTGATTCCTTACTCCCCGAATGTTGATTTTGAAGTTCGGGGCTGTTGATATTGCATTTCGGGGCTGTTGATTCCTCACTCCCCGAATGTTGCAACATCAAATCATCAAAAGCGTCTAAATTCAGCTTGTAGTAAATGCGGTGTTCAATTCGTTTTTCAGTCTCGGTCAAGACACCGCGTTCTTTCAGTTTATTCCGTGCCGTTCTTTGCTCTTGAACGGATAGCCCAGTTTCAATTTCAATTTCTTCCGCTGTCCGGTAAATGCCTAATTCATGCCGTGTCTTATCGTGCCAGTAGAAGAAATGACTGAATAAGATTGACGCGTTCACGCCGCCTAAAGGCTTTGCCAATTCCGGGTAATACGCGATTGGTTTACCTGCCACTCTCAACATTTCAGACGGTTTCATCATCAACCCCTTGACTACACGGCGGACGAATTGATTTACCGCTCACGCAATACCTGAAGGGCGGTTACTACGCTTTCAAATTTTTAAAGAACCGTTGAAACTGTGTTTTGCTTCGATGGGTGTATTTAAACATAGTGTTTAATAATATGCAACACTCTGTTTAAGATTTTTGTTTAAAATTTATAAACATTTTGATTATTAAAAGAATTTATTTTTGAAATTTCGAAGGCACAAAAAAACCGCATTTCGGGCGGTTGTGTCGGTTTTGTGTCGTTTCAGGTTCAGCGGGCGTGAAAAAGGCCGCCTGAATTTCAGACGGCCTGAAATTTACACTTTGTGTAAATCGGTAATTTTACAAAGTTAGGCTAATCTGACACGCGCCGGCTTCAGTTTTAATTTGGCGAAATTCCACCAAGTTAAAAACGGGGCAATCAGGCGGAGGCAAAGTTTCTGATGATTGCGTCGTCCTTGTTGCGAGCAAGCTGTATACGTTGCTCCTTCAGATCGCCCAGCACGTCAAGCAATGCCTTTTGTTGTGCCTTGTCTGGATACTCCGGGGGCTCGTAGGCAAACAATATTTCAGAGCGGTCGATGTATCCGCTGCGCCGCAACCATTTTATGCTGGCAATCCACTTATCCGACTTGTGATAGATGTCGGCAGGGTCTTTTTGTCCGAAATATATCGGCTTAATGATTTTCCGTATTTCGCCGTTTTCCGCCTTTTGCACTAAGGGGATGGAGGCGTGAAAGCCTGACGGGTCGCCGATTGTGCTTTCTTTGAAGGGGTATACCGTCTGAAGCGGCTTTAACATTGCCTGTATTTGGCGGGTAAGTTCTGCTTCGGGTTGGCTTTTGGCAAAGCTGTGGGCGACAAAATAATCAAACAGGCGGTTCAGTTCCTGCTCCCTGTCGGAGGCGAGGGTTACGCCCGGTTGGGTGGCCATAATCAGGGCTTCGCGCGGGCGGGTCAGATGGTCGAGCATGGCGCGTATCTGATCGGGCGCGGAGTGTGCCGCCAGTTTTCTAATCCGCTGTAATTCTTCTGCAAAGGTATGGGTTGCCGCTTTATAGACGAACGGCTCGAAGTGGCGGAAAAAACGGCTCAATCTGCTGTAGCGCTGTTCGATTTTAAAGTCGAAGTAGCCGCTTTGAGGGTGGGTTATGATGATGCCGATGTTGGCAAATTTGCGCGTTTGGACATAGGGCATAAACCGTATGACGGCAAAACGCATGGCATATTGGTTCATGAGATGCTCCAAAGTGTTCCGTTATCAATGCGGCGGACGGTTTCGTCGGTATAGCTGCGGTTATAGGCGGCGGGCAGGTCGCGCTCTTCGTTTGCCCATGCCCACTCCAGCGGCAGATTATCACACGCTTTTCTGTAGGCTGGCAATGCGCTTTTCAGCTATAATTCCATCTCTTCCTGAAGCACCCAGTCTTCCAAAACCTGTTTAAATGCCGATGAGAAAATATGATTTTGCAGGAAGTTTTTTGGATTGAAGCCGGTGTCGAAGGCGCAGTTATGGTCGATGACGATCAGGGGATTGTCGCAATTTCTATACAAAAGGTTAGGGTTGCCGATTGTTCTGTCTTCATTGCGGATAAACCAATCGAAGGTGGCGATTTGACGCTGCATAACTATATCGATTCGGGGGATGTCCGCCGGCTCAAGCAATGCGTAGCCTTTTTTGCGTCTGCGAGCCGAAACAGATGCCTTTGCCGATTTCCTTCATCCTTGCGGGTAATTCTTCGTACAGCTCTTCTCCGACTTCCAACAGATCAAACGGGACAACGGGCAAACTTAAAGCCTGCGCTATGTTTCCACCTATCCATTCGTTTATTTGGCTCGCACGGGTGGCATGCAGCCCTTTGACGAAATATTCCAGACTATTCTCCGCCATACAGATGAATGGCGAGGTAATGCCTTGCTCTGCACGGTCCATTATTGTCTGTATCTGCAACATTTCTTTTCCCTATGAAAATTACACTTTGTGTAAATCTGTAAATCCGACTTTTTGAGATTTTCCCAGGGCGGAATTTGTCAATCCAACACGCTCCACCAGAAGACGCGGCCGATAACGGTCAGGCTGTCCAAAGGGGCGGTTTCGTCTGGATAGAACCCGCTGTTGTGGCTGCGAATCAGCACATTGCCGCCGGGCTGCCGTATCAGGTATTTGACGCGGAACATCCCATCTTGTGCGAAAGCATATATTTTGCCGTCGCGTATAGCGGTTTCGCCTGTATCTACCGCGATTGCCGCGTCTTCTGCGATTTTCTCCTCCATGCTGTCGCCGGTTAGGGTGCAGCAGAAGACGTTGTCGGGATTGATGCCTTTGCGTTTGAGCGTGGATTTGCCGAACGGCAGGCGGTAGCCGTTGTAATCTGGAATCTCATACGCGCCGGTTCCCCCTTTAAAACAACTTTCCTTTAGATATGGAACAAACGTGTAGTCATCCTCCGGCAGCAGGTCGTTGCTGCTCCACATCATCGGGCTGTGAATGTCTTTGACTTCATGGGGTAGGCCTGGGTCAATGAGGACGGGCACGGTTCGGCTGCCTTCTCCTGTTCGCAGCCATGTTTCCGATACGCCGAATACTCTTGCTACTTCAGGCAACGCCTTTGCCGCTATACCTCGACTTTCCCAGTTTTTCAACGCCTGCTGGCTGATATTTAGACGCCCTGCTATATCAGCCGGCTTTAAAACTCCCTGCTCTTTGGCTATCTCAAAAAGTCTGTCAGTTGTTTCGTGCATTGTCATTTTTAATCCTATTCGCAGTTGGTTTAATTATTCTCCCATATTTAAACAAAATGTTGTCAAACAAGACTTAATTTTTATCTAAACATAGTGTTTAATATTGGCATTAGATTTAAATATTTGGTTTATTTATGGATAAAAGAGTCAGCGAAGACAAACGCCTGTTGCAATCAATCGGCAGTTACGCGGAGATTGGTCGAATAACGGGGAATAGCCCTCAATGCGTTTTCAATTGGACGAAGCGCGGAATACCTGCACGGATAAAGCTGAAATATCCCGACTTGTTTTTGAACTCAAAGAAATCAGACGATCAACCCAAATAAAAAAGCCCGTCGGGAATGGCGGGTACGAGATTTGGCCGGAGTTGAAAAGGAAAGCCCCACGCAGGAACGTGGGGCAGGGTTGAGGCACGAGGCCTGCAACAAAAGGAGTGAATATGATAGACCAAAAACAGACACAGTGCAAGAAGATAATTAATTGCGCAAAGGTGTATGAAGCACGGTTGAAAGTCTTGGCTTATATGCAAGCAGAAGATGTCAAAAAAACGCAGGAAGCGTTGAATAAGTGGGCTGAAATTGTGAAACCGCCGCCATGCCGTGCAAGATTTGCTGATACGCTGTATCAGGCGGTGCTGGCAAGCGGCCTGTATTGTCCAATACGCGCTTAATTGTTGCGCCGTCTATCACTTCAAGGGCGAATAAGTCGCCGCCCAGTGTTTTACGCGGATAGATACATGGCGCGTCAATGACAAACAAATCTTCCAGCAAGATGCGCAGCCAGTCCGTCCATGTATGCTCTTTGTCAGGCGACTGAAAGAACGCAATAGCTTCGTCAATCTTTCTGTCTTTGCGCTGCGATTCGTTGTTTGCCGTTGATTCGACATCGCGCTTTTGGATTGTCCATTTTAGGCACTCCATTTGGTCTTTGCGCGTCTCAATAACCAAACGCAGCACATCGTAGTTATCGGCAAGGGCGCGTAATTGTGCAAAGCCTATTGCCTCGCGTTCACGCGGCTTAGAATGCCCGACGTTGTAGAACGGCTCATAGTCGAACCGCCGCCCCTCTGCCTGCTGTGCGACAGGGGCTAAAGGCTCGCCCGTATCAAACCACCCGTCCGCGTTGCCGGTAAAGGCGTAACGGACACCAGCGGCAACGCGGGCAACAAAGCCTTGCGATAATGGTGTCTTTTTACTCATTTGTTTGCCTCAACCTGCGAACGCAGGTAATCAATCATGCCCGTTCGGGTGTCCAATAGCTCACTAAATGCACGGCTCAAACAGTCGATTTGGTCGTCATGCTGACCGTTTGGGAACATCCGCATTTCTGAAATCAGCGCGTCTGTGTCCCATGTGCCGTCATCTAATAACATCACGTTACCGATGTTGACCTGTGCCGCGAATGGTTCGGCTCGTGTTACCTTGTCGCCCGATTCAGGACTGGCAGATACAGAAAAACCCGCCAATTGACGGGTTAAATATAGGGTTTGCGACTTGCCGGCCTGCCCAGGGTCTTGCGGGATAGATATTTTTGTTTTCACACCGTCTTTTTGCACCGTGTTTTTCAAAATTCTGTCTCGCTCATCCGCCCCATATTGGCCGCGCACAATATTGGCAATAATGTACCGCCCATCTTCTGTAACACCAAGCCTGCCGCCTGCTGTATAGTCGCCATCGTTTGCGGTTGAGGCTAAGTCCCATCCGCGCACCCATCTGATATTACCGGCAGGCAATACCTTAACAAATTGCAGATTATCAGGCTTGAACGTACCGCCATCAGGCGGTGCAGATTTTTGCAAATACTGCCCGGCAAACACATACGGCGCGGCTTGTTCCATTCGGCGCAGTGTTTCAATATCGCGCTTTTCAGGCCATAACGCCGTGCCGTCATCTTGAATCGCTGGTAAGCACAAATGTTCCCATTCTTCGCCGTTGCCGCCGTCAAGCAGCCATCCTGCAATATCGTTTTCATGCAACCTTTGCATAATCACGACAATCGGTGTATCGGGGCTGTTCTTCCGTGATTCCAGCGTATTTTGAAACCAGTCGATAACATTCTGCCGTCTGACCTCGCTTCGTGCTTCGTCGGCCTTGTGCAAATCGTCCAGTATGATTGCGCCGCCGAACCCCTCGCGGTGTTTGCCCGCGCCAAAGCCGGTAATCGTGCTCCCGTACCTGTTGCGTACATCACGCCGCCGGCAGTTGTTTTCCAGTGATGACTACTCTCGCTTGCAAGTGCTAAATCAGGGAAAATTGCCCGATACTCTTCGTGTTGCACTAAATTCCGAATCTGTACGGAGTTATTGACCGCCAACGTAGCCGAATAGCTCGCATGAATAAATTCACAATCCGGCACGCACCCCATCGCCCACGCGATGAAGTTCACGACCGCGATTTCCGTTTTCGAGTATCGCGGCGGAATATTAATAATCAGGCGTTTTGTTTCGCCGTTGAAAACACGTTCTAGGGCGTTACAGATTAGGGCGTGATGATTCGCTCGCTGCCAAATATAGCCACGTCTTTGATAAAACATCCAGCGTGTAAACATATACAAGCTGCCGTATGATTCCTGGGGTATTTGTCAAAAGCGTGGGTAAGTGGTTTCACACCAACGATGAGAGCTGCACCCAATACATCCTACTGCGCACCATGAAAGAGTTGCCGGTGGGGTTACGCTGGAAAACGATGGAAAACGATTTCGTCCTCATGACCCGCGAGCTACTGGATGAGATGACTACGCAGATGGTATTGGATGAGCAGGCCAACTTTGCCAACGCCGAACGCCATAAAGCCGCCATGTTAAAGGCCGAAAATCCGCTGGAATACGATTATTCGGACGGCTGGACAGCTAACTACGAGCAGCCCGCCGCCGAGCTGGAGGAGGCGTAATCATGAAACCACGATACTACCTAGCTCTCTATAAAGGCCATCGGGGCGGCTCCGGCTGGCGCGTATGGTGTGCTCGAGCCACCGACTGGCTGACCCGCATTCTCACTCGTGGCCAATACAGCCACGCCGAGATTGCCTACGGCCCAGTCGAAGGCGGCGGGTACGACTGTATTTCATCTTCCGTGCGCGACGGCGGCGTGCGCGCCAAAACGATGCTGCTGCCCGCTGATAAGTGGGATCTAATCCCGTTGCCCGACAGCATCAATGAGCACGGCCAACTCGACCGTCTATACCGCAATACCGTCAGCCAGCCCTACGACTGGTTCGGTGCCGTCGGCGTGGTATTCAAAACCCGCCAACGCGGCGACAAGTGGTTTTGCTCCGAGTGGTACGCCGCCGCATTGGGGCTGCCCGACTGCTGGCGCTGGTCGCCCAATGATCTTGCCACCATCGTGTCCGTCCTAAAAAGGCAGGCATGAAAAATCTCGCCACGCAGGCGGGGAATAAGAAAGATGAGACGGCAACGCGGCAGGTGCGGGAACACCCGCAGCGAACTGCCCGCCTATCTCGACCTCGTAGCCGAACTGCACCTGCCCGGCTGGGAGTGTTTTGCAGACAGCCAAACCTTTACTGTGAGCAGCACCATCAACCGCAATTCGAGCTACGACGACCACCTGATTTATAAGTTCTGTCGACAAGCGGCAAAGCAGTAGAAAACAAACAGGTCAACGAGTATTCCATTAAAGGCTACTCTGGCACCGAAACCAATAAAGAAAACGGCAGCGTGACTGCCAAAGCCGGTATCAAATTCATCGATACACCAAAGACGGTTCAAACGTTGATGTAAATGCCAACCTGAACGTCAACTACGCTGATGAAAACAAAAAAGAATCTACCGCCGTCAAAGGCGATATGAATGCGACCAATGTTGTCATCAACGCCAAAGACTCTGCTGAAATCGCATCCAACATTACTGCCAACAACAACGTCAACATTACCGCAGGCAACGGCGTAACCTTCACCGAGTCAGCCAATACTGCCTCCAACCAAGGTACAGCCGTTAATGTCGGTATCGGCGCTGGTACGACAATCAATGTTGAAACCGGTGTTGCCGTTCCTCACGTCAATGGCTCTGTCGGCGTCAACAAAACCGATAACGCTTCTTCTACCGCCACAGGCGCGAATGTAGCGGCTGGCAATGACATTAAAATCAATGCCAACAACGGTGACGTCAACCTGCACGGTACCAACCTGGTATCCAACAACTCCGTTGAAGTAGAAGGCAACAAAGTCAATACTTCCGGCGCAATCAGCAGCGTTAACGAAAAAAACCTGACCGTCAATGTCAACGGCAGCTACGCTTCAGGCAAACCTGACGGCGGCATCAACGCCAAAGGTAAAAATGAAGCCAACGTAACCAATACGGCAAACACCATCCAAAGCGACAATGTTGTTATTACTACCGGCTCTCCAACCGGTTTGAGCGTCAACAATACGACCATCAACGGTAATAATGTTGCGCACTACTATGACTACAGTAAAGCTCCTGCGGCGAACCGTTATACCTATCGTCCTCGCCAACCAAGATACGCCAAACGCCGTTTGCGCTACTAAGATGCGCTATTGAAGTCATTTAATAGTCATTAAGACATGCCGTCTGAAAATAGAAAGTTTTCAGACGGCATTTTTATCATCAATGCAAAACCACACACTATCTCTGTTATGATAATGCCTCGCTAATATTATTCCGTTCCAACCATGTCTTCCGCCCTTCCTTTTGATGCGCTTACACTTTCCATCGACGGCACCAACCTTATTGAAGCTTCTGCCGGTACGGGTAAAACCTACGGCATTGCCGCGCTCTTTACCCGACTGATTGTTTTAGAAAAAAAAGACATCGAGAAAATTCTGGTCGTTACCTTTACCAAAGCGGCGACGGCAGAACTGAAAACCCGTTTGCGCGCGCGTTTGGACGAAGTGTTGCAGGTTTTGAACGAAATCCAAACTTTGGGCGGCAAGCCGGAACATATTTCAGACGGCCTGAACAAATATTACGAAAAAGAGAAAAAATCCCCCGATGACTTTCTCAATCGCTTGATTCCTTTGGCTTTAGGTGAGCAAGACGGACAGGAAAGCTGCCATCGCCTGATTCTCCGCCTCAAAGCCACGCTGAGCCAGTTTGACAACGCATCGATTTACACCATCCACGGCTTCTGTCAGCGCGTTTTGCGCGATTATGCGTTTTTGTGCGGCGCGCCTTTGGATGTCGAGCTATCGGACGACTCGCGCGAGAGGCTGCTGATTCCTGCGCAGGACTTTTGGCGGCAGAAAGTGGCAACCGATACCACATTGGCACAATTGGTTTTTGACCGGAAATGCACGCCTGAAGAAATGCTTGCCGAAATCAAAAGCTACACCGGCCGCCCCTATCTGAAATTCAGACGGCCTGAAGGCAGTTTGAAAGAAGCCCAAGCCAACCTTCAAGAAACATGGCAAAAAGTTTGCGGTCAGTTGGAAGACTTGGAAAAAGCGTTTTGGACAATCTTGCCCAAACTTAATGGCCAGACCTACAAAAGAAATACCTTTGAAAATGTTTTTATCGATTTAAAAACAAACGCCGAATCCAGTCATCTGCCCCGCCTGAGCAAACAAACGCTAGGGAAATTAAGCCTCTTCAGTATCGACACGCTCAACAGCAAACTGAAAAAAGAATATAAAGCCGATGCCGATGCGCCAGAAATTATCCAGCTGCAAGCCTTGGCCAATCTCGGTCGTGATTTGCAGGCAATGGAAAGCGCGGAAGAAGCGGTCTTTATCTGCCTGCAACTCGACCTCCTTTCCTACATCAACCAATCTATTGCCGAACAAAAAAAATCACGCCGCGAGCGCGTGTTTGACGATTTGCTGCTGGACGTCCATCAGGCATTGACCACCAATGAACACGGCAACGCATTGGCAAAAGCGGCGGCGGCAAACTGGGAAATCGCGCTGATTGACGAATTCCAAGATACCGACCCATTGCAGTACGAAATTTTCCGCCAAATTTTTATCGAACAAGGCTGCCCGCTGTTTCTCGTTGGCGACCCCAAACAGGCGATCTACAGCTTTCGCGGTGCGGACATTTACGCCTATCTGCAAGCCGCGCAAGATGCGGACAGGCATTACACCCTCGCCGTCAACTACCGCAGCCATGCCAAGCTGATTAACGGCATCAGCGCCTTGTTCAAACAAAAAAAACACCCCTTCGTGTTGGAAAACATCGATTACAGCGATGTCTCCGCCAGCCGCGCCGAAAGCCGGCTGTTGCCACACCGCCCCGCCATCCAAGTGCGCTGGCTCAATACGGACGATCAAACCGGCAAAGAGATTTTGCGCAGCCGAGCCGCCGAATATTGCGCCGATGAAATTGCCTTTGCGCTCAATGAAGCGGCCGAAGGCCGTCTGAACTTCAAAGGCCGCGCGTTGGAGTCCGGCGATATTGCAGTCTTGGTGCGCACCAACAACGAAGCAGCGATGATTGCCGGTAAACTGAAACAGCGCCGTATCCAAAGCGTGTTGCTGTCGCGCCAGTCCGTTTTCGATTCTGCCGAGGCCGACTCGCTGTCCGCGTTGATCGGCTTTTGGCTCAACCCAAGGCAGACTGACTGGCTGCGCTTTGTCTTGACCGGCGTTTTGTTCGGCTATACCGCCAAAGAGATTTACGAACTCAACCACAACGAACACCAGCTGCTCAAATGGCTGGAGTCGTCTGCCGAAGCCATGGAAAAATGGCGGAAAGGCGGCATTTTTGCCGCCGTGCAGCAGTTTGCCGCCCTACATAATATCGAAACACGCCTGCTCAAAGGCGGCAACGAACGCAGCCTGACCAACTACTACCAAATTTTGGAGCTTTTGGCCGAAGAAGACAGCCAAAGCCGCAACCCTGCCGCCCTGCATAAATGGTTAAACGAACAAATCAGCCGTGCGCGCAGCGGCCATTTCCCGTCAGACGCGCAAACCATCCGTCTTGAAAGCGACGAAAAACTGGTCAAAATCGTTACCATGCACGCGTCAAAAGGTTTGCAATATCCTTTGGTTTACTGCCCCTTCGCGTGGGATACCAAAGACAATTCCAAAGAAAACTGGAAAATCCTGCATACGGACAACCACGAAACCGAGCTGCTGGCGAAATCGCAAACCTCGGAAGCAGAACTAAGCCATCTGGCCGACGAAAAGACGGCGGAAGATTTACGCCTGCTCTATGTCGCCCTTACCCGCGCCGAAGAACAGCTCAACATCTACGCCGCCGCCAACAAATACTGTACGCCAAACAATCCTTTTGCCTATCTGCTCGAAGGTTTGCCGGATGCCGACCGCGAAAGCGTCAACCAAAGCTATAAAAGCGCGACAGATGTTGTGGAAATGCTCAAGCTCAACTGGCAACGCTTTATCAAAAATGCGCCTGAAAATACGGAGTTTGCCTTCACGGAAGAAGCCCCGCCGGAAACCGTCTACCAATACAGCCGCCAGCAAGACCAAGCTTTTGGCGCACATAGCATCAAACGCCGCGATTTTGACTTTATCCGCCACACCAGCTTTACCGGTTTGAGCAGACACACCAAGTCAACCGACGAACAACACGAGCCTTTGCAACCTGCCATCGACCCGGCAGAAAGCGCAGACCGTGCCATGCCGTCTGAAAACCTGCCGTCCCCACTTTCAGACGGCCTTGATATCCACCATTTCCCCCGCGGCACCAATGCCGGCGTATGTTTGCATGAAATGTTGGAAAAACTCGACTTCGCCGGCTCAGCCGAGAGCCAATCCGAAATGATTGCCGAAGTTTTACAACGCCACAGCTTTGAAGACAAATGGCTGCCTACGGTAAGCGCCATGCTCGACACCTGCCGCCTGACGCCTTTAATCGGTGAGAGCCTGTCGCAGATTCCGCCGACCCGACGCCTGCCCGAAATGGGGTTCACCCTGTACATGGACGATTTCAAACTGGACGACTTGCGCCATTGGTTTGCCTCAAGCGAAGCAAACCTGTCGCCCGAATGCGTCCAAGCCGCGCAACTGCTTGATTTCCATGATTTACAAGGTTATTTGAACGGCTTTATCGATATGGTTTGCCAAGATTCAGACGGCAATGTCATTTTAATCGACTACAAATCCAACCATTTGGGCAACGATACAAGCGCGTACACGCAACAAGCGATGAACGAATCCGTGGCGCATCATCACTACTACCTGCAAGCCCTGATCTACGCCGTTGCCATTGCGCGCTACTATGCCCTGCGCGGCAAGCCGTTGACCAAAATCGCCATCCGCTACCTCTTCCTACGCGGCATGGACGGCTCGGAACGAGGCATTTGGAAATGGGACATCGATACCGCCCTGCTTTCCACTTTTGTTGAACGAAAAACAAATTCTTGATAAATCATTTTGTTAAACCGTCAAAAAGGCCGTCTGAAACGTTTTCAGACGGCCTGTTTAAACGGCTGCCGATATGGTTATGGAACAATATTGTCCTGCGCCCTATCTTCAAAAGGAAAGAATGCTTTTCTATTTCTTTATAACCAAAGCGTCTGCTGCTGGTTTTTCGGCAGTAAATGACTCACACCGATACCGATCAGGCGGAAGGCGTCTTCGCGTTGCGGCGGTATGCGTTGCAACAAAGTATGCGCCGCCTGAAGCAGTGAAGCGTTGTCGGGCAGGACGGAAGAATACGTCAGCGAACGCGTAATAATGCGGAAATCGTGGGTTTTGAGTTTGAGGGTAACGCCTTTGGCTTCGACGTTTTTGCGTTCTATTTGCCGCCAGAGATCTTCGGCAAGGTGCGGTAAATGGCTCGAAGCCTGCGCCAAAGACAAATCTTCGGGCAAGGTGATTTCGGTTGAGATTTGCAGGCGTTCGCGTTCGGCTTTGACCGGCCGCTCGTCGATACCGCGTGCCAAATCGTAAAGGCGGTAGCCGTAACGGCCGAAATGGTTTAAAAGTTCGCCGCGCTCAAAACGGCGTAAATCGCCGGCGGTCTGCATACCGAGGGTATTCATCTTTTTCAGCGTGACTTTGCCGACACCGGGAATCTTACCCAACGGCAGGCTCTCCAAAAACACCATGATTTTTTGCGGCGGCAGCACAAACTGCCCGTTCGGCTTGCGCCAGTCGGACGCGATTTTTGCCAAAAACTTATTGGGCGCGATGCCTGCGGAGGCTGTCAAACCGGTTTCTTCAAAAATCTCGGCACGAATGCGTTTGGCTACCTCGCTGGCGTACGGGATATTTTCAAAATTTCGGGTAACATCCAAATAGGCTTCATCCAAAGACAAAGGTTCGATCAAATCGGTATAACGCCGAAACACGGCATGAATCTGCGCCGAAACTTGGCGGTACAAATCAAAATGCGGCGGCACAAACACCGCCTGAGGACACAGCCTTTTCGCCGTCGCCACCGACATGGCCGAGTGCAAACCGAATTTGCGTGCTTCATAAGAAGCGGCACAAATGACCGACCGCGTACCGTCCCACGCCACAACGACGGGCAGCCCTTTCAGGTGCGGCTGCTCGCGCAGTTCTACCGAAGCGTAGAATGCGTCCATATCGATATGGATGATTTTGCGTTGGGACATGGGAAAAGGTGGATAAGAAAAAGGCTTATTGTAACAAAAGGCCGTCTGAAGTTTCAGACGGCCTCTATGTTTAAGCCTTATTTTTTACTGGAAAGCTGGTCAAATAATCCGCCGTCGGCAAAGAATTTTTTCATGATTTCTTCCCACGATCCAAATTTCTCATTCGGATTAAATGTCTCAATTTCAGGGAAATCGGCTTTGTGTTTCGCCAATACTTCGGCATTGCGCGGACGCAGATAAAGATTGGCGGCCAACTCTTGGGCCTGTTCGCTCCAGAGGTTTTGCAGATAGGCTTCGGCAGCGGCGCGTGTTCCTTTTTTATCGACTACGCTGTCCACGACGGCAACCGGCGCTTCGGAAAGAATGGTGTAGCTTGGGTAGACAATTTCAAACTGGTCTTGGGTCAGCTTTTTGCTGACGTAGTTGGCCTCATTTTCAAAGGTAACCAAGACATCGCCGATATTGCGTTGACTGAAGGTCGTCGTCGCCGCGCGGCCGCCGTTTTCAAACACAGGTGTGTTTTTCAGCAATGCAGCCACAAAATCTTTGGTTTTGCCTTCATCGCCGTTATTCACTTTCAAACCATAACCGTACGCACCCAAAAAGGCGTAGCGGCCGTTGCCGGTGGTTTTCGGGTTGGCCAAAACGATTTGCACGCCGTCTTTGGCCAAATCGCCCCAGTCTTGGATGTGTTTCGGATTACCTTTGCGTACCAAGAAAACGACGTTGCTGGTATACGGCACGGCATTGTCCGGCAGGCGCGTGTTCCAATCGGCTTTGACCAAACCTTTTTTCACCAAAAGCTCGATATCGGAAGTCTGGTTCATGGTCACCACATCGGCAGCCAAACCATTAGCGACAGCCAGAGCCTGCTTGCTGGAGCCGCCGTGCGACTGTTGGACTTCAACCAACTGTCCGCCGTTTTTTGCGGCAAACTCTTTGACAAATAAAGGATTGTATTCTTTATAAAAATCGCGGGCGACATCGTAGGAGACGTTCAGCAATTTGACTTCTCCTCCCTTACCTCCGGCAGCTTGAGAAGCATTGTCGGCGGATTGTTCGGCTTTTGGCGAGCACGCGCTCAAAGCCAGTGCGGCGGTCAAAGCGGCAAAAGAAAGCGTACGGATATTCATGGTCGACTCCTGTTGAAAATATGGGAGCACTTTATCGGGATTGGATGCAAACTGGAAATAATGTTTGCTTTCGCGTTTATCAGTTTTGGTTATATACAATCCGTGCGGAAGTCGGGAAAAAATGCCCACACAGATAAGCATTACGATAAATTATATATACATCAATCAGATAAAGATTAAAGCAGCTATTTATACAAGATAAACATACGTTGCAAACAGCATGACCCAATACGTCAGGCCGTCTGAAAATCCAATATAAATAATTATTTATAATTAAAAAATCTAATCCTTTTTATTTACAAAAAATGCAAATAAGAGTAATGTTTCTACTCGCCAAAATACAAGGCCTTTCATTCAACAACAAAATGGAGTGTAGAAACTATGAAACAATGGATGCTTTTAGGATTGCTGGGATTAGGCGCAGTGGCGCAGGCGCACGATGTTTGGGTGGCCGCACCGACACATCAACCTGCCGGCCAAATCCTGCATGCGGATTTGGGTTACAGCCATGACTTCCCCAATGTCGAAAAAATCGCCGATGACCGCGTGCATATTTTCAAACCACTGCAATTGACCGGCAGCTCAAAGAAAACCGTTGATTTGGTAAATAAAGGCGAAAACTATCAATACGTTTCCAAAGCCGCTTTGCCTGAAGGTTCTTACTGGGTCAGCGCAACCTACAAACCGACTTTCTGGTCGAAAAACCAAGACGGCTGGAAACAGCAAAACTTGAAACAGCTGGCCGGCGCCACCTATTGCGAACAGGCGCAAATGTTCGGCAAAAGCTTTGTCCAAGTGGGCAATGGCGCAGTTGATGAAGCTGTATTGACCCGCCCTATCGGCCAAGAGCTGGAACTGGTTCCGCTGAAAAATCCGAACGAAGTCAAAGCGGGCGGTATTTTGCCGGTCAAAGTCCTGTACAAAGGCGAGCCTTTGGTTAAAGCCACCGTTACCGCCAGCTCGGACACTTTGGCCGAAATGGACTTGGAATCGACCCACGACCACCGCGAGCCTCAAGGCTTCTCCGGCAAAACCGATAAAAACGGCGTGGTCAATGTGATTATGTTGATTGATGGTTTGTGGAAAATCAAAGTGGTAAACGAGACCGATTACAGCGATAAAAGCGTATGTCAACAAGACAACGCTTACGCAACGCTGATCGTACCTGTCGGTACCAAACGCGCGGCTGCACGCCATGCCCTCCATCATCAACACTAACAGCCATTAACAAAAGGCCGTCTGAACTTTCAGACGGCCTTAATTTATTCCCATTCATAACCCAAATTTCTAAAAAAACGGGAGTATGTTTCCAATCTATCCTCATTCAATTGGGCAAACCGGACACGATTGCAGCCGGTCAAGACCACATTTCCCATCCAGTGCGCCCCAAAGACACGCTCTAAAGGGACATTCCTCATTTGATTGATAAACGGTACTTCTAAAGAAAATTGCGTAGCAATATTCGGAGGCGCAAATTTCAAACCCAAGTCCTGCAATCTATAACGGTGTTGCGCCGTCAAAAACATATCCTCGTGGTGCAGCCGCACCAGCCATTCCATACCGGCAATTTTTCCGTCTTTCGGCGGCAAAGGCGGCCGGATTTCTACATTTAAGCCCAGTTGCCGCGGCATGGTTAAAAGCCGCTTGCTGCGCAGGCTGAAACCGCCGTTCTGCGGCTCGTCCAAATTCGGGGAAGTCTGAATCAGATGCTGTTTGGCCAAATATTGGTCGGTCCCCTTCAGGAAAAACTGCCCGTCGGCTTCGGTTTCCAACAAAATCGGCAAAGGTGCGCCGATATAGTCATATTCCCGATAGGCATCCTGCCAGTTTTGACCGTTCAACACCCAACCGTCATTTTGAACAATCAAACAATAATCAGTATCGATGTAATACATCAGTTGGTACAAAACAAACAGATTGTATTCCAGATAACCGAATTTCCGGCAAGGCTGATGTCGGATATTTTCCGGCAAACCTTGCGGACAGCTCGGGCTGATCAGCAATCCACGGCTGCCGGGCAATTCGGCACAGCTACGGATAATGGCATACATCGTGCCCCCGGTATAAGAATCTGCGCCGGTAATACCAACCACGGTAATGTCAGTAAAACTCATTAATATATTCCCCTGTTTCAGACGGCCTTTGAGTTATTTACGACGCCTTATTGCAGATATCTTTCAAGCGATACAAGGCATCCAAGGCTTCGCGCGGCGTGAGGTTGTCGGGCTGAATTTGCGCCAACGCTTCAGCCAATTCATTGTTCTGCAAATTATCAACAGGCTCAACTTCTTGTTCTTTCCCTTCCTCTTCAGCCCCATTTTCAGACGACATGGCACTGAAAATATCCAACTGCGGACGGTTGGCGGCGGCTTGGTTTTCCAAATCGTTTAAATGCTTTTGAGCCGCTTTCAAAGCGCGGTTGGGCAGACCTGCGAGTTTGGCGACGGCGATGCCGTAGCTTTTGCTGGCGGGGCCGGGTTCGATGTGGTGGAGGAAGACGATGTCTTGTCCTTGTTCGAGCGCGGAAAGGTGCATATTGACTGCCGTTGCGTGGGCTTCGGGCAGTTTGGTCAGCTCGAAATAGTGGGTGGCGAAGAGGCTGAAGGATTTGTTTTTTTGCAGCAGGTGTTCGGCGATGGCGTGCGCGAGGGCGAGGCCGTCAAAAGTCGAAGTACCGCGTCCGACTTCGTCCATGAGGACGAGGGATTGGTCGGTGGCGTGGTGGAGGATGTAGGCGGTTTCGCTCATTTCGACCATGAAGGTGGAGCGGTTGGAGGCGAGGTCGTCGGAGGCGCCGATGCGGGTGAAGATTTGGTCGATGGGTCCGATTTGGGCGGCATCGGCGGGGACGAAGCTGCCGGTGTGCGCCATGAGGACGATGTGGGCGACTTGGCGCATGTAGGTGGATTTGCCGCCCATGTTGGGGCCGGTCAGGAGCATGAGGCGGTGTTTGTGGTCGAGGCGGGTGTGGTTGGCGGTGAAGTGGCGCACTTGTTGCTCGACGACGGGATGGCGGCCGTTTTCGATATGGATGACGGGGTAGTCGGCGAACTCGGGGCAGACGAAGCCGCGTTCGGCGGCGGTGGCGGCGAAGGTGGAGAGTACGTCGAGGACGGCAGCGGCTTTGGCGGCTTTTTGAAGCTGGGGAAGGGTCGTCTGAATGTCTTTGAGGAGGGCTTCAAACAGGCGTTTTTCCAATGCCAATGCCTGCTCTTGCGCGGTCAGGACTTTGTCTTCGAAGGTTTTGAGTTCGGGGGTGATGAAGCGTTCGGCGTTTTTCAGGGTCTGGCGGCGTTGGTAGTCGGCGGGGGCTTGTTCGGCCTGGACTTTGGATAGCTCGATGTAGAAGCCGTGGACGCGGTTGAACTCGACTTTGAGGGTGGAAAGGCCGGTGCGTTCGCGTTCGCGCGCTTCGAGGTCGAGCAGGAATTCGTCGCCGTGGTTTTGGATGTGGCGCAACTCGTCAAGTTCCGCGCAATAACCTTGGTTGATGACGCCGCCGTCTTTGAGCCAGACGGCGGGTTCGGGCATTACAGCGGCTTTGAGGGTTTCGGCGACGGGCAGGGTTTCGGGGAAAACGGCTTTGAGGGTTTCTAAGAGACTACTGCCCTCGGCGGACAATTCGATTTCAGACAGGGCAAACAGGCTGTCGCGCAGGGCTGCGAGGTCGCGCGGGCGGGCGTTGCCGACGGCGATGCGGGCGGCGATGCGTTCGATGTCCGCGATGTTTTTCAGACGACCTTGCAGGGCTTCGTATTGCGAACCCAGCGCGGCAACGGCTTCTTGGCGGGCGCGGATGTGGGCGCGGCTGCGTAAGGGGTGGTGCAGCCAGAGTGCCAAGAGGCGGCTGCCCATGTGGGTGGCGCAGCTGTCGAGTATGGAAAACAGGGTTGGCGATTTTTTGCCGGAGAGGGTTTGCGTGATTTCGAGATTGCGGCGCGTGGCGGCGTCCATGCCGATATATTGGCTGTCGGTTTCGAGCGAAATGCCGTCCAAGTGTTGCGGCATCAGGTTTTGCGTCAGGCGGATGTAGTTCAACAGTGCGCCCGCCGCGCCGACGGCGGCTTCGTGTTCCTTGCCGTCCAAACCGAAGCCGTGCAGGTCTTGGCAGCCGAAGTATTCGGTCAACAATTTCGCGCCCGCATCGGCGGCAAACTGCCATGAGTTCAGGCGCGTAATGTTGGCGGAGGTCGTCTGAAAACCATCAGGCAGGCTTTTGCCTTCGGGCAACAGGATTTCCGCCGCCTGCAAACGCGCCAGCTCGTCGGCGAGTTTGTCCGCCGTCGTCAGCTTGGTTTTGAATTCGCCGCTTTGCAAAGAAGCCCACGCGATGGCGATGTGTTTTTTATCCGCGTTCACCGCCACGATGCGGTTGGTTTCCTTGTCTTCCAGAAACGCCGCGTCGGTCAGCGTGCCAGGCGTTACGATGCGCACGACTTTGCGCTCCACCGGCCCTTTGCCCGCGCCGACTTCGCCCATCTGCTCACACACTGCCACGCTTTTGCCCATCTTCACCAGCCGCGCCAAATACTGCTCCGCCGCGTGAAACGGCACGCCCGCCATCTTAATCGGTACGCCGTCCATCTGCCCGCGCGTGGTCAGGGTGATGTCCAGCAGCTTTGCCGCCTCCACCGCATCATCCAGAAACAACTCGTAAAAGTCGCCCATACGGTAAAACACCAGCTTGTCGGCGTGTTGCGATTTGATGGCTAGATACTGCTGCATCATCGGGGAAACGGTGGGTTTGGACATGGAAAAGCCTTAGGAACGCAAAAGCGTTATTGTAACAAAAGGCCGTCTGAAAAACAGGTTTCAGACGGCCTTTAACAGCAGCTTGGGTTTAAGCCAAAGCCACTTCCAAATTATCAATCAGTCGCGTTGTACCCAGACGGGCGGCGGCAAGCACCACCAATTCTTTATCGCCAACATGAGCCACTGCCAAGCTGTGTGCATGGCGGATTTCAACGTAATCAACCACCCAGCCGGCATCGGTCAAATGGCGGATACATTCGGCTTCAAGCTGGGCGTAATCCAGATTGCCGTTTTTCAGGGCAGCGGCAATATTTTGCAACTCTTGATAGAGGCGCGGCGCTTCTGCGCGTTCTGCTTCGCTCAAATATTGGTTGCGGCTGGAAAGTGCCAGGCCGTCTGAAGCGCGGCCGGTGTCGACAGGAACAATGTCGATATTGAAGTTCAAATCTTCAACAAAGCCTTTGATAATCGCCAGCTGCTGATAGTCTTTTTTGCCGAAGCAGGCGGTATCAGGTTGAACAATGTTGAACAACTTGGTCACAACAGTCGCCACGCCGCGGAAATGGCCCGGACGGAATTTGCCGCACAATTCGTTTTGCAAGTGCGGAGGCTCGACATTGAAACGCTGTTCCACATTCGGATACAGCTCTTTTTCATCAGGCGCGAACACGACGGCAACGCCCTCGCCTGCCAATTTGTCGGCATCTTGTTGCAAAGTGCGCGGATATTTATCGAAATCTTCGCCTTGTCCGAATTGCAGGCGGTTGACAAAAATACTGACCACAACGTTATCGGCACGTTTTTTCGCTTCGCGCACCAGCGCAAGATGGCCTTCGTGCAGATTGCCCATAGTCGGCACAAATGCCACTTTTCCGGCGGTTTTGCGCCACTCGCGCAATTCTTTAATCGTATGAATGATTTGCATGGTTTGAAAAATCCTTTATATTTTCCGCCGTTTCACCAACGGAAATCACGGGCCGATTATACGCTTTTATTCATCAAAAAGACCGTCTGGAATAAGTTTCAGACGGCCTGGTTTTTATTTTATCCGGCAAACGTATGTTCGACAGATGGGAACGTTTTTGCTTTGACTTCGTCCACATAAGCTTTGACCGCGGCTTGAACGCTGTCTTTGCCCTGCATAAAGTTCTTCACGAATTTGGCGGTTTTACCGGGGAAAATGCCGAGCATATCATGCATCACCAAAACCTGACCGTCGCAATCCACGCCTGCTCCAATACCGATGGTTGGGCAAGAAACTGTCTCGGTCACTTTTTTCGCCAACTCTGCAGGAACGCATTCCATCAATACGATTGCCGCACCTGCCACATCATGCGCTTTGGCGTCGTTGAGCAACGCTTCTGCCTTGTCGCCGCGGCCTTGAACTTTATAGCCACCGAATGCAAACACGGATTGCGGGGTCAGGCCGATGTGGGCGCAAACAGGGATACCGCGCATTTGCAGAAATTCAGTGGTCTCCGCCATCCAGACACCACCTTCAAGCTTGACCATATGCGCGCCGGCCGCCATCAACTCTGCCGCTGCCGCAAATGCCTGCTCTTTGCTCTGCTGATATACGCCAAACGGCAAATCGCTGACAATCATGGCATTTTTAGTACCGCGAGCCACACATTCAGTGTGGTAGCACATATCCTGCAAGCTCACCGGCAAAGTGGACTGACGACCTTGCACCGCCATGCCCAAAGAATCTCCTACCAGCAATACATCCACGCCGGCATTGTCCATCAGCGCGGCAAAGCTGGATTCATAAGCGGTCAGCATGGCGATTTTTTCGCCCTCTGCTTTCATTTTTTGCAAAGTGTTTACGGTAATCATGGTGTTTTGTGTGTTCCGCCCGACGGGCAGCCCTTTGTTGTAATGGAAACGCGGTATTATAAGGTCTGCTTTTAAAATATCAAAGCATAAGCAAAAAGCCCGACTGCTTTCACAATCGGGCTTTTAATTGGTGCCGGCACCAAGAGTCGAACTCGGGACCCCCTGATTACAAGTCAGGTGCTCTACCAACTGAGCTATACCGGCTTACTGAAATGCCTTGCGGCATCATCAGTCTTTAACTGGTGCCGGCACCAAGAGTCGAACTCGGGACCCCCTGATTACAAGTCAGGTGCTCTACCAACTGAGCTATACCGGCAAGTAAGTCGGCATTATGCCGATAAGTTCCCATCTTGGCAAGCATTTTAAAACAAAGTTACTCACGAAATTATAAAAACCAATGATTCTAAAGAAAATTAAATACCTGCCTTATCTTTTCATCCAACATACTCAAAGGCCGTCTGAAAACCGCCCCAGCGCAAAACATCATTGTTTCTGTTAAAATAACTCCTTTTACATCTTTCGTCTGCACCCATGCCACCCCGCCATCCTTACCGCCGCCTGCGCCCAGCCAAATCCCATCTGCCCGAAGTTGGCATTTCTGAAGAAGGCAATATCCGTTCCCTGCACTTGGGCAGCGACACCATTCAAAGCTCCATGAATGTCGATCATCCGTCAGAGCTGGTGTTGTCGTACAGCCGCGCCATGATGGGTTGGCTGCTGTTTGCAGAAACTCCGCCCAAACACATCACCCAAATCGGCTTGGGCGGCGGCTCGTTTGCCCGTTGGATAGACAGCTATCTGCCCCACACCAAGCAAACCGCTGTGGACATCAATCCTCAAGTCATCGCCGTGGCGCGCAGCCTGTTTGAATTGCCGCACGAAGGCGAAAATTTTGAAATTATCGAGGCAGATGGTGCGGAATATATTAAAGTGTTCCGCCACAATACCGATGTAATTTTGGTAGATGGTTTTGACGGCGAACAGATTATCGATGCTTTGGTAGAAGAACCCTTCTTCCAAGACTGCCGCAACGCCCTCTCTCCAGACGGTGTATTTGTCACCAACTGGTGGAGCGGCGACCAGCGTTATCAACGCTTTGTCGAACGCCTGCTCAACGTCTTTGACGGCCGCGTACTCGAGCTGCCTGCCGAGAGCCACGGCAACGTAGCGGTCATGGCATTCCAAAGTAGCCCTAAAGAGCAAAATATCGACAACTTAAAAAAACGTGCCGAAAAATTAAGCGAGAAATACGGCTTGGACTTCAAACGGATGCTTGCTGATTTGAAAGCCAACAATCAAAACAATGGCAAGAATTTTTATCTGTAAACCGTTTCAGGCCGTCTGAAAACAAACAAGGACACACTCATGCTCAAACCCGACATCATTCAAATCCCCGGTCCGGCCGGTTTGCTGGAAACCATCTATCTGCCAAGCACACAAGAATCCACCCGCGGCGTTGCCGTCATCAACCACCCCAATCCCCTGCAAGGCGGCACCAACACCAACAAAGTCATCCAAACCGCCGCCAAAGCCCTCAGCCAACTCGGCTTCCATTGCTACCTGCCCAATTTGCGCGGCGTAGGCAATAGCGAAGGTGAACACGACTACGGCCGTGGCGAAACGCAAGACTGTATTGCCGTTATCGACTACGCCCGCGCGCAACATCCTGACGCGCCGCAATTCGTCCTGGCAGGTTTCTCATTCGGCGGCTACGTTTCCACCTTTGCCGCACAAGCGCGCACGCCTGATTTACTGTTACTGATGGGCGCCGCCGTCCATCACTATACCGATCGCCCGGAACCATCCAACGTTCCCGATGTCGCCAAAACATTGATGATTCATGGCGCGGAAGACGAAGTCGTTGAAATCAACAAAGCCCTGGCATGGGCAGAACCACAAGGCCTACCTGTTGTGACCATTGCCGGTTCGTCCCACTTCTTCCACGGCAAACTCATCGTTTTGCGCGATACGATTACACGGTTTGCACCGGCTTTATTAGGCTAAAATCTGGCTACACAATAAAACAAGGCCGTCTGAAAGCTTTTTCAGACGGCCTTGTTTGTATGAAACCTTATTATCTAAATATCAGGCTCAAGTATTCAGAAATCCATCAAGGATTTTCTGCTTAACATATCAATTCTGAGTCAACCAATACTGCAGACCAATCAAAGTCTTACCATCTTTGATTTCATCGTTTGCCAATGCATTGCGCACCTCTTCCTTACTCATCAGGACGGTTTCTGTAATTTCATCCTCATCGTTGCTTAACTCGCTGCCCAAACGCACACCTTGCGCTTGGTAGAGATACATTTTTTCATCGCAAAAACCGACTGCAGTATAAAAGGAGTACAACAGTTTGACGCTGTCGGCGACATATGGCGTTTCTTCTGCCAACTCGCGCAAAGCGCATTCGGCAGGATCTTCGTCCGCCACATCCAATTTACCCGCCGGCAATTCCAACGTTGCCTGATCGGCGGCATAACGCCATTGGCGTACCAAAACAACTTTGCCGTCTTCCGTTTCCGCCAATACACACGCAGCACCCGGATGACGGATCACAACCCGTTGGCTTTCGTTGCCGTTGGGCAGGCGTACCCGATCGCGGCTGATGGTAACAAAAGAACCTTCGTAGATTGACTCGCTGCTTAATTTAGTTTCTTTCAAATCCATTTTTTACCTCATGTCCAAATTATTAAATATTAAAGGCCGTCTGAAATTTTACAGAAATAAACTCAGAGGATGCCTTTTCTAATAGTTACCGCTGATGTCGTTGTTGCAAACGCTCCGTATGTGTTCGCAGCTTTTCACTATTTGCTTGGTAGTCACTTGAAGACAATACAGCAACTATTGCCTCTACTTCATGAGGAAGCAATAAGGCCGTCTGAAAATTCTTAATATAAGCCGCCGCCTGCCTAATACGGCAAACATTTGGTGGCATTTTCGATTTCAACTCACAATCACCTAAGAAAACTACCATTGAATGAAACTTCTCCTCAGGAAATTGCAATAGTTCTGACAATGCTTTGATATGAGCATAATTCTGACGCAACGGGTTTTGGAAATAATGTTTCTGTTTATAGATGATTTGCGTCCATTTAGATTGCTTTTCACTACCAAAAATCCAACCTGTGTAATTTTTAGTTTCTATCACAAATATCCCAAAAATTGAGACATAAATATGATCAATTTGTGTCGTACCATCTCGAGATGGAATAATTAAATCGTGAAACTCAGAATAAGTTTTCTCATCTAAATTTTTTCCAATTACAGAACGAACTGCTATTTCCCCCATACTTCCCTTTATTTTAGGATTTTTCAACAATGCTTTTAATAAAAGCAAAGGAATAATGATCAGAAAAATCCAAAATATACCCGACATACTTCCCAATATTTGTTCAATCATGACGTTTTCTTTTTTATTTAAAACTAAAAATTTATATATTTATGGTTTATTCCCGAGTACGTTCAATCTCAATACCGACCTGCGCAACATCTGGCAAGATACCCGGCTTCACAATACGGACACGCACTTTGGCCGCACCAAAATCATTTAAAATCAATTGGGCGATATATTCCGCCAAAGTTTCCAGCAGTAAAAAATCCTGTTCAGCAAGGCTGCGGCGTACAACTTCGCATACTTCGCCATAATGAATGGTGTCGCCGATATCGTCGCTCGTGCCGGTACGCTCGGGAACACTGATTTCCAAATCCAAAATCAAAGTCTGTTTACGCTCGCGCTCCCAATCATATACGCCGATTAAAGTATCGGCCTTCATGCCGTACAAAAAGATTTTATCCATTTGCCTGTCCGTTTTTTTGATAGAATAACCGTTCCCATTTTAAGTAAAGCACCCAAAATGTTCAATGTACTCGCCATTATTGCCGCCTATCTTATCGGATCCCTGTCTTTTGCCGTCATCGTATCAAAATATTACGGCATGGACGATCCGCGCACTTACGGCTCCGGCAACCCCGGTGCCACCAACGTCTTGCGCAGCGGTAAGAAAAAAGCAGCCGCACTGACCCTGCTCGGCGATGCAGTAAAAGGCTTGATTGCCGTCATCTTGGCGCGCTGTCTGCAAGACACTTTAAATTTGTCTGGTGCAACGATAGCACTGGTTGCCATCGCCGCATTGGTCGGCCATATGTGGCCAATATTTTTCAATTTTAAAGGCGGCAAAGGCGTAGCCACCGCATTGGGCGTCTTACTCGCCCTCTCTCCTGCAACCGCCCTACTCTGCGCCTTGATTTGGCTGGTCATGGCATTCGGTTTCAAAGTCTCCTCACTCGCCGCACTGGTCGCCACCATCTGCGCACCCATCTTCGCCTTCTTCATGATGCCGCACGCCTCTTGGGCATGGGCAACCGTATTCATTGCAGCATTGGTGTTGTACCGCCACAAAAGCAATATTCAAAACCTGATTCAAGGTAAAGAAAGCAAAATCGGAGATAAAGCCGGAAAATCTTAAAAACATAAATACAATCAATAAAAGGCCGCCTGAAAGTATATTTTTCAGACGGCCTTTTGTAGTTTCATTCGCTTTATTCACGCATAATCAGTCAATCTTAATATACTCCACCGACAAAATCTCTATAACCTCACGTCCTTCCGGTGTATCCAAGACAACTTCATCGCCTTCGCGTGCTTTAATCAGGCTGCGCGCCAAAGGGGAAATCCATGAGATTTTGTTTTTAGCGGTATCGATTTCATCTACGCCGACGATTTTAACGGTTTGTTCACGACCATCTCCGCGCAATAAGCCAACGGTGGCGCTGAAGAAAATCTGATCCGTGGCTTCACGCGCTTCAGGGTCGACGACGACGGCAGCTTCCAAGCGTTTGGTTAGAAAACGGATACGGCGGTCGATTTCGCGCATACGGCGTTTGCCGTAAAGATAGTCGCCATTTTCGCTGCGGTCGCCATTACTTGCCGCCCAGTTAACGATTTGGACGATTTCTGGGCGTTCTTTGTGGACCAGATGATAAAGTTCGTCTTTCAGTGCCTGCCAACCGGTAGGTGTGATGTAATTTTTGGTTTCGGTACTCATAATGTGTCTAAAACATAATTAAAGGCCGCCTGAACGTTAATTTTCAGACGGCCTTTATTGTAAGTCAATTTACTTTATTCTTCATCATCACTATCACTATCGCTGATACTGATGCTGTGTTCCATTTTGCTTGGATGAACTTTCAAACCGCCACAACCTAATTTTTCGGTAGAGAGGCGGTTTAGATACGCTTCGTCGATATCGCCGGTTTGATAAACACCGTTGAAGCATGAAGAATCGAAGGATTCGATTTTTGGATTGAGTGCTTTGACTACTGCTTCCAAGTCTTCTAAGTTTTGGAAAACAATGCCGTCCGCGCCAATCTCAGCCGAGATTTCTGCTGCGCTGCGGCCGTTTGCAATCAGTTCTTCACGGGTCGGCATATCGATACCGTACACATTCGGATAGCGCACTTCGGGAGCTGCAGAAGCAATATAGACTTTGCGCGCACCTGCCGCTCGTACCATTTCAACGATTTCACGGCTGGTCGTACCGCGCACGATGGAATCATCCACCAACAAAACGCTTTTGCCATTAAACTCGGTTTCCATCGGACTGAGTTTTTGGCGTACTGATTTTTTACGCGTTGCTTGTCCGGGCATGATGAAAGTGCGGCCGATATAGCGGTTTTTAATCAGACCTTCGCGATATGGTTTTTCGAGATGGACGGCAAGCTCCATCGCGCTGGGTCGGCTGGTATCAGGAATAGGCATCACGACATCGATATCGTCGACGGGCAACTCGCGTTTGATTTTTTCCGCCAAAGAAACGCCCATATCCAGACGGGCCTGATAGATGGATACACCGTCGATGACGGAGTCGGGACGCGCGAAATAGACGTATTCAAAGAGACAAGGGCTGAGTTTGACTTTATCGCTGCATTGACGCGACACGATTGAACCGTCAAAGCTGACAAACACGGCTTCACCCGGCTGGATATCACGTTCCAAATCATAGGCAAGCGCGTTGAAAGCAACTGATTCAGAGGCAACGGCATACGATTTTTTACCGGATTCATCGGTTTGCGAACCCAATACCAACGGACGGATACCGTGAGGATCGCGGAAGGCAACCATGCCATATCCGGCAATCATGGCTACGACACCGTATGCGCCGCGCACTATGCGGTGTACTTCGGAAACGGCGTTGAAAATATTGTCGATGGTGAGTTGATAAGGGGCTGTATTTTTAGAGACTTCGCGGCGTAATTCATGCGCGAATACATTGAGTAGAACTTCAGAATCGGAGCTGGTATTAACGTGGCGCAGGTGTTTGTTGCATACATTTTCATACAACTCTTCTGTATTGGTCAGATTACCGTTGTGTGCCAAAACAATGCCGAATGGGGAGCTGACATAAAACGGCTGGGCTTCTGCACTGCTGCCCGCATTGCCTGCAGTCGGATAGCGGACGTGTGCAATGCCGGCATTACCGACCAAGTCGCGCATGTTGCGGGTACGGAACACTTCGCGCACCATGCCTTTGCCCTTGTGCATATGAAATATATTGCCTTCGGCAGTAACAATACCTGCTGCATCCTGACCACGATGTTGCAACATCTGCAAACCATCATACAGCATCTGATTGACCGGCTCATGACTAACCAAACCTAATACACCACACATATCGTGCTTCTCCGAGTTTGAAGATTAAATGGGTAAGCTGTCATTATAAAATAATTTAGATGAGTTTGCTCGAATTGTTGACAATATGATGCTAAATTTACGCAAATAAAAACGGACTCAGACGACCCATAGGCCGTCTGAATCCGTCAAACTCAATCATCCAATTCTTCAACTTCAGCTGCTTTACCCGAAAGATGCGGCATTGCGGTATCTTTTCCAGGCAAATAAGGCATCGCAGCATCGGAAAGTGATTCAAAATACGGAATTGTGTACGAACTTTGCCACTCTTCCGTTTTCGGCAAATCAGTGTGTGAAAAAACCATCACTGCCAGCGTCACCAAAATCACACCTTTCACTGCACCGAATACGCCGCCAAGCAAACGGTTAATGCTTCCCAAACCAACGGCAGACATCAAACTGCTTAACAGCGATCGTGCCAGTTTCTGCAACAGCCATGCCAGAAAAAACACAGCGGCAAAACCCATGGCAACCGCCAAAGAATGCGGCTCAACCGATTTAAAGACCACATCGGCAAACGGCACGGCGAGCGTTCTGGCTGCAATAAACGATACTACCCACGCCACCATCGCCCCTGCTTCGGCAATAATACCCCGTGTCAACGAGATAATGATGCAGATGACGATGACGGCGGCCGCCAACAAATCGGCAACAGGCAGATTACTCACTGGTCACCTGCCCGGCAATGCCATGTACACGCAATTTGTTCAAATCGCGCTCTGCATCGCGTGCATTTTTATAACTGGCTGATTTCACGCGATACACCTTACCTTTATCGGTCATGACTTCAGTAATGGTCGAATCGATACCTGCGGCTTTCATTTTACGTTGCAGGCTTTGTGCGCGTTCTTTTTCAGCATAACCAGCCTGAATAGCGGCCTTTTTAGCAGGTTTGGCTTCTGCTTTTTCTTTTTCAGCTTTAGGTTTGGCTTTTTCAGACGGCTTCTCGGCAGTTTTTACCTTATCGGCTTTTTCTGCTTTGGCCGTTTCTGGTTTAGCCTTTTCATTTTTTGGTTTTTCAACTTTGGCTTCTGCTTTCTTAGCAGGCTCGGCCTTATCTTTTACGCTGTCTTTGCTGTTTTTGGCAGATTTACGCTCGGCAATGGCTTTCTCTGCTTTTTCCAATTGTGCCAATTTATTGCGTTCGGCAGCGGCTTCACGCTCTGCTTTCTCAGCACGCGCTTGAAGTGCGCGTTTTTTAGCTGCCAATGCGTTTTCTTTCTCAGTAGCTTCCTGTTGGGCTTGTGTTTTACGGGCCGCAGCAGCACGTTGTTCAGCCTGACGTTGGCGGCGTTCTTCGGCTCGGCGCTCCGCAGCTTCACGTTTGGCGGCCTCGGCTCGTTGAATACGTTCGGACTCTTCCAAACCTTTAATATTGCCGTCATCCAAAGTATCGTTGATCAAAACCAACGACTCGCCAACATCTTCGGGAGCAGATTCACGGCTTGGCTTCAATACTTCAACCGGCGCATTATCTTCTTCGTCGCCAGCATTTTGCGGTTTATTTGGTGCTTCGGCATCCGCATGGCGGGCAGCCTCTTCAGCAGCAGCGACATCCTCTTTATTCGGCTCTAAAACAACGGCCTTGCTCGGCTCGTCAGCCGTTTTGACTTGGCTCTGACCGACAGGGGCTTCTTTAAACGGTGAATTTTTATCGTCACCCGATGTCAGCGCCAGGCCGAACAGCATACCTGAAGCCACCACCAAGCCGGAGGCCAAAACCAAGCGGCGGCGGTTGCGGCGTTTGAGTTGTTCGTAACCGTCTAAATCGTATCCGTTTGGAGTTTCTTTTTGTTTATTGTCGGACATGATAATTTCCTCGTTAGTGTTCTTTCAAAACAGCCATTACATCGGCAACAGTATGGAATGAGCCGAAAACAACGATTCTATCATTTTCGGTTGCTTTCGCCAAAGCAGCGCGGTAGGCTGCGACGACGGTTTCAAAAACATTTACATTGTCGATGCCGTGTTCAGCCAATTTGGCCTGCAAAGCCTCCACAGTCATGCCGCGCGGTACATCTAAAGGCGCGATATTCCACTCGTCAAACTGGTCTTTAACGATTTCCAGCACGCCGTCAATATCTTTGTCGGACAGCATACTGAATACAGCGGTCCGTTTTTGTGCAAAGGCAAGGTTAATCAGGCTGCGGCGCAAAGCACGGGCTGCGTGCGGATTGTGGCCGACATCCAAGACCACCAGCGGACGGCCGGGCAAAACTTGGAAACGTCCAGGATTCTCAACCAACAGCAAACCGCGTTTAATCGCTCCGATGTCAACGGGCAGCTGATTGTTCAGACATTCTAAAACAGTTAGTGCGCACGCGGCATTGGACAACTGATACGCGCCACGCAAAGCAGGAAACGGCAAGGAATTACGGTTACGGCTTTGGCCGTCTGAAGATTGCGGATGGAAGCGGTAGTTCCACTGCACGCTTTCCATTGACGCAAAATCAAAATCTCGCTGAACCATCAACAGTTTTGCGCCAATTTCTTCTGCGTGTTTGACCAATGATTCAGGCGCAGGGTTTTGGCCGCACACGGCCGGTTTGCCGCTACGGAACACGCCGGCTTTTTCAAAACCAACCTGCTCGACAGTATCGCCCAAAAATGCCTGATGGTCCAAATCCACGCTGGTAACAACCGAGCAGTCGCCGTCAAATACATTCACAGCATCCAATCGTCCGCCCAAACCGACTTCCAAAATCATTACGTCCACATTTTCATGCATGAAAATATCGACGGCAGCCAAAGCATTAAACTCAAAATACGTCAGAGAAATTTCACCGCGTGCCGCTTCGATACGCTCAAATGAGGAAACAATCAATTCATCTGAAACCGGCTGAGTGTTGATGGCGATTCGTTCGTTGTAACGCAGAAGATGAGGACTGGTCAGCGTGCCGACTTTAAAACCGGCTTCTTTATAAATATGCGACAAATAGGCGCATACGGAACCCTTGCCATTGGTACCCGCCACCACGACGACAGGACATTGCGGCACCAAATTCATGCGTTTTTTCACTTCTCCCACGCGTTCCAAGCCCATATCAATAAGGCCGGAACTATGGGCAGTCTCCAAATGAGAAAGCCAGTCTTGTAATGTTTTCATTGTATTGATCGCTTCAAAAGGCCGTCTGAAACAGCCGTTTAATCCATATCTGCCGCAAGTTCTGCTTTGTCTTCTTTTTCACGACACCAGCGCGCCCATACTTTCAGACGGCGGTAGGCATCGCGGTCGGTCATGTCGGGCAAGATGCAGTGTTTGTTCATTTTTCCGTCAACATTCCATTGCAGAAACAAAGCATAAACTGTCAACATACTGCCATCTTGCAAAACTGCGCTTCTTCCCTCTTCCTCACCATTCAAGTAAACCGTCGCACGGTATTGGCGGTCGATGATGATTTTTCTGACCGCATTTCGAGTCTGAAAATTAACGCTGCGCCAAGCATAGGTAAAACTACCGGCCAATGTCGCCAAACCCAGCCACATCATCCAGCCATAAAACTCGGCAAGGCATAAGACCAACGCCAAAAGGTGTAAGAAAACAATCAGAATTTTCAAAGAACGCGAGGGCTTTAAGGCCGTCTGAAAACTTCGCACGGCTTTACATCATATTGTCGAAAACAGGCGTAATGTTCAATTCCGCCTCTTCCATATCCAAAACCATATCGTGGATTTCGGTATCAAAAAATTCCCAAAAAGCCTTCAAGCTCATGTCTTGCGGCCATTTGCTTTTATCGATGTCCCAGCCTGCCAATTCGGCTTCAAAAATCTGCTGGTAACGTTCGTCAAAATAAGAAATGACGGATTCGGGTTCGTCAAATTGCGGCACAAGGAATACGGAACAGTTGGTGCGCAGTTGCTCGACGGTCAAATCGGGCATATTTTCATCGGCGGATTTCAGCCATTCTAAAAAACGGGCGGTCGGCTTCAGCACGACAGCAGTACGGTCAACAAAATACATAATGTTCAACTTTCAAAATCATTCTAACCGATCATGCCGTCTGAAATTTCAGACGGCCTAAGTTTAATGTGTCATCACCTGTTGCAGGAATTGTTTGGCACGCTCGTGTTTCGGATTGGTAAAAAACTCTTCCGGCGTTTCATCTTCCAGAATCTGGCCTTTATCGACAAAAATCACACGGTCGGCAACTTCGCGTGCAAAACCCATTTCATGGGTTACGCACATCATGGTCATGCCGCTTTCCGCCAAGTCTTTCATTACTTTTAATACTTCGCCGACCATTTCAGGGTCAAGCGCGGAAGTCGGCTCGTCAAACAACATCACGCGCGGCTCCATCGCCAAACCGCGTGCAATCGCCACACGCTGCTGCTGACCGCCGGAAAGCTGGCCGGGCAGCGCGTCTTTTTTATGCGCCAAGCCGACGCGTTCCAAAAGCTCCATCGCTTTCTTTTCCGCCTCTTCACGGCTTTGGTTTTTCACTTTCATCGGAGAAAGAATAATATTTTCCAAGACAGTCAAATGCGGATACAGATTGAACCCTTGGAACACAAAGCCCACTTCTTCGCGCACTTTGTTCAAATCGGTTTTCGGATCGGCAACATTGATGCCGTCCACCCAAATCTCGCCGCTTTCAATGCGCTCAAGTTGGTTTACCGTACGAATCAGCGTAGATTTGCCACTGCCTGAAGGGCCGCATACAACGACCACTTCGCCTTGTTTGACTTCCAGATTCACGCCGTTGATAACGTGCAAATCTTTAAAATGTTTGTGTACATTTTTGAATTTAATCATGTTTATTTGACATTCTCTAAAATTGACCAGATTTTGGACGGCCTGTTTTTAATCTGTTTGGCGTAATGCTCGATTTTCTCACTGTTGTCCTTGGTATAAATGCCGCGACACAATATATCCAGCGCATCTTTGTTCAAGTCGCCATAACGGTTGTTGGTATATACCGACAGGATGCAGGCTTTCAGGGGATGGAAGGGAACGCCGTATTTCTGCGCATTATCCCGATTTCCAAACAGCCATGCGGTATCCACTAAAGCTGCATAGTTGCTCAAAGCTGCCGCTTTAAATAATTTTTCTTTGATCAGCGGATAATTTTTCTGCTTCTGATTTTCCAGTTTGAACACTTCATTCATCAATTTTTGTGAACCGTTAGGCGCAAGTTCGTCTTCTAAAGCTGTTTTATCATATTCAGCTTCAATATCATCAAGTAAGTCTTGTGCCGCTCCCTCGCCGTTTTCTGCAGCTTTTTTCAGCCAATAGTAAAACTCGCTTTCTTTAAGGTTTACAGGGTCTGTTGTCATTTCCAACTGCATGGCCAGCAGATATTGCGCTTCAGCATCGCCGGCTTTTGCTTTGCGCCGCAGGTTTTCTTCTCCGCCGGTGCCTAATGCAAATGCCGTACCGGTAATAAGTACAACCAACCCACACCAGACATATTTTTTCAACATTAAGTTCCCAACCTTTCAGACGGCCTTTTGAACCAGATAATTGCTCAATTCCACATATTTCTCAGCGGCGATGTGTTCTGCCCTGTCCTGCGGATTGATGCCGACTGCCTGCAAATCATCATCGCCGGCAAGTTCCTTCAAATTATTGCGTATGGTTTTGCGGCGTTGATGGAAAGCCAGTTTCACCAGTTTGGCAAAATGTTCAAAATCTTCTGCTTTACCGATGCGGTGTTTCACCGGAATCATGCGCACCACGGCCGAATCCACTTTCGGCGCAGGATCAAAGGACTCGGGTGGTACTTCAATCAACATTTCCATATCGAAGAAATATTGTAGCATCACGCCCAGACGACCATAGTCGTTGGTTTTCGGCTGCGCCACCATGCGTTCGACCACTTCTTTCTGCAGCATAAAGTGCATATCGATCACATCGTCTGCCACTTCACTCAATCGAAACAAAAGCGGCGTGGAAATATTGTACGGCAGGTTGCCGACAATTTTTTTCTTGCCTTCAATGCTGTTGAAATCAAACTGTAATACATCACCTTCGTGTATCACCAATTTATCTGCAAACGGCAAGGTTTTCAGACGGCGTACGATGTCTCGGTCGATTTCGCAAACATGAAGGCAATTGAGTTTTTTCGCCAAAGGCTCGGTAATAGCTGCCAAGCCCGGGCCGATTTCAATCACGATATCATCGGGCTGCGGTCTGACCGCGTTGACAATATCGCTAATAATCCGCGTATCCTGCAAAAAATTCTGCCCGAAGCGTTTCCGGGCCTTATGTTCTTTCATATCTTTCTTCAAGCAAGCTGTTTAAGGCAGTATTGTAACTGAAACAGGCGTTTTTGTCGGCACGCTTTCAGACGGCATTTGCCTAATTTTAAGCAAACGGCGGCGCTTCCAAACCCAAAGATTTCAGTAGTTGCGCGGTCTCATAAACCGGCAAACCCATTACGCCGGTAAAACTGCCCTGCAAATGCTCGACAAATACGCCTCCCAAGCCCTGAATCCCATACGCACCGGCTTTATCCATCGGCTCACCGCTGGCAACATAGGCTGCAATCTCCTCAGCCGTCAACGTTTTAAAGCGCACTTCGCTCGTCTGCACCACATCATGGCGCACGCCTTGCCAGTAAACGCATACAGCCGTCAGCACTTGATGCGTCCGTCCGGACAAACGTTCCAGCATATCGACCGCATCCGCTTCGGATTCCGGTTTACCCAAAATAGCCGCACCATCCGCCACCGTCGTATCCGCCGTCAATACAGCAAACTCAGGCTCTTGATCATGAGCAGTAAACCATTGAGCCACCGCCGCCTCATTTTTCTCGCAGGCCATACGGCGCACATACTCTACTGCAGCTTCGCCTTCTTTAGGGGTTTCATCAATATCCGCAGGAAGGCGGCGTACTGTGAAACCCAAATTTTCCAAAATCTCACGACGGCGCGGACTGCCCGAAGCCAGATAAATTGCGTTCATTGTATTGGTTTTCCTTATTTTGAAATTTTATGCTGGCCGGACAGGCGGACATAATGCGCAGAGGAATACGTCAAAAATTCCTTTTCCTCATCCGTCAGCGGACGCACTTGTTTCACAGGAGAGCCAACGTATAAAAAACCGCTTTCCAAACGTTTGCGCGGCGGCACCAAACTGCCTGCGCCTATCATCACATCATCTTCGACAACCGTATCATCCAAAATAATCGAGCCCATGCCCACCAACACACGATTCCCAATTCGGCAGCCATGCAGCATGACCTTATGCCCAATCGTCACATCATCGCCGATAATCAAAGGCGAACCGTCAGGCTTCGCCGCATTCTTATGCGACACATGCAAAACGCTACCGTCCTGCACATTGCTGCGCTTGCCGATAGAAATACTGTTCACATCGCCGCGCAATACGGCATAAGGCCATATCGATACATCTTCCGCCAGCGACACTTCACCAATCACTACCGAAGTCTCATCTACAAAACAAGACTCATCAACCGACGGCACATAATCCAAAAACGCACGAATAGGGTTTGCCATTTCCAATATCCTTTTCTCAAAACCAAAACTGATCAGGCCGTCTGAAAACACGGCGTAAAACGATTTTATACTACAACAATACGAAATCAAGTGAAGCCGCTCGCGAAAAACCGACGCGATTTTTGAGATAATCCGCTCAGTTTTTTGTTGCAATATTTGCAACTAATTTGCACTTTTTAAAAAGCGACATTATCGTCGCTTTTTATTTTACCAATTACATATGGCCAGCTCGCCGCTTGTTTTACCAGTTTTGTCTCTACCAACTGTATAGGTAAGCGTAAGCTGGGCAATCCGGAAGTCTTTAAATAAATCCCTTATATCAGGATGATCGTTGATAGATAGCATGAATTTACCCTTACTCTCCGCCATCGCTTTGGCCAGCAGCTCATACTGAGGCCAATCGAATGCGTGGTCGTAACCTGCGGTTTGCCAGTACGGCGGGTCTGCGTAGAAGAAGGTATGCTCTCGGTCATATCGCTTGAAACAACGCTCCCACGGTTCGTTTTCGATAAATACTCCTCTCAAACGAGCTTGGGCTGCTGTCAGTTTTGCCTTAATTTGCGATGCATCCCACGCTTTTGACGTGGTGGCCGTGCCAAAATGTTGATGGACGGTCTTGCCGCCGAAAGCATTATGTTGAAGGTAGAAGAACCGAGCGGCACGCTGAATATCGGTCATGCATTCGGGCGGTGTGCTTTGCAGGCGGGCAAAGACCTCTCGGCTTGTCAGTGTCCACTCGAACTGGCGGACGAACTCATCGAAATGGTGTTGTACCACGCGGTACAGGTTGATGAGCTGTCCGTTGATGTCGTTGAGTACCTCTACTTTAGCAGGCGTTGGGCGCATAAAGAACAACGCCGCACCACCAGAAAACAGCTCGACATAGCAGGAATGCTCGGGAAACATGGGCAACAGGTGTTTTGCTAGTCGTCGTTTGCCGCCCATCCAAGGGATAATCGGTAGAGTTTGTTGTGTTTTTTGCATCATATATATACTCCTAATTTTCGGCATTCGGGATGCTCGGAATCAGATTAAATATGATGCTCAACGGCACTCTGATGATTTTTTAGTTACTGAATGAATTGATTTTTTTACAGCGTGCACATTTGATTTGCACGCATCCGCTGCCTTTGGCAAGCAGTTTGCCACAGTATTTGCAGCGCATTTCGCGGTAGATTTGCATTTGCACTCACTCCCATATCACGGATAGAATGCCTCGGTCTCTAGAGACTAAGGCGGCCTTAGAAGTCAATGCAGGCATGATCTGCTTGGCTGGCGTAGCGGTGTTCCCGCACCACTACGTCGCCGTCCCACTTATTGCGTATACCCGCCCCTGTGGCGGGGTTTTTATTGCGCCTCCCGTTGGAATAAAGCGGGCACGATGGCGGCGAGGTCGTTGGGCGACCAACGCCAGCCTGCGGGTAGCCCTAGGGCAGTCGCACACCATTCGCTGCAAAACCAGCGGCGGCGGTTATGCCGCAGCCCGAAGGCGATGCCCAATGCGCCCTTCAGGTCGTAGCCTTGGCCTTGGGTTTCCGCCCATAGCCTTTGCAGACGTTCGTGTGCTTCGGAGGTTGACTCCATTTGGATTAAGTCCCACTTGGCTTCAGGCAGCGTCATTACTTTACAGCGTACGCCTCCGTCCCGGATGGATGAGGAGTAGCACTCGTATTCCTGCCCGGTTGCCGTTTCAGGCAGCCTTACCGCGATTTCGCAATGTGAGTACCGCCCGCGTGTCAAAACACGGGTCAGCCCATCTGTAAACCGTTCCGCCCACACCTTCGGCCCCGTGCCGCCACGGTGTCCGTGATACAAAGCCAAATAAATCATTTGCCCACCTCGCCCAGTTTGTCGGCAATCGGCTTAATCTCCGCCAAGATTTCTGCCGTGCGTTTCTCTACTTCGGCGGCAGTCTTTAGCCCTTTCAGTTCAAACTTGCGCATCCGCAATGCACCCAGTTTGCCCATGACCATGCGCAAGTTGTCGGCTTGGGCAATGATGATGTCGGTCGCTTCGCAGGCGGTTTTCCCGGCAGGCTTGGCAAACGCCGCCACTTGCAGCGGCGCTTCGCCTTTGCAGCCGCCGGCCTTGTAGTCCCTTGCTTGTTGTTCTCGCAATAGATACTCAGGCTGGAAGCGGGTTACATGGCGATAAGCTTCATCCACTAGGTTGTTAATCGCATCCGTGCCTTTGTCGATGGCTTCAGCCAGCAACTGGGAAGCGGCGGCCTTGGTTAGCACCCACGCCTTAGCCTGAACATCCCATGTTTGATGCTCGTTCTCGCGTGGGGTAAAGGTCAGTTCGTCAGGCAGTTCGCCCACCTGTTCAATTTGTACTGCCGCACCGTCTGCCGTGCGGTAAGCCGTCTTGCCGCGATGGTCGGGCAGGTATTGCCATTCGGCTCTTTCGGGTAGCCAGCAGGCGGCGAAGCCTACACGAGCCTCGGGCGGTTCGGCGACGATGCAGCCGGCTGGCAACAGGTAGCTGCCGTCTGCGGCCAACGGGTCGAGGTCAGCCACGGTTTGGTGCAGGTAAAGGTTGTCGGTATCCAACTGGCAGACGGGCTTGGTTGGCGGGTATTGGTTTTCGCTCATGATTTTTCCTTTTCAGACGGCATTAAATTTTGATGCAGGCCAACAATGCGATGTTGCGTGGGCGGTTTTCGGCGGCCGTAGGGACGACACGCGAGGCGTCAAATTTGATTGCGTTCAGATATTCGCCGCCTGTAGTTACGGTAGACGCAGCATCATAGGATAGAGAACTATTGCGTTTGGTCATTGTAAATACACCAAGAATCTCATTAACTAAAGAACGGTTGTAGTCATCTGAGACAAATTGGCCAATGATGTTGCGGATGGCGTCTCCTTGCGCCGAGCCAAACACGCGCCCCGTATCCACACCCCTGCCGTCGTCCCAGCCGCGGATGAACTCGCCGCGCAAATCGGGCAAATTAAACGTGCTGCGGCCGTCGCCAGCGCCGTAAGTCGTGCCGATGGCGGCAAACAGCGCGGCATAGGCGGTGCGGGATACGGCCGCGCCGTTGGCTTTGAGCCAGCCTGCGGGCGCGCTTTGCCCGGCGAAATACAGCACCGTGCCGCTGGGCACCATGCCCAACAGGTCGTCCATATTGAGCAGGCGCTTGCCGTCATAACGCAGCTCGCCGTCGTTGCGCATTGACAGGTATTTGCCGCTGCGCTTGTTGTAAAAATAAGAATTTACGTTGTTGGCGCCGATTTGCAGGTATTGGTTGGCATTAAAGTCGCCCACGCTGTCGGCCACAATCGCGCCCTTTTTCAGGGTAGCAATGCCGGTAAAGGTTTTGTCGCCGCCGATTTCTTGGTTGGCGGTGATGTTGACTGCACCTTCTGCTGCTGCTTCGGCGGTAACGGCTTTGTCGTAAGCCGCCTTCACCGCCTTCGGCGTGGCGGCCAGCTCTTCGCTGGCGCTATTAGTGGCAGACGAGAGCTGTACGATGCCGGCCTTGGTAGTGCTGGCCGCACCTGGTTTGTCCTTCTCCTGCTTCTTCTTCAAATACTGCGTCCGCGCCGCGAGTTGCATGGCCTGCCGGTTGGCTATGCCGTTCGGCCCGCCCAATACCGGGTCGGTGGTTTCCAGCTGGTAGATACCTTCCGCCCATTGCGGGTTGTTCAGTTCTTCCGTGATATTCGCCATTTAAGCTGCTCCAAAGTTAAAGTTGCCGTCGTAGGCCGCCCGCCCGTTGTAACGCAGGGGCACGGCCTGATAATCCAAGGCTGCCAACAGGCAGCGTGCCGGTGCAAAGGCTGCCAGCGTTTTGCGCAACAGCGCGGCCTGGTCGTTGGTAATCACGTTGTTCATGATGATGCGGTAGTGCGCCCAGTAGCTGCCGGCACCGTAAACATGGCTGCCGTTGTAGTTGATGCTGCCGTCGTAGGTTTGGCCGTTCAGCCCTTCGATAATCCGCACCTCACCGAACCCGAGCCGCCGCACGATCTCGCGGATTGCCCACGGCGTGCCTTTGTAGCGGTGCAGCTCGTAGGCACCCTTAATCAGCTTGCGCTGCGCGTCGTCGGATTCGGCCAACCAGTAGCCGTCGGCACCCAAGATGCTACGGCTTTCGGCCAACAGCGGCAGGTGTTCGGGGGCGACCAAATCTACCAGGCGCGGCATCAGCTGCGGCAGCTCGGCCAAATCCAAACGCAGTCCCAATTCGGCCAGCGCGCGGGCGCGTTGGTCGCGTTCGATGACGGCGGCGTAGGTTAGCTTGGCCATCGCCTAACCCTCCGCCGTTTGTGCGGCAATGCGGATGGTAGTACTGGTGCAGCGTGCCCACTGGTCGGGCTTGACCACAGTCAGCGGCAGGTTATGCAGTACCACGTTATAAACGCCGGCCACTTTCAAGGCCGTCTGAATGTCCAGCGGCACGATGTCCAAACCGAGCCGGCTACGGCGGGCGGCTTCATAGGCCACCCATGCCTCCTCGGCGGCCGCTTTGGCAGTGCGGGCATCGGTGCCGGTAAACAGGGTCAGCTCGGCGTCCAACGTGTAATCGACGGCAGTCGGGGCTTTGACCACCACCGTATCGCACAGCGGGCGGCGTTTCTCGGCTGATAAGGCAGCCTGAATCTTGCCAATCAGCTCGGCATTGGGCAGGCCGTCTTTGGCCAGCACGGTTACCGCCACCCGACCGCCTATAGGCTGGCTGCCGCCGTCGATATCATTGGCCACGTACACGTCCGCCACCGCCGGGCTGGCCTGCCGCGCCCAATATTGGTAGGCACCCACCGGCCCGGCTACGCTAAAGCTCTCCGGTGCCAGCAACACCCGCTCGCGGTAGGCCTCGTCGTCTTCAATTTCCACCCCGCCGGCGGAGACGGTGGTGTTGGCCACGGCCACATCAATTGTCGGATGCAGCCGCTCGGCCAGGCTGTTGATTTGTCCGACCGACCAGCCGTTGCCGACTGTGCCGGTAACGGTGCATTCGGCGGCCACTTCGGCACTGCTTTGGACGGCAGTCAGCAGGGCGGCTTCGGCGGTAACAAAGCTGGTCTGCCCAGCATTGACCCGCGTGCCCTTGGGTACGGCAATTTGTTCCAAACCGCTCAATACCGCAGTAAAGCGCAGGGTGGTCAAGGCAGGCTGCGCCTGCAGGCGCGGGGTGGACACATCATCGCCGCACAAATCCAGCATCAGGCCGGTGGCAAAGCGCGGGTGCTGCTGGCGGTAGGCTTCATTGACCGCTTTGCGCGCCAATGTCTCGCGGTAGGCATAGGTATTGATCAGCAGCCGTTCGATATGGGCAGGCTGCAGGGTTTTGCCGCTGCGGGCTTCATAATCGGCGATGGTTTGCGCCAAGATTTCGGACAGATCGTCCGAAACCACTTTGACGTCCTCGCGTTTTAGCTTGTTCAAATCCATGACGCCTGCTCCAATCTGATGTCTGTCGTATAAATCTCACCCGCCACCTCATCGGCGACGCGCCAGTAAACCGTCATGGTCAGATGAGGCGCAGCACCGCCGAAAATAATGTCTTCGACTACTACCCGCTTTTCCCACGTCTGTATTGCCAACATGGTCGAGCGGACGACATTCGGGACAAACACGTCTTCGGGTGTGTCCAGCCATTTGTAATGGTCGGAGCCGAAATCAGGACGGGTAACGTCCGCACCTTTGCGGGTGGACAGGATATTGCGGATACATTGGTCGATGTCGTCCGCGCCCTGAACCACGCCCGAGCCTTCGGGCGCGAGCTGCCAGTGTTTCGAGATAGGCGCGGCGTAAAACATCAAAAAATCCCTGTATCGCTTATAGATACAGGGATTGTAGAGAAGGCCGTCTGAAACGCCTTTTAATGCGGTTTAATGATTTTTAGGCTCACCGGTTTGCCCGCCGGAATCGCCGTCATGGATGTGTTTGCCGATGTTGATGCCGTTGACGAAGAGGTCGCCGGTGATGTTGACTGTACCTTTGATATTTGCCGCGACGCTGCCGCCGTCATTGCTGGCCGTCAAACCTGCGGTATAAGTCAACATCCCTTTTACTATCGCATCGCCCGTGATTTCTGTCTCCGGCGATTGGATGTCTACTTTTTTCGCCGCTTTGATTTTGACTTTGCCCGGCGTCTCAACAACCACCTCGCCGCTGCGGCGGTCGTGCGAGATGACCGTGCCGTTGGTAAACCGTTTGACCCATTTGTTTTGGTCGGATACCGGCGGCTTGTCGGCGGCGTTGTAAATCGCGCCGATAACGCAGCCGGTCTCACCCCGCGCATCCAGCAGGCAGACAACCAGTTCGCCCACATCGGGGAGGCTGTAAAAACGGTTGCCGCCCGCCGCCGGTGTCACCATCGGCAGCCAATCGGTTTCCATGTCGTCGAGTACGGGGATTTTGACCCTCAAACTGTGCGCCGCCGCATCAATCGCCGATACAATGCCGAATTGCATCGTTGCCGTAAAATCATGGGTTTGCACTGTTTTCCTCCTCATCAGGGACATATTCCGTCATCTTGATTTCGATTTCCGTCGTATAGCCGGCGTGGCGCGTGAAATCATGTCTTGATTGCTTGACCAGATATTTGCCAGAAAACTTGCCAAATCCTTTAAGCCGTACCATTTGACCCGCCACCAACAGCGCATTGCCAACCAGTGTAACGGTACCCGCACATTGGTCGTCCTGCGCATCCGCCAATTTGGCATCTGCCCTGGCGTTTAATTGCGCCGCGCTCTCACCCTTATTCGGCACGATACGCAATGTATCGCCCGTACTGCCGTGTTTGGCTTTGCCGCGTCTTGATTTACTGCTGCGGCTGGCCGACACGGTCTGTTTGGATTTTGGGTCGTAGCCTTTGACATCTACTTTAGACGGAACCCCCTTAATCAAATCGCGCAGGCGGATACGGATGATGTCCTCGGGTAGTAGTACGGCAACGGCAGGACGCTGTTTTAGTTCGGCGTTATCGGCAAAGACCAGCTTATTGCTGACGATTTTAAAGCTGTGGCCGTACTCCTGCGCCAAACGTGCCAAAAACTCAATATCACGTTCCTGATACTGCGTCACCCGTTTGATGGGGATGTTTTTGACCGTACCCGTTACCTCCAGCTTCAGACGGCCTGCCACCTGACGGACAATGGCGGCCAGAGTCGTGTTTTCATACGCCTTACCGCGCAAAGTGCGGCTGGACTTGATAATCCCGGTCGATAGAGCCTTCAGGCTGACCGTCGACGGCGGATGGTTGTATTCAATCTCGGCAATCTCAAATTTGCCGAAAGAGACCAGCCCGGTAAATTGGTCGCCCAAGCTCAAAGACAAAGCATAACCCTGTTCGGGATACCAATTACGCAGCCAGCGGCCGTCCGTATCCTCAAACTCAACCTGCAATTCATCCGACTGCCCCTCAAGGTAATCGGTATAGCTAAACGAAATCAGATACGGCGCGACATCTGCCGTTATATCCTTGTCTTCGTAAGACAGGACAAAATCGGGCATGGTAACCGGATGGGTACTGCCGCCGCCGTCAAGGCCTTTTGATTTTAAAAACGCACCTAACGCATCCACGGCGGCAGCTCCTCTTGGTTGTTTTTCGGTTTGGTTTCAAGGACGGGGACAAAGACCGTCAGACCGCCTGCGAACTCTTCCGCCAACGGCAAGTGCGGATTGGCCGCAATCAGGCCGTCAATCAACAGCGCATTGCCGTAATGCTTGTGCGCGATTAAGTCCCAACGGTCGCCGTCTTGGGTGGTGTAGCGTATTACCGCACTCATCATTTATCCTTTCTTGCCGCCAGCCAGCCGGTCAAAGCCTGGGCAGCGGCAGAGCCGTTTGCCAGCGCATCAGATGCCTCGGCAACACCGTTTCCGACCGCATCCAGCCAGCCGCCGACGGAGCCGCTCTCATACCCGGCACGCAATGCGCCGACGGCACCGCCCAGCCTGTTGGCCGCTTGCCCGGCCTGCAATGCAAATTCAGCCGCGCCTTTCAGGTCGCCGAAAACCGCCGTTACTTCCGGCAAGGCATTGAGCCGTCCTAAAGTGCTGCCGCCGATATTGAGTGCGTCCCCCAACAGGTTTAATGCCCCTGATGGGTCGTTTTTCAGATTTTTGGCAGCCTGTATCAGATTCTGCATATCACTGATGCCCGCTTCGGCTGCTCGGTAAATTTTCACACCTTTTTCCACCGCAGAAATCAATTTGCCCGCTTTTGCCTGCACGCTCTCCGGCAATAAGGACAGGAGCGGATTTTGCCCGCCCGACTTGACGGCAGGAGTCGGGAGCGGGTTATTCGGGTCGCCGACAAACTGGGTCAGCTCCACATCCAATTCACGCGCCGCCGTCCGTCCTTGCGCATCCTGAATCAACATGCGCTCCGTCAACCGCTCAAGTACAAACCATCCGACAAAACGGCCGCTGCCGTAAACCAAAGACACTGCCTGCTGCGCCTCTAAAGCCGACAGCAGACCCTTATAAGCCGTATCGGGATTGCCCAGCCGCCAATGCAGCTTGAGCGAAAAACGCAGCGTCGTCAGCTCGTTTTGTAAGGCCTGCAGCCGCGGTCGGCCTTTTAAGACCTCATGTTTGGCAAAGTTCGCCGAATGTTCTGCCTCAAGCGATGTGAAGCTGTTTAAAAGCTCAAATCGCACATCACCCAACATCGCATACATCAATAAGCCCTCCGTGCTTTTTCGTCCATCATGCGGCGGAACATTGCCTCAAATTCGCGCAGGCCAATTTGCAGCGCAGCCTCAATCTGCTGAGGATTACCGCCCGGCGCATTGATGGTTGGGTTGTAATTGATGGTCATCCCGCCTGTTGCCTGGGAGCTGCGTGCGTCCGCAAATGCAGCGCGGCCAGATGATACTCGAGCTGCCATTTGTCCCATATGCTCTGCAAAACCGCTTTTCAGACGACCGGCCACACCGGCCATCGAGGCAATAGGACTCGCCGCGCCCCTGTCCAAGCCGATTTGCAGACCGTCCATCATCCATCCGCCAAATCGGCGGAAAACGCGGCTGGGCGAGTGGATGCCCATCACACCGGCAAAAGTTTGCTTGAGAGATGCTGCCTTCTCAGCAAACCATGCCTTGACCGCATCGAATTTGGATTTAAGGCCGGTCCACAGCCCTTGGATGATATTGGCACCAAACTGGGTAAAACTGGACAGCAACTGCACGCCGAACCAAGACATAACGCCGCGGAATACCTGATAAAACAGATTAAGCGGCGACCAACTGAGTATCTGCGCCGAAATATTGCCGATACCGCCGCCGAAATAAGCTTTGATGCGCTCCCAGCAAGTACCGAAAAAAGACACAATAGCATTGACTACGCCGCCGACAAAAACGCCCAGGTCTTGCCACAATGCTTTCGCACCGGCAACTACGGCATCCCAGTTGCGGTAGAGCATATAGGCGGCGACACCCAGCAGGGTCAATGCAATGCCAATAGGGGTCGTCAGCAGCATCACTCCCAGACGTAGGAATGCCCCGCCCAACATGAGCATCTGCCTGACAACGAAACCGATTACGTTGAAGCCGAACTGTAAAAAGGTACTTCCCAGCTTCAAGACATTACGGATGACCGAACCGATGATGCTACTGCCGATTTTCCATACCGATGAAAAAAAGCGGGCGGCGGAAGCGGCATTTTTCGCAGACAGACCGAACATACGCAGCAGCATGACGCCCCTGCCTATTTTCCCGAGCCGCATCAGTTGGAATAGTCTGAAGGCAGCTTGAGCCTTGAAGAACCCCGTAGCCAAAGCACGAACAGGCATCAATGCCATACTTGCCGCATACATCAACCCCAATATGGCGAGTTTTCCCGCAAAGAATCCGGCAGCAAGTCCGACGACCCACTTAATCAGCCCTTTGTTTTCTTTCAGCCAAGGCTGCAAAGTGTTTTCTACAAATACCTGAGCTTTTTGGGCAAACTGCTGAATTTCGGCGGCAAACACGCCTCCGAAAACGGCGGCGGTATTCTCTGCCGCACCGCCCAACGCCTCCAGTGCGGCGGAAAGCGTCCCTGTTTTGACTTGGATTCGTTCCTGCAAAGAGGCTTGCGCGTCCATTTTGGCAAGCATTTCATCAAAGCCTTTAACGCCTGACTGAATCAGAATATCCGCAATCCTGCCACCCTCAGAGCCGAAAATGGCATTGGAAATATCCATGACCCCTTTGTCGCCGTATTTGGCACGAATTTTTCCGAACTCCGATTCCAAAATACCTGTAATTTGGCGTAAATCCTTGACAGAGCCGTCAGCATTGAAAAAGTCGAAGTTCGCGCCCGCAGACTGCATCATCTTACGCAATTCGCCTTTCCGTCCACGCCCTGCATATTCGAGGTTCTCAACACCCTTGGAAAGGTTTCCCAAGAAAGTGCTGAAGTTCGTACCGAACTGAGACCCTTCGATACCTTTTGTCGCCGCCAAACCTTCGACGCCGTAAATCTTTTTCTGATGCTCCAACCCCGTAAAGCCGATGTTATTTGCCTTGCCCGAGTAGTATTTCATCGCCTCGAACATATCTTCTTTTTTCAGCCCCGCTGCGAAATAGGCACGTTGGGTCAGGTCGGCGGATTTGAGCAGGTCGGCTTCTTTGATACCGTGGGCTTCCATGTTTTTGGCAAAAAAACTGCCGTCGGCAATCGGAATACCGATAACCGTATTCAGTTGTGCGGTTGCCAGACCGCCGCCGTTGATGATGGTATCGTCTGAAATACCTTGACTTTTCAGTCCTAAAGCCATTTGGGTAAAGTCTTTTTTATTGCCCGGCAGGTCTGCGCCCCATTTCGTCGTCAGACGGTCGATTTCGTCAAACCTGCCGAAACTGCCGTCTTTACGCATCATGGCAATTTTCAAATCTGCCGACGCACTTTCCTGCTCCATGTATTTTTTGACTGAAGCAATAACCGGACCGGCAACCACCGCTCCATGACCTGCCGTATCCATCATTTCCGAACGCAATCCCGCACGGAATTCTTTGGCGCGTTCCTGTTTTTTGATGGCATCATTCAGCTTTTTTTGAGCATGGGTCGCTTTTTGGATGGACTGTCCCATCATGTCGTAATGGCGGCGCATATCGCCCAACCCGCGTTTACCCGATGCCAACCCCTTCGAAATGGACAAACCCAGTTTGTCCTGCTGGCTTTTGACACGCTGGATTTCGCTACCCAACTCTTTGATTGTGTTTTTTGTCCGCCCGAAAACAGAAGAAAACCCTGCTTTGACGGACGCACCCAAAACAATACCTATCGCCAATTCGCTTGACATTCGATAACCCCACACCTATGATTAAAAAAGAATTTGACAGACACGGATTGACTGGCCATGAACACAAGGAAAGATGAGCAGCCGTTGGACTTTTCCGACAGCTTTGAAATATCGGGGCAAATATTTTTCTGGCTGTTGTCTTCAACCGTCTTCGGGATTGTATTTTTTTCGCTGTTTACTGCCGATCAACCCGTTATCTCAACAATATTCGGCGGCTTGATTGCCGCTTTTGCTACATTGATGGCCTCTCCATTGACCGCATTGACATCCACCTTGCTGGGCGGCATCCTCTCCGGATTGTTGTATTGGGTAGGAAAATCAAATACCACCGCATAATTTGAAGAAAGAAAAGCCGGATACTGATTTGTCCGGCTTTTTTACATCCCCCTCTGATAACCCGCCTTCATTTGGCGGGTTGCTTCTTTCTGCCAGTCTTCAAATTCGTCCAGCGGCAGCGTATAAACCTCATCCACGCTCCAACCGAACCACCATGCCAAATCAGCAGCGGCAGACAGCAACTGCCGCTGCGCTTCGGCCTTTGAAAGAGGAGGACTATTTGTCTTGGTCAGATTCCGTGAAGCGGCGAAACGTTTCCTGCAACTGTTTCCAATCCGCCAAATCCAAGCAGTCCAAGTCTTCGGGAATCATGCCTGTCATGCGGGCAAACAGGGCCAGTTCTTGCTCCACCTCATTCGTCAGATGCGAGACGGCGCGCAAATCACCCACGCACAAACGACGAAGTGTTACCTGTTCCAACATCTGACCCGTCGCCAGCAGTACCGGATATTTCAGTTTCACAACGGTATTTACACCCAAATCTTCTTGCAATTTCTTGGCTTCATTCATTTGCCATCTCCAAAACGTTTATAAAAATAAAAAATCACCGTATCGGTAAAGATACGGTGATTGTGTCAAAGATTGTCTGAAACGGCTTTTAATCCGATTTAAAGATTAAGCACCAATGTTTTTACGCATTTGGGTCAAAACGTCCTGACCGTCTACGCGGTAGATGTTTTTGAGCGCGTTGTAGTACAGCACTTCTCGACCGCCGACGACTTGGCGGACTTCTGTCGCCTGGTAGGTTGAGCTAAATTCCGCCTTTTCCTTCGGCTTGTAACCGCCCAAGGCGTTTTTTGAAAACATCGCCGTTACCGTAGTTACGATGGGGACTTCTTCTGCCAAACCTGCTGCATTAAAGGTTTGCAGGTTGCCGCGTACCATCAGTTGCACGGCTTTGAATGGGTTGGATGCCTTCTTAGCCACTTCAGGATAAAAGCTGTTCCAAGTAACTTCGCCTTCCAGCGCCTCAACGCCGTTTGGCAGCTTAATCGTGCCGACCATACCCAAACCGGTAAAGTCGTCCTGACCAAACTCAAACTCAGGCAATTTAAACTCGGATGCATTACCCAAAAGGCTGTTGCCGTCAATATAGATGTTGGCATTGTAGATTGCATTGATTGCAGACATATTTCTTCCTTTTTCAGACGACCTTAGTTAGCCGATACCAAATTGATGAGATACTTGCGGGTCATCACGCTGGTATTGGTAATACGCTCGGACGGCAGTTTCGGCGTGTAGTCGTAAACGATGGGGACCTGACCTTTGCTAAACGCATCGACTAAATCGTATTCATAGTCCAAATCCACCGAGAAGCCCACAATAGATTTAGGCGTAGACATATAGGTGCGGACGCTCTCAAGCAGGCTGTCAATCAAGGCATTCGGATCGTCTGCATCAATCGGTTTATCAACATACTGCAACTCTAAACGACGGATAGACTCGTCAATAATGTCGCCGGTGCGTTGTGCCACTTCGAAATTTTTAATATGCGATGTAGTCGGGAAGCAGGCAAGGCGGTTACCCCACATACGATAGCCTGTACCGTAGGAATTGAAGACAGTCGTAATGCCTTTTTCATTCAGGCGGTTGGTTTCCGACTGCGGGTCGTCGGCGCGAGCAGTCAGACCGATTTCCACGCCGGTTACGCCCAAAAGTTCGCGGTTGGAGATACTGTACCAGTAGCCTTGTTCCACATCGGTTTTCATGCGAAGACCTGCCGCATGGGTGGCAAGGCTTTCCAAACCCAACAAACCGACGACGTAGGGGTAAAAGAGCTGGCAGCGGTCGGATGAGGTTTGAAAATTGATGCTTCCCAACGGACCGCGTCCTTCCAAAGCCTTACTCAGGGTCGTGCTTTTCGGCGCATTGACATAAGCAATGGCTTTGAGCTTGGTTGCCATGACTTCCATTGCCGCACGAGCGGTGGCAGTCTTGTCATATTCCGGTACGATGATGATTTTAGCGTCCGCACCTTGGCGGTTGAAGCCTTCAGTCAAAAGTTCCAGGCCGGTACGCTTGCCGGTAGCGGCGACATATGCGCCGACGATGTCGGCTTCGGTAACTTTCGTCGGGTCAGTGTAGGTGTAGCTGATTTTTGGGTCGGTTGGCTTGGTTTTGTAGGTAATCTCACCGGTTAGCGTATTGATGGTGTAGTGCGTGTTTTCGGTCAGCGCATTACTGCCGTCCGTCAGCGTGTAGACGCTTTGCAAAGCGGGCTTGGCGGTTTTGGCCGTCAAAGTGTCAGGATCAACCGTCAATACCTCATTGCTGACGCTTGTCTTATGTTTGGCGGGGTCGCAAACATTGACGACATAGGCAACACCGCTGCCGTAGCGCGTCCAAATGTGTGCGGCATCCGGCAGGGTAAAGCCTTGAGCGGTCAGCTCGCCGCCGAATTGGCCAAAGTCTTTTTTAGTTTGACATACCGTCAGCTCATTGACCGCGCCGACTGGCGCAGTGCCGACGATGGCGGTAATTGCGCCGTCAACGGTATAGACGGGGTTGGAACCGCCGTCGATGCGGATGGTCTCCGTGCCGTGATGGTAGGCTGCTGCCATGATGGATACTCCTATTTTTTAGATTTTAAATCGGGGTTGAGGTCTTGGTCGGGGCGGCGGTAGTGGGCAGCAATGAAGAGCGGGCGTTTTTTCTCACGGCAGACTTCGACCTGCTGGGTCTCGGTCTGCAAGACCAGCTGATACTGCCATGCACCCGCATCCTCGGCCAAAAACTCATCGCTGATAAGGTGGCAGGGCTGGCAGTTCGGCGGCGCAAAACCAACCATAGCAAGACGTGTCTCATCTAAAATCGCCAGCGTGCCGTCATCCGCATTAAGGCTGCTGCCAAAAACGGTCAACATCAGCCTGACATCGCGCTGCTGCTCAATACGGCCGAGTTGCTCAATATCTCCAAATTTACTGCCGCCGTAGCCGACCAAGATTGCCCCGACGGGATGGATAAATTGGTATTCGGACGGGCGGTCAGGGAAAGCCTCAACGCTGACCCACGGGATAGCGGCCTGCAAATGCTCTACTACCGCATCAATAATCGGACGTGTCGCGCTCATCAGTAGCCTCCCAAATCCATTTTGTCGCGCACTCGGACGTGATATGCGCCCGGCTCAGGTTGCGACGGCTTGTCCAATGTAGCGATGCCGATATGGATTTTGCCGTCACGGATAGACTCAAGTGTCTTAATCGTCGTGTTGTAGGCGGTTTCCAGCGGTTTTGGAAAGTCGGCGCGGTTGATTCGGCGGCTGTGTAAAAAATGGCGGGCAATGTTGATGCATAAAGGCTGCAATACCGTCGGCGTTTCCGCCAAAGGCAGTACATATCTGCCGCGCAGGTATCCGTCCACCAAATCGCAGGCATAACGCACTGCCGCATCAATGACCTGAGCGTCGGGTTCCGTCCCGCGCGCATTGTCGTTGGTCAGTTGCACCAACTCCATTTTGCCCATCGCAGCCGTCAAATCATCCGCACCGATATACATGGCTTACTCCGCCTCTTCGGCTGCTGCCGGTTTTTTACCGCGTTTCGGTTTTTCAACTTCGCCCGCAGCGGCATTGCCTGTATCATCTGACGGCGTACCCTCGGACGGCGGAGTGCCATTTTGTTGCGCATCCAGCTCTTCGCCGGTTGTCAGTGTCGGGGTAACGTGTGCCGCAACTGATTCGTACTGCTCCGCTGTCAATTCGACCGCTTCGCCGGCTTCGACGCGGAATTGGCCGCCTTGTTCGTTTTCCAAAATTAACGGGGTGTTTGCGATATAAACTTTAGCCATAATCAGCCTTTCAAAAATACTTGGATGACTTCGCCCGCAGCAGTTGCCGCCGAGCGCGCCGTACCGGCAATCTTGGCATTACCTGCCGCCTTGACTGCCGCGCCTTGTGCATCGGCTGCCACTTCATCGCCCACGGCAATCGTGCCGCCTGCCTCGACTAAGGCGATACCCAATACATCAACGGCCAACATTTCGCCCGCATCCGCATCCAAAGTAGCAGCACCCAGCACTTTCACACCGGCGACGGCCTGTTTGCCTGCAAAATCCACAAAGCGGTTTTTGACCACCTTGCCTGATGTTTTGACAGTGGTTACCAAGACCACTTGTTTCGTTTGTGCCATTTAAGACTCCTTTTCCTGCGCGTCATGCGCATTTTCTTTGACGCGGTAAGCTTCGAGGTCCAACAAATTTTTGAGGGCATCCTCATAGGCAAATTCGCGGCCTTTTGCCTCATCAAAGATGTCGGGAGTAATACAGGCAGACTTGCCGATGACCACAAAGCCGGAATGCAAAATCACAGTACATACGGTAGCAGTCGTACCTTCGACACGGTGGTATCGAGTGTCGGCAATACGCGCAACCAAATCTTCACGCTTTAAAAATAAAGTCATATTTTCTCTCCACAGGTCGTCTGAAGCCTTTCAGACGACCTTTTACTTATCAAGCAACCGCGTTTTCAAACAAGAAACCGCATGCACCGCCGACCACCGCCGCTTTGCGGATGTCGGTATAGCGCGCGTATTCCACCTTGCCGCCGACCTCTTCGTAGCGGTCGACTACCGGCATACCGCGGCGGCGGAAGGTATAACCGAAGCTCGGCTCACCCTCGTCATTGCCGCCGGAAGCCACATTCGGACGCACAATCAGGCTGGCGAATTTGCCCCAAATATCTTGGGTGGCCTTATTGGCGGCAGGCGTAGATACCGCCTCGCCGACGATGATGTCGTCCAGCTCCAGCAGATTTTTCAGCTGCTCGACCGTGAGCAGGGACTTGCGTTCGTTTGCACCCAGCGCACCGATGAGCTTCTCGTGGCGTTTCAATGCCGCCAACACGCTTGCACCGACCACCAGCACCGACGGGCGTACACCGCAGCCGGCACGCACCGTTTCGCGGGCGGTTTCGATGTCTGCCAACGGATCAGAGTTTTTATCGCTCCATTTTTGGGTGGCGGCCAAGTCTTTGCTGAAACCGGACTGATAAGCCGATTTGTTTTGCAGGAGGGCGGCAGTTTCGATTTCCTGACGCAGCTGCACGCCCTTGACCGCACGGCGTGTTGCCTTGGCGCGCTCGTCGTACATGGATTCCGCTTGTTCGCGGTAATCCACACCGGCGGCCAAATCATGCTCTTCCAACACGACCGGCATAAAGCTTGGCGAGTCCAGCGTAATCACATTCGATGCCGCACCGACCGCACGTTCGGTCTGATACTCGACAAACGAACCCTTGCCGAACACCGGCACACGCACGCCTTCTTTTTCAGTAAACACCACCGGGAAGATTTTCTCGGCAATAAAATCCGCCTGCTTGTAGCCCAGTGCGAGATTGGTCAAAACCGGATCAAGCTGTCCGCGCAGGCCGCGCAAATGAGATGCACTCATGTTTTATCCTTTTTCAGGTCAAATGCGACGACATCGTCGCATTTGACGGGTTGATGATTTAAGCAATAGTACGGCGGGCAGCCTCTTCGTAAGGGATACCTTCCTTCGCCGCCAATGCCAATGCACGTTGGTGATGGCTCAAGGCTTCCGGGTCCGACGCTTCGGCAAAGTCTGCCGCCAATCCCGACGGCGTTTCACCTTTAGCCATCTCGCCGCCCTGAATCTGCTTGGGCAGAACGGCGGTAAAAAACGCACGCAGCGCAGCAGACAAAGGCTGCTTCTTACTACCTTCGCCGAAGTCGGCAGTTACGTCGTCAGGGTATTCGGCAAAATCCAAAACCTTGACGACCAAATCCTTGTCGGCAGGTTTCAGACGACCTTCTTTAACCAAGCCTTCGGCAAATTCGGCATTCTGCTCATGCGCACCATCGCGCAGGGCGGCATGCTGCTCGTCTTGCAGCTTTTTCAATTCCGCCTGCGATTCAGCGGCCTGTTTCTCGGCAGCTTCACGGGCGGCCTTTTCGACTGCAAGCTCTTGTTCCAGCGACATAGAGGTCTCCTTGTTTTCATGGTTTTCTGGGGGTGGGGGTGATTCGGTAAATTCGGCAGGCACATGGGTTTGAGGCACGGCAGCCAATTCTTTAATTGCCTCAATTTGCCAATCAGGCAGCACTTTATCGGCTTCTTCCAGGCCGAAACGGCCGATAAACCAGTCTCTGAAACGGCTTAATAACGAGGCGGTCTGAAGATGTGCGTCTTCGGCAAACTCGACATAAACTTCGCCCTCGGCAAAACTGATGGCGGACAAACCTTTGACGGCGGGCGTTTGCGCGCCCAAAAAGCCGACATGGCGCAGCGTCCAAATGCCCGGTTTAGGATTGTTCGGACTGGTTGGCGGGTAGAAACTTGCCGACACTTTTTTATATCGTCCGGCTTTAACCAAATCCGCAAAGCCCTCATCGACTTGGGCAAAGTCCGCCGTCAGCACGCCGTTTTGCACACCAAGCGACTTGACCCAGCCGTAGGCGGGCGCATCTGCCTTGGGATGCCCGACCACAATAGGAGCCTCATGCACCTTCGGGTCATATGCTTGGGCAGCGGCGGCAAGGTCAGCCTCGGTAATCGTTACCGTATTGCCGTTTGCATCGGTACGCGTCCCTGCGCGAAAAATTTCGTAAGACATAAAAAAGCCTCATCGGATGGATGAGGCTATTGTGGCAAAGTCCGTCTGAACCGCCTTTTAATGCGGCTTAAAGAATGATTAGTCAAAAAGGCGTTAAAATCGCGTTTTTAGCGCGTTTACCCACTGGGATAGGCAAACCCTTATCCAGACCGACAAATGCGCTAAAAAAGCGGTCAGGACGAATCCTGACCGCTATCTTGAATAAATCGGGTAATCACACAAACAAATCTCCCTGATTTTTTGCCCGCTCCGCCATCCCGACCTCCTTGACGATGCGGTAGATGTGCTGGACAGTCAAATCATATTTGCGGGCAAGCTCCACATGATTCTTGCCGTTAAACTCCTTATAAATCTTCAGGTCTCGCTCGGATACCCTGCCCAAAAGGTTTTTTGGGAAATAAATCAACTGCCCGCCCCAGTTGCTGGTCAGATGATGAGACAGCTTTTTAGATACCTCGACCGCCTGCTGCCGCTCCATCGGCAATACCGACATCAAGCAGGCGACCGCCTGGTCTTCCAAGTCCGCCACCAGCTCAGGCACTCTGTTGTCCGCCATTTTCCACCCTCACTTTCCACTTCTTCAAATGCTCGATGACCCGTATCGCGTCATCAGTCCCTAACCATCCATGATAATCTATGCCCGTCATGCGTTTGACAAATCGAGCCAGGCTCAATTCAGACGGGCTTCGCACTACGCCCAAATGGTGCAGCTCCAACCAAAGGGCGCGTATCTTTTTGACCTGCGCCTCCATCATGCGGTTTGGCATATGCACCGGCAAATCAGGCTTGCTTGATGTCGCCTGCGCTTTTGTGGTAACCACAAAACCCCGCATCTTCATTGCCCGTACGGCAAGCTCCAGCTCTTCGACCGACAGTTTGGTACTGCTCGTCTTGCCGCATGACAGGTTGGCGAGCAGCGCGCGGTATTCGCCGTCGTCCATCATCAACTGGGTTTTAGCCACATGGATGAGCCGTATCAACCGCTGTTTTTTCTGAGCACGGGTTTCCATTTCCAGCCCCCTAAGAACCTCAAAAAAGTGAAACATCGTTTCACTTTTTTCAAGAAAATCAATAAATAATGATATTCTATTCGGGATTTTTGCGCAGTGCAACTAAAACGGAAGGATGTAAAAAAGCCCCCGTTTGGGGGCTTTCGTCATAAAAATTTAATCACTACCGCCATCATTGCGGCGACGGCTGATACCAATCCGGTAGCAATCATAATGGGATACCACCGAGCCTCTTGGGCTATTTTGACCGATTCCGCATTTATCTTATGCGCGTTTGCGATGATTTTTGCGATTTCGGCATCCACTTTTCTAAGTTCGGCCTGCTTCATTTCAGTATCCAATAAATCTTTCATTTTTTGAGTCCTTTTGGTTTTTCGGGCTTGCTTCATGCTTCCCGATAAGTTTTATTATACGCGATATTTTCGCATAGTCAAGAGTTATTTGAGCGTGTTTTGCAGCATGACCCACTTGCGGTGCGGCATCCCAGAGTGATCCTTGGCATCAACCGGGGCGACCCAGTTTTGCACGGTGCGCAACGCCGTGCCAGTCCGTCGTCCAACCTCGGCAAGGGTCAGCCCGTATGTATCCATCACAAATCTTAAATTTGCAGGGGTGTAGCCTGCTTCGGGATATTTCATTCGGCCTCCTATTTTGTTTTACAGCCCATCGCCATTGCTTCGGCAAAAACCGACAATTTGATTTTGTATTCCAATACATCCGCCCCTTTTTTTGGGGCGGTCAGTATAGGCTTAGTTCCGCCGGCAATCTGCGCGGCGATACTGTCTATCTCTCTCTGCCTGAGCCGTATCAGGGCCAACAGATTTTCCGCCACCTCATCAGGCATGGCTCCTTCGCCACTTTCCCATCGGTGCCAAGCCCGCTCTGACACCCCATCAGGACGTACAGATGTACAGGCAACCGTTTTGGCTGCCTCCAAAACGGTTAAAAACAAAAGACGACGGTATGCCTCAATGACAGTGTGGTGCATAGATTAACTCCTCCTTAGGAGCCATTATATCCGCCGCGACCGATGGCGCGCCATCGGTTTATCTCGTCCGCGTACCAAATCATCAACCGTCTGCGCTCGTCTAACAGCATTGCCTTGTTATAAACGCCGCGTACACCGCTGATGATATGGGCCAACTGCAATTCAATGGCATCAACTGACCATAGCCCGCTTTCGTGGGCGTGCGTGCTAAAAACTTTGCGGAATCCATGTATCGTCATCTTGTCCCGCCAGCCAGCCTGCGTGATAACGTGCAAGGGTCGGTGTCCGCCGATGCCGCCGAATAAAAGGTCTCCGGCAATTCCGCGCCGTGTTCGCTCAACCAGCCAAGCAGACAACAAATCCACAACTTGAGGCGCGAGTGGGACGACATGTGGCCGCCTCATTTTCATCCGCGCTGCAGGGATCGTCCATGTTGCCGTCGCAAAATCAAATTCAGACAACGCTGCATTAACCGCCTCGCCGCGCCGAACAGCAGTATAGACAATGAGCCAAAAGGCGGTCAGCGCGGCGGCATCGATATTGGTATGGGTATCCACCGCCGCCAAAAATTCGGGCATATCCTGCGGTGGGATAAAACTAAAGCCCTTGTAGGTATAGGGTTTGAGCGCAATGCCCAGCCCCTCTGCGGGATTGTAGCGGCACCAGCCCTGCACCTTGGCATAACGGTACACCCCGGATACCACCTGCAACAGCCTCCGTGCCTGCGACGGCGCATCTTGCTCGTAGGTTTGGATGCAGCGGATGATTTGCATGGGCGTGATGCGGTGGATGCGCTGTTGCCCGATAAACGGATACACATACCGCTCCATTCGGTAGCGGGTGTATTTTTGCATTTCCGGGCAACATTCGGCGAGGCTGACAGACAGGTATTCATCGGCTGCCGCCTTAAATCGCGGCGGCTGGGACAGCCAATTGCTAAACCAGCTCATGGTTGCTCCTTAAGGAGTGGCGGGTCTGCCGTAGGCTCCCCGCCGGTTGGATGGTTTATTGTTCGCGCCAAGCCTGCAGGGCGGCACGGTACTCATCGATGGCTGCTTTTTGCTCATCAGTCATACTGTATTTGGTGTCGTCCACATAGTAATTGTAGCTGCCTGGCCGGCCGTAGATTTTGCCGTTCCACGGTTTGCCGCCCTCGCGGCTGCGGTTGGCATAATCTGCGCCATGCCGCTCTTTCAAGAAATCAAAACAGCCGTTGTATGCAGGTTTGCTGGCTTCTTTCTCGGCGATTTTTTGCCATTGGTGGCGCAGCATCGCCATATCCAGCACATTGCTGGCCGGCTGCTCCAAACGGTAGCCGAGCGGGGCGATTTCTTGGATGATGGCTTCGGCTTTTTCCATCAGTTCGCTTTCAGACTTAGCTTCAAAAGTTTTTTGCCATGCCTTGGGCGGCTCTTTCGTAGCCAACACTCCGGCCAATCCTTCTTTTTCGTCGTGGGTAAAGCAAAAACCTAATGCTTTCAGGGATTCTTTATTTGCCAAGGTTCTGCCGTGTACCACCACGGAAAACAACGGCACCGAGCCCATGCGGTATTTGATAACGGCAACCTGTTCGGCTGCTGCTTGCTGTTTTTTGTAGCATTCGGGGCAAACCATGTTTTGCTCGTACCAAGCCAGTTTGCGCTCGCGGTCGGCACTTTTGCCGAAAAGAGATACGCTTCCAGTACCATGACCGCAAGCGTAGGAGTAAGAGTATTTAGCCATTTTGATTCATCCTTTTAGGTTGTTCAGGCTTGCTTTGTGCTTCCTGATGAGTTGTATTATACGCGATATTTTCGCATAGTCAATAACATTTTTAAAATTATTTCACCAAAATAAAAAGGTCGCCTGAATCTCTTTAGACGACCTTTTTTTAAACATCAGCGGCTTTAACGGTTGACCGCTTCTTTCAACGCCTTGCCCGGGCGGAATTTTGGCGTTTTACGGGCGGCAATGGTCAACGGCTCGCCGGTCTTAGGATTGCGGCCTTTGCGCTCGGCAGATTGGGCAGCGTGGAACGAACCGAAGCCGACCAACGTAATGTCTTTGCCGTCCTTCAGCGTCTGCGTTACCACGCTGACAAACGCATCGACAAATTCCGCCGCATCGCGTTTGTTCAATTCTGCCTCATCGGCGATGGCTTGGATTAATTCAGATTTATTCACTTTTTGACTCCTATTTAGATTTAAATGCGGCAGACCGTGCCGCGCGGTTTATGAATTTATAGTTTCAGATAGCTTCAGTTTTTATTACCGCTCATCAGAGATTGATGTCTTGCCGCTTGGATGACTGCCAGATTCGGATATGCCAACACCTGATAAACCGATGTACTCCTTACCGGTTTTCTTGTCGGTAATTACGTATACCCCGCGATAATTTGAGTAAGCAAGATCATCAGGAATAACAGCAATGCGTTTCACAACGATGCGGTCTTCGGTTTGAATATCTACTGGCTTTCCCTCTCTATATTGCTGATAACTGGCAGTTGGTTCACAAGCTGCTAACACAAAAAGGCATATGAGTGACAAGAAAATTTTTCCCATGTTCACACCTTCGCCACATCCAAATTCATCAACTGATACTCCCCATCCTCGCCGCGCTGATACACCCGCACAAACGGCTTGCTGATATGCACCTGCAAACTGTCGGAGAGCGCATCCATCGCCCGTTGCCATTTTTCATCCGTGATTTGCAGGCGGCGCAGACCAAGTACGCGGGCGGTGCTGATATTGCCTTCTTTATCCACCTGAAACGCCGCGTTAATCAGTGTTTTCAATTCCGTGCGGCTGCCTTCCGTCCATTCGTTGATGCACTCGTCAATCAGGGCTTTGGCGGCAATCAATCCCTCGTCAAATACCAGCGTGTCCTGCATGGCAAGGTTGACGCGGTATGCGCCGTCAAAGCTGTGCAGGCTGATATTGCCTTTCTTACCGCCGACATTCACGTCATAGCGGTCGGCACTCAACTGTACAAACGCTGCAATATCGTCCATCGCCTCGCGTTTGAACGCCATCAGTTTATCCTGTACCGCGCGGGCTTTGGCGGCGATTTCCTGCACCAGCTCATCGCGCAGCAGGTCGATTTCTTTAATATTGGCCAGCGGCACGAGATTACCTTTGGCATCCTGTTTGTATTGGGTTTTATCAATGTTCATTTGTTTCCCTTTCATTTTGATTTTCGAAAATGCGTGGCCTCGGGGTATTTTTTAAAACCAACTTCGGGCATAAAAGCGTTATCGTCATCAACTTCTACTGCCTCCACGTTCTCGATGATCGTTCCATCGGGTAGTAGTACGTCGCAAATCCACCCGATACACGGGAGTTCATCGTTTAGATTTTTCCAATCATTCATTTCTTTACCTTTCTGCCTTTCGGCATAAATCCTTTGACATTCGTCCACCGACCGGTGCCTCGGCCCGTGTATCCAATCCCTGTTCATGCAGGGTGCGTTTTTCAATCTGCCGACAATCTTTTTCAGCTCGGCGGACTGCGCCTTGCCGTATTCCGTCGGCTGGTGCTTCTTTTCCAGCCTCGGCACCATTCTGATTTCGGGCGGCGGCAGGTGTTTGATAAGGTCGGCAGGGTTTGGCCACTCTGACGAGGATGCCGCGATAGCCCTAAAGGCTGCCTGTATCCTGATTCCGTCCTGTTCCGGTTGCCACGACCGGCCGCTCAGTATGCCCAACCAAAGTTCGGCGACTGCCGTCAAATCCGCCGAGGCAGGGCGGCCTTTGAGGTTTAGGGCGGCGAGCATCATAAAACCCTGCGCGATTGCTTTTTTAAGCCAGTTATTGTTCGCCTCCATTTGACCACTCCATCAAACCGCCCAACCCGCTCCTCAATTTGGTGTTTGCCACCTCTCCTGCGGGAGAGGGTTGGGGAGAGGGCAAAACCGCCGTTCCCGCCGTCTTTTCAGGCGACCAAAACGTAATGTTTTCCAACAAATAACCGTGGCTGGTCAGCGGCGGCGTCAGCTTTCCTGCGTCCCGTGCCTCAAGGCATCGTGTTGCCGCCCAAATCCAAGCCTCACGCGGAGCCGGGTAAGTTTTACGGTTACGGACGATTTCGCCCTCCCGTATCATCGGCGCAATCTCGCCAATAAGCTTTGAAACCCGGTTAAAACTTAAATCCTTTTCGGCGGGGCGAAACAGCGTCAGATACCGCAATACCGCCTTAAAAAGGTCGTCTGAAATGCCGGTCAGGGCAATCAGGGCTTCACGGGCATCGTCATGGGCGATTAAGACATCCAAGCTCATCACCGCGCCGCAGGTGGGGCAGCGTACTTTCATCGCGCCGCCTCCAAATCCTTACGGCTCAAACACCGCAATGCCGTCTGAACCACATCCTCAATTTCATCCGATAGCCGAGATGACACATACATCATCACAAACTTACCCGACACCGTTGTCAGCTCAGTGACAAGATGACCGCCTTTTTCGCGCCATACCGATACTTTTATTTTGCTGTAATCCCTGTTCATTTTTCTTCTCCCGCGGGCTCCAAAACCACGCCTGTTATTTTGTCTGTCTCGCTCATCCCGCCGTAAACTACCTCCCAGTTTTTATCGGCTTCAAGAGCATCTCTTTGATCTGCCGTTGCCGCGACCGGCTGGCAGGCGGCAAGCATGGCGGTCAGTATCCATAACCCCCTCATTTGTACTGCCCCCTGTCATAGACGTTGATCTGCATAGGCTGTTTTTGGCGGCAAGGCTCGGTCAGCATTGCCTGTATGGCTACGACGATGGACAGCAGCACAATTACAATGGCAAATTCGATTTCATATTTTTTCATGATTTCCCCTTTATTTTTCAGACTCTTCCGATTCGTTGATACCGGCCAGAACGGCTAACTCCACTATGTCCTGCCAAGTCAATACAAACCGCTTCCCAGTAGCTTTACTGACAACCATCGGCTCACATCCCACAGAGATTTCCATCGTGTATTCCATGCTGCCGACTTTCCCGGTAGCTACCTGTTTTCTAAGTGGAAGCAGTAAGTGATTGGGGTCAATAAATTTTCCGAATTTGTTATCCATCTCACACCCCCCGTACCACATCGCCGTCAACCATCTCAAAACCAAGCTCCGCCGCCTGATTCATCGCTGCCGCCACCAAGTTGTTGACCGCCAGCGGATAGAGCAGGCTGTTGGTTTCCAATCCCTTGCTCGTGCGGCTTTTGACTGTCAGACGCTCAGCAACCGCATCAATCGCGCTTTGGTCTAAAATCTTCGCCATGTCCGCATTGACGCGGTCAAATTTGTGCTTGAGATAGCCTTCTAGTTTGCCGTCGGTCAGCGGCAAGAGTGTGACCACCTCGCAGCGTTGCACCACCTCGCGCACCGCAGGATTGTTTTCGCTAAGTTTTTGCGCCAACTCCGTCTGACCGATTAAGACAATCCCGAGCAGGCGTTCAAACCCGTTTTTCAGTTCAAAAAAGCGTTTCAGGTGTTTCAGGGTCGGCAGCGGCAGACCGTGCGCCTCCTCAATCAAAAGCAGGTGTTTGTTGCCTGCTTTCGCGCTTTCCGACAAAGCGCGGTGGATTTGGCGGAAACGTGCTTCCGGGCTGCGTTTCGGGCTGGTTCCCGGCGACACCGCCTCCAAAATGGCCTCGGCAATATGTACCGCCTTAAGCGTTTTGCCTTTTTGGTCGTTGTCTTCCATTGCTAAGACATAAGGCTCGATCAGGATGATTTGTCGGCCTTCGCGGTTGATGCGGTCTTGCAGGTCTTCTCGCAGTGTGGATTTACCCGCGCCGCTTTCGCCGACCACCGCCACAAAACCGCCGTGACAGGCCGTCTGAAACATTGCCTCGCGCACATAGCGCACATCCGGCGTCATATACACATCGTCTGCAGACTGGATTTCGTCGTTAAACGGGTCGCGGAATAAGCTAAAATGTTGTTTTGCCGCTTGGTTTAAAGTTGCTTTTCGTAGTAACATCTCATTGTCCTTGTCTTCGTAAGTTGCTTGGGCAGGTGCGGCTTCCGGCTCGTTTCTCAGGCTCGCTGGGATTTCCGCACCATTCGTTTCAAAAAATTGTTTCAACTTCCTTCGCAGCTCGGCTGCGTTTTTTTTCGGCCATTGCCCGTGATTGACTACCGCCACCAGCATCGGCTTGCTGCATCCGATTTCGGCTGCCGCGGCGGCATAGGATTTGCCGATTTGCTTAAAGGTCTGTTTCATGCTTTCCCTTTTTTCAAATGCGACGACGTCGTCGCATTTGCCTAACCGGTTTTATGCAGTTTCAGACGACCCATCGTCTTGAGCCTGTCGTAAACCTCGTCCAATTTGCTCTCGACCACGCCTTCCGGGTAGTGTTTGAGGATGACCGCCATCGCCTGTTTCCAGTCGCCGCCGTCTGCCTCGACGCGGGGTTTTAAGCGTTTGGCGATTTCGACCTTGCTCAATACCTGCTCAGAGACCTCCATCCGGTTGTACGCCATCTGCTGTCCCTGTTTGGGCATAAAGAGCGTATTGCGCGCGGCAAGCGTATCTTCCTGATGTTTGTACGGGTCGATTTCGCCGCCGAATGGGACTGCTTTGCCTTTGCGTTTGGCGGCTGCCGCCTCCAGCGTTTCCGCACCCATCGCCAGCTTGTCCAGCTCTTTGCGATGCTGCTGCGCGTCCGTATCGGCAGGGGCTTTGTATTCCGCCCCAATGACTGCCGCATCAGCGCGGAAGCCCATCTCGTCAAACACCACTTCGGGGACGGATACCCAAATCTCATTACCCTCCGCGTCATAAGTGGCGACCCGCGCCCCGTTTACCTCCCAAGGGTTCTTAGCGACCAAAACCTTCTGACCGACCAAAATCCCCTGGATGCCTTTCACGCTATATACCCGTCCGCCGAAGCGGATTTCCAAATCCGCCGAGACTTTCGCCTCTTTCGGCGCGCTGATGGCCAGCTCTCGGCAATAATCCGCAGGCGGCGGCAGGATGAGCTGCTCGGGTTTGATTTTGTTCCACGCCTGATAGCGGGTCATGCCGTGGCGGCTGTGCTTTTGCGTACCGTTGTAGTAACGCATCCATCGTTCCGATAAAGCATTGAGCTGGTCGATGTCGTGTACCTCGGTAAAGCGCAACCCGCTCTCAAATGCCGTCTCGACAATATCGTTAGCTTTCTCGACCTGTCCCTTGGCACGCGGATTGCCCGGCTTGTTGATTTGCACATGCACATCCAACGACTTGCACAAATTTTTAAACGCCGCCGAAGTATTCGCGCTGCCCGGGTCAAGCATGACCATGCGCGGCACGCCGCGAAACGGGTCTTTTAACGGGTCTGCCTTTTGCTGCATCATGTAGATGAAAAAATCGCAGAGGTTCGCGCTGGTTTCGCCGCCGAAGTAATAACGCACCGCAATCGTGCCGGAGGCATGGTCTGTCCCCGTGTACCGCCAGACGCGGTCATTTTCGATTTTGACGACGTTTTTCGGCTTATTTTTATAAAACTCCTCTTCTTTCATGACCCGCAGCCCCGTATCCTTGCCCTGACGTGGCAGGTAATACAAAACGCACAAACTCGGGTCGATTTGCCAACAATGGTTCGGATGCTCTGATTTCATCCGGCTGACCGGTTCGGGCTGGAGCAGTTGGTCGGGATGCAGCTTGTACTCTCGTAAAGCCCGGGTAATGGTGTTTTCAGAAAGCGGCATGACTTCCCCGGTTTCCTCATCAATCCGCGCCGCCTCGATTTTTCCGTTGGCGCGCAGCATTTCCACCGCCTGCCGCACCGACATCAACCGCTTGCCGTTGCGCCTCATTGCCTCCACCAAAACCGCCGAAATCAATTTAGCTTCTTCCGGCTTCAGCTCCGTCTTGCCCGCATCGCTGCGCCGTTTGCGCGTCGGCTTGACGCTGACCGCCTCCAGCTTGCGGTATAGCGTGGCAAGGCTGATGCCCAATTCCTGCGCCTGCTGCTTAAGATATGCAGAGCGTGCGCCGCGTCCCATTGCTTCCGCCTGATTCTCGACTGCCTTGAGACGCTCAATCATTGCCGGATTCATCGCCTTCTCCCGTTTCACCGCCCAACCATTCCGGCACATTGTCTGTCGGGGCTTCGGTCGGAAGGGCATAGCTTTCGCGCAGTTGCTCGCAGTCCAAAATAATTTGATTGAGCGTGCCGACCATCTTCGCGCGGTGGTCAAATCCATGCGCTTCGCCGTGAGCCGCCATCTGTTCAAACATCTCGCGCAATCGGCTGATTTGCGAGCGGATACCGACTTCCAGGCTGCCAAGCTGCATCGTCAGCTCGATGCCCACATCCACAGGTTTAGGCTCTTTGACACCCGTCTGCTTTTTCGACAGCTTTTCCGCCAGCTCATCAACCTTTTTATTTTTATCGGCAATTACCTTATCTTTCGCTTCCGCCGTTTCGCGGCTTTCGCGCAGGGCGACGCGCAGCTCCTTGACCGTCATACGGTCGACATCGTCAAAAGTGTTGCCGTTGACCTCGCCGCCTTCGGCAAGCTCCAACAAAGTGTCGTCGTCTTCAACCAGCAGCTCGAGCAGTTTGGATTTGCCCAACGTCATCAGCTTAGGCTGCACCTGTTTCATTTTCGGGTCGATAAATCGGAGGGTGGCATTCATCAGTCTTTGGGATTCCCGCCGTCCGAGGCCGAATTCTTTTTCAGCGATTTCGGCAAACCGCCCATGCGGCGTATGCTCCTTGATGATGATCAGCGCGCGTCCCAGCTCAAACATCCCTTCCATCGTTTGGCGTACCGCAAATCGTCCGCGCTCAATCCATACCGTCTCGTTGTAGGCCTCGCCGCTCGAAAACTTGTCCATAACCTCCATGCTGTGGATAGCCAGTTCGTTTGCCGTTGCGCCGACCGTATGCCCTAAAATTTCTGTTGCCATTTCTTTTGCTCCTCAAATGCGACGACGTCGTCGCATTTAGTAAATTCGGTTTTCCAATTCTTGCAAGCGCGCATTCAGCCGCTCTTGCTGTTTTCTAAATCGCTCTGCGATTTGCAGGGTTTTGATACCGTAGGCGTAGTTGCCGTTTTCGAGCTTGATGACCAATCCCGATGCAACCAAATCATCAATATCCCTGCTGACTTGCGATGGCGTCAGCCCCAGTCCGACCGATAAATCCTTATTGCTCAGACCGATAATCGGATGCTCGTCAAGCGCGATAAAGACCCTCAATAGCCGTTGTACCCTTTTACTTTCTGCCATATCGACTCCTACGCTGCGTCTTGTTTGGACTTAAGCCCGAGTTCCAGCGCGATTTGATGCGCCTTCCCCCGATTTGCCTTGACGGTTCCGTTCAGAATGCGGGACACGTACGTCGGGTCATAACCACGCGCCATGCACCAATCCTTCATCGTTTCACCGCGCTCTCGGAAACCTGCTTTTATTTTTTCTGCTTTCACGGAATATCTCCTATTTCGTTCTCGTGCTAGAATCATGATTGTTTAAAGATTTAAACAATCTTGTATCAAACTTGATGCAAGTATAATAGGAATATTTCTGGCTAGCAAGATTATTTCTAGTTTATTTTTAAGGATTAATTCTATGAGTTTGATTTTTACTGGAAATATTCGTGAACTTCTTGCAAAAGAAGAGCTGACTATCGCTGAATTTGCCGATTTGATAGATGAAAAAGTATCCAGGGTAAATGATGTTTTAAGCGGAAAGCAGCGTCCACCATTTGATATGGTGGAAAAAATATTGAGCAAATTTGATGTTGATGCAAACTGGCTGATTTCTGGGAAAAAGAATAGCAAAAGGAATATTTCTAGTTTGACGGCATTGTCAGACGACTACGCCTATATCCCCATGTTCGATGTCGAGGTCTCCGCGGGCAACGGCACGACCGCCTACGGCGTAACAGACCCCGCCAATCATTTGGCGTTCCGGCGAGACTGGCTGCTCCAGCGCGGCCTGCATGAGCAAGACCTCAACATCGTTACAGCTAAAGGCGACAGCATGGAGCCGACCATCAGCAGCAAAGACACGCTGCTGGTTGATACCTCCAAAACCAATCCGCGCGACGGCCAGATTTACGTTATCCGCAGCGGCGACGTTTTATGGGTAAAGCGTGTCCAACGCCAAATCGACGGCAGCCTGCTCTTGATTTCCGACAACACGACCTATCCGCCTATGCCGCTGATGCTGGCAGACCACCCTGATATACAAGTCATCGGGCAGGTGGTTCAGGTATCCAAAGACCTGTATTAAGGAGACAAAATGAAAAAGGGTTATTTGACATTGCTGGTGTCTGTTATGATGTTTTCCGCATCCGCCCCCGCCTTGGCGAAAAGCTGCAAAGACTTTCCGACGCAGCAGGCAGCGCAGAAATTTTATGAAGCCCGCAAAAAATCAGGATTGAGCGGCTGGAAGAGTTTGGACAGGGACGGCGACGGACGGGCTTGCGACTGCAACCCGGGCGGAAGCGGCAAGAATTGCCCGAAAAAGAAAAGATGATTTCTGAAAGAAATAGAATGGAAACAAAAATATATCTTGGAATCTTCTTATTGGCTGCTGCACATTTGGTTAATGCAGGAGGAGTGATGAAAACAGGAGGGATGATTGGTCCTCATCCTGAAACATTTTCGGAACGGTTCAATGAATTGAACAATGGAATGATGGATTTGTTCCCAAGAATATCAATTGTTGCGGGCAAGACACATCAAACAAAAGACCTTGGTAATGGCATTACGTTGTCTGCAAAACTGGTCAAGGAAGGAGATATTTTTGAGAACGTCCGGATAAATTGTAATACATTGGCGAAAACTCAAAGAATCAACAATTGCTTAGTGAGTATGTATTACACAGCTATTGCGTTGGATTATGAGATAGACCGTTTGGCATTTATGGATGCCATTCAGACTGCCGTCAAAAAAATGCAAGCCACTTATAATCAAAATGGAGTGGATTATTTCATTACGGTCAATCGTAAGCAGAAAAGTGTTTCCATGTTGGCAAAATCGGATATACCTATGCAGATTGAGGCAATGGACGATTCAAATGAAGCATATATGAAAAGCGATAAATGCAATCCCGAAGTTGAGCTGTGTATTACACCTTAGCTTCCGGCAGGTTTTAACCTCCTTTAAAAGCCCATTCAGACGACCTTTTCTAAAATCCCTGTATTGATTTCAACCTCAATACAGGGATTTTCCATGTCAGACAAATTCAACCAATTCATCAACCGCGTCCTCTCCCACGAGGGCGGTTACGTCAACCATCCCAAAGACCCCGGCGGTGAAACCAACTGGGGCGTCACCAAGCGTACCGCACAGGCAAACGGCTTTACCGGCTCCATGCGTGCCATGACCCGTGAGCAGGCTGTTGGCATTTACCGTAAAGCGTTTTGGGAGCGTTACCACGCCGACAAAATGACCGAAGCGGTCGCTTTCCAATTTTTTGATGCCTGCGTCAACCACGGTTACGGCAATGCCGCCCGTATGCTCCAACGCGCCGCAGGCGTGCCGGACGACGGCATCATCGGCGAGATCAGTCTCAAAGCCATCAATTCCCTTCCCGAAAACGACCTTTTATTGCGGTTCAACGCCGAGCGTCTGGTCTTTTATACCAAGCTCGGTACGTTCACCTCTTTTGGCAAAGGCTGGATTCGCCGCGTCGCGCAAAACCTGATCCACGCATCAGCGGACAACATTGATTAAAAAAGGAGCAATCATGTCAAAAAAGTCTTTACTCGCCCTAATGGCCGCCGTGATGTCTCCCAGTTTCAGCGTCGATCTGGGCATTCGTTCAGCTATACCTTCTCAGGGATGCCGGACGATGCCTCACCGTCCAAGCGGGGTGGCGGCGGCGAAACGCGCCGCGAAGAAAAACCGTCAAAAATGACCGGCTTTTTCCGATGGCTGGGCGGCTTAGTCTCCAATCCCGCAACCGGGAAAATCAGCCATACCAAATTATGGGCAAACGTTGCCGCCGCAGCGATGACCTATAAATTCTCGCTCGCACCCGATGCCCCCGAATGGCTTTGGTGGGCATACGGCGCAATGGTCGGAGGCTACGCCTTAATCAAACGCGGCATTGCCGCCGTACCGCAGTTGGCGGAAATCAAAAAATCCGCGAATCCCGAAGAATGGAGCGGCAATGATTGATTTTTTGTACAAAAACAAAACGGCATTGGCATGGCGTGCATTGATTGTGTTAGGCATCTGGCTAAACGGCTATCACTATGCCGCCGACAAAGCCGATGCCAAGCAAACCGCCCTGATTACCGCCTACCAAAACTCGTCAATGGCGGCAGCCAAACAATACGCCGACGAGCTTAAAAAAGCGCAGGCGGAAACGAAGCGTTGGCATGACTTCGCGCAGCGTCAAAGCATCGAGCTGGCATCCGCCCTGAGCGAGCTGGATAAAACCAAAAACACCTTACAGGAGCAAACGCATGACGCGATTCAAAAAGACGGCAATGGTTTTAACGGTATCGGTTCTAACAGCCTGCACCTCTACAACCGTGCCTTCGGATACCCCGATTAAAACCGTACCGACAGTGGATTTGCCGCCTGTATCTACCGGGCTGCTGGTCAAATACGAACGCCCCGAGCGTCCGACCGGCGGCTCACCCGAACAACTCTTGAACCATGCCGTGCGCTACGGTGAATACTGTCAAAAGCTCGAAATCCAAATTGAGGGCTGGCAGAACTGGTACACGAAAGGCCGTCTGAAACATGACTGATTTTGCCGACCGCGCATCAGAGCGTGAAGCCATATTTTTGGAAGAGTCCCTGGCGAAACATCAAAACACACCGGAACGCGCCGACAGCCTGAGCCATTGCGAAGATTGCGGCAGCCCGATACCGGAAGCAAGGCGAAAAGCAGTCAAAGGCTGCACCCGCTGCATCGTTTGCCAAGAATATTTCGAACACGGATGATCTTAAAAAATGGAAAAAACCTTTATACACATCGAATTTTGGCAGCTTGTCGGCTTTTTACTCTCCTTCCTCGGCATCTGTTTTACCTTCGGCAAAATGCTGCTGGCGCAATTTCGCGAGCAGCAGGACGAACGCCAAAAACAGCAGGAACGCCTGCAAGGAAAAGTCGAAATAATGGAAAACAAACTGGCGGAATTCAACGCCGGCCTGCCCCTGACCTATGTTTTGCGGGAAGACTACATCCGCAATCAGGTCGTCCTCGAAGCCAAGCTCGACAACGTCGCCGAAAAACTCACCGAAATCTACAAAATGGAAAGCGTAAAAAAATGATTAGCCAAGAATTGATTGCCAAACAACGCCGCGAGGGGATGCGTTGGAACATCATCAACACCCTTAATAAAGCCCGCCCGCATACCACCAGCGAGACCTTTCTTCTGGACATCATGAATGCGATTTACCCGCAGACCACCGCCACCGAACTGCGCCAGCAGCTCGACTACCTTGCCGACCGCAAAATGGTCGAGCTGAATAAAGCACCGCACGGCTTGTGGTTTGCCGACCTGACCAGTTTGGGTGTCGATATCGCGGAATACACGGTTGAATGCCGCGCCGGTATCGCCCGCCCCGAAAAAGTGTGGAGCTGATATGGCAAAACGCAGCGTCATCGACCAGCTCCCCGAAGCCGTCCGACACGAGTTCGAACGCAAGCTCGTCGAAAACGGCTTCGCCGACTATCAGGCATTGTCCGAATGGTTGCAGCAGCAGGGCTACGAAATCAGCCGCTCTGCCGCCCACCGCTACGGCCAAAAAGTGCAACGTCGTTTTTCCGCTATCAAATCCAGCACCGAAGCCGCGCGACTGATTGCCGAAGGCGCAGCCGATGAAGGCGATACCCGTAGCGAAGCATTGGTTGCAATGGTGCAGTCCGAATTATTTGAAGCCATGTTGGAAATTGGTGAAATGGAAGACTTATCGGCTGTAGACAGGTTTAGCATGGTTGCGAAATCGGCCAAAAATATCGCGACTCTAACATCAGCCAGTACACGTCTAAAAGAATATCAGGCAAAAGTTAAAGCCAAAGTCGCAGCCGCCGCCGAAAACGTGGCCAAGCAGGCAAAAAAAGGCGGGCTGTCCGACGCGGCTGCCGAAGCCATCCGCAAACAGATTTTAGGTATCGCATCATGACGACCAAAACCGAAGACCGCACGCCATCGGCATTGCTGTCTTACCAGCAGCGTTGGTGCGCCGATAACTCTCCCGTCAAACTCTGCGAAAAATCCCGACGCATCGGTCTGAGCTGGGGCGAGGCTGCCGATACCGCCTTACTTGCCGCCTCATCGGGCGGCATGGACGCATGGTACATAGGCTACAACAAAGACATGGCTTTAGAGTTTATCCGCGATTGTGCCAACTGGGCGAAATTCTACGGTTTGGCGGCGGGAGAAATCGAAGAGACTGAGGAGGTGTTCGTCGAGGGTGACGACAAAAAATCCGTCCTCGCCTTCGTCATCCGTTTCGCGTCCGGCTGGCGCGTTACCGCCTTATCCAGCCGCCCCTCAAACCTTCGCGGTAAGCAGGGGCGCGTCATCATCGATGAAGCGGCGTTCCACGAGCAGCTCTCCGAGCTGCTCAAAGCGGCAATGGCATTGCTGATGTGGGGCGGGCAGGTACACATCATCTCTACCCATGACGGTGTGGACAATCCGTTCAACGAGCTGATTACCGACATCCGTGCGGGCAAAAAGCCGTACTCCATCCACCGCATTACTTTCGACGAGGCCGTTTCAGACGGCCTCTACCGCCGCATCTGCCTGCGTTTGGGTAAAGAGTGGACGAAAGAGGGAGAGGAGGCATGGTGCAAAGAGATTCGTGATTTCTACGGCGACGATGCATCCGAAGAGTTGGACTGCATCCCTAAAAACGGCGGCGGCAAATGGCTCAACCGAGCCTTGATTGAGAGCCGTATGAGTCCTTATACGCCGGTTATCAGATACGACCAAAGCGATGAGTTCGGCCTCTTGCCCGAGCCGCGCCGCGCTGCCGAAGTCGCGGACTGGATCGCCGACACCCTGCAACCGCTGCTCGACGGTTTGGATAAAACCCGGGTTTCCTTTGTGGGTGAAGACTTTGCCCGCAGCGGCGACCGTACCGTCATCGTCCCTTTATTGCAGCAGCCTAATTTAAGCCTTAAGCCGCCGTTCGTATTGGAGTTGGGCAATATGCCGTTTGCTCAACAAGAGCAAATCATGAAACACCTGTTGCACGGCTTACCCAATCTGCGCGGAGCGGCATTGGACGCGCGCGGCAACGGTCAGTCAATCGCCGAAGCCATGCGCGACGAATTTGGCGCGGAGGTATGCGAGTCGGTCATGCTCTCGGAAAACTGGTACCGCACCCATACCGCTCCGTTCAAAGCCGCCCTCGAAGACGGCACGTTGGACGCAATCCCCAAAGACGAAGACATCCTGACCGACCTGCGCGCCTTCGAGCTGGTCAGAGGCGTGCCGCGCATCCCCGATGCACGCACCAAAGGTCAAGACGGCAAAAAACGCCACGGCGACGCGGCGATTGCCTTTGTCCTTGCCCATTACGCCAGCCGCGAGCTGAATACCGGACCGATACGCGTAGCCAGCCGCCGGATCCGCCGAAAAAGCGCATTAACCAAAGGTTATTGATATGAATGATAAAACCATCAAGAAAATTATTTTCACCCTGTGTTTACCCGTATTGGTGGCAATTACGCTTATTGCATCACTGCCTTTTACAGTATTGCTTGTAGCAAGATTCATAATTTTTCTATTGCTACTCGCTTCTTACCCTCTACTTCTGATACTGGCAAAACTGCTGCCTAAACATTGGAATCCGCACAGTCCTTTCAAGTTTATAAAAGATACGGCTCAATCATTGCCATATCTCTGGCGAAAAATATATGAATTGTGCTTACCTTTTTGATAGAAAGTTTTATTCATGCCCAAACCCCACCTCAAACTCAAAACCAGTCAAGGCATCATAACCTTCAAGCCGCAGGATCTATCTGCACATCTCGCCGTTTCCCGCCCGTTTTTCAGCGGTTTTAACGGCTGGCTGCCTAATCCCGACCCTGTTTTGCGCAAAATGGGCAGGCAAATCTCCGTTTACCGCGAGCTGATGCGCGACCCATTAGTCGGCTCGCTGGTTCGCCGCCGAAAAGCCGCTGTCGCCCGCCTCGAATGGCGGCTTGAGGGCGACGACACACCTAAAAATGTCCGGGATTTTGTCGATAGCTGGCTGGCTGAAACCGATGTTTACCGCCTGATTAAAGATGTTTTAAACGCTGTTTTTTACGGTTATCAACCCATCGAGCTGATTTGGCGTACAGATTCTGCATGGCTGCCTGAAAAAATCATTGCCAAGCCGCAAGAGTGGTTCGCCTTCAACGACGACGGCGAGTTGCGTTACATCCAAAACGGGCTGACCGATACCGTTCCCCCGCCTTATAAGTTTCTTTGCCCGACACATGAGGCAGATTATCTAAACCCATACGGCTTAGGCGATTTGGGCTTGGTTTTTTGGCTGGTCACCTTCAAACGCGGCGGCCTTAAATTTTGGATGCAGTTCACCGAGAAATACGGTGCGCCTTGGCTGATTGGTAAAGAGCCGCGTTCCAATACCCCGCAGGATACCGACAAGCTGCTAGACGCGCTCGAAGCTCTAATCGGCAACAGCGTCGGCACCATCCCCAACGATTCCAGTGTCGAAATCCACGAGGCAAGCGGCAAGGCATCATCTATTGATGCCTACGACAAGCTCATCCGTTATTGCCGCTCCGAAATCAGCATTGCTCTACTCGGACAAGACCAAACCACCGAAAAAGACAGTACCCACGCCAGCGCGACCGCTGGTTTGGAGGTAACGGACGACATCCGTGACGGCGATACCCGTATTGTTGAGGTGGCATTAAATCAGTTGATAAAGTGGGTGGTGGAGATTAATTTCGGAGACGTATCTGCGCCGAAATTCGTGCTGTTTGAAAACGAGAAGAGCGGCACAAAAGAGCGGGCCGAAAGAGATAAGATGATGGTGGATGCCGGTGCCAAGTTCACCAACCAATACTGGCAGCGCACATACGGCCTTGAGGACGGCGACTTGGCGGACGAAGTCCAACCAACCCAAGAGGGTAGATCTGCTGATTTTGCCGAGTTCGATTTGACGGATGCAGGTTTGGTCATCGACGGACTTGCACCCGATACAGGCATCCTGAATAAACAAGGCGAACGGCTGACTGCCGTTCTAGTGGCTGAATTAAGGCAGGGAGAAACCGCCGAGAACCTGCTTGACCGTCTGTCCGCCGCCTATCCGAATATGGACGATACCGCCTTACAAAACGAGTTGGCACGCCTGATTTTCCTTTCCGACTTGGTCGGCAGGATTGAAGTGGTACAGGAGCTTAAATCATGAACCCCCAAGATATTAAAGCCGTCTTCGGCATGACGCCGGAAGCCGCCGTCGCCTATCTAAAGCAAAAAGGCATTGCCGTATCTTGGGATTGGCAGGATATGTTGGACGACGCGCACGCCACTGCCTTTACGGTGGCCAAAACCGCCAAAATGGATGTACTCTCCGACATCTATTCCGCCGTCGTCGATGCCGCTGAACAAGGGCGGACGCTGGAAGAATTCAGCCGCGAACTCGCCCCCGTCTTGCAACGCAAAGGCTGGTGGGGCAGGCAGGAAGTTAAAAATCCCGAAGGCGAAACCCAAAGCGTACAGCTCGGCAGCCCCCACCGCCTTAAAACCATTTATCTGACCAATATGCAGTCAGCCTACATGGCGGGTCGCTACGCCGAAATGATGGACTCCATCGATACGCACCCTTATTGGCAGTACGTCGCCATCAACGACAGCCGCACCCGCGAAACCCACCGTATGATGCACAACCGTGTCTATGCCGCAGACGACCCTGTTTGGGATACCTTATATCCGCCGCTTGATTTCCGCTGTCGGTGCCGCGTCAAACCCCTGTCGCGCAGTGCGGGAGAAGGGCGCGTCCAACCTCGTCCGACGCTTGAAACCATTACCGTCAATATAGGTTCAAATCCCTATACCGGCGAGGAGCGTTACGCACAGCGTACCGGCATCCGTATCAATAACAAATTTATCGCACCAAATGCAGGCTTCAATGCCAACCAAGGCAAATCAATGCTATCCCGCATGGCGCAAATCGCCGTAGACAAAGCACAGGTAACCCATCCGGACATCGCCCGCATTGCCCTAAAAACTATGATGGGTAACGACAGATTCAAAAACGCCCTAACCCCCGAATCGTTGGCATGGGTGCGTGAATTATTGAGGGGATGACCATGCTTGAAATTAAATTAGACGCAGAGCGGCTCGACCACGGTTTAAGTACACTGCTCAACAACGCCACTAATACCCGCGCCATGATGCGGGGCATCGCCACCGAGTTGTTGTCCATGACCGAAGAAAACTTCGAATCCGAAGGTTGGGGCGGACAGCAATGGAAACAAAGCCGGCGCGCCGCAGACGAGGGAGGCAAGACCCTGCAAAAAAGCGGGCAACTCGCCGCCAGCCTGACCACACAGGTCGGCAGCAACTATGCCCGCATCGGCAGCAACAAAAAATATGCCGCCATCCATCACCTCGGCGGTCAAGCAGGGCGCGGCCACAAAACCAACCTCCCCGCGCGCCCCTACCTCCCCATCAACGGCAACAATGAACTCCAACCGGACGCCGAACGCCGAATCCTAGACATCGCCATCGCCGCACTCAAAAAAGGACTCTGACAACAAAAAACGGACGATAAAAAACCGTCCGTTTTTTGTTGCACTATTTGCAACTCTTTTTCACTTTTCCCATCCCGCCTCATCCCCCATCATCCCACTTCTTCCCATTTATCTCATCATTCCTATATATTTATCTCATTGGGTTTCAATCAAGCCAGAAAATCATCAAAAGGCCGTCTGAAACAGTTTTCAGACGGCCTTTCATCATAAACCCTTTATCTTAGCTTACCACTATTTATCATTAGCGCCCCAACTATATTTTATGGAATAATCGTCTTCATTTCATTCTTGGAGAAGCCGATGGAGACACGTTCGGGAAATTATGCAGCACCCCTGCTGGTCGTCGGCTGCGTCGTCTTCGGCTTGGGCAGTTTGATCGTCAAATTTGTCGATGTCGGCTCTTACGCCATCGCATTCTGGCGCTTGCTGATCGCCGCCCCTATATTCTTCCTACTCGGGCGTTTTTTCAGACAAAAAATGCCCACGAAAAGAAAAACGGTTGGCTACGCAATCTTATCCGGCGTTTTCCTCGCATTCGACCTCGCACTTTGGCACGAAAGCATTCACGCCGTAGGCCCCGGCATTTCCACCTTGCTCAACAGCCTGCAGATTTTCTTTTTAGCCGCCATCGGCTTCTTTTTTTATTCAGAACGTTTAAGCGCCCTGCAAATTTTAAGTTTGATATTGGCCACCATAGGCGTAGCCTTAATCGGCAGCCCAGAGTTCGGTCATAACGACAATGCCGCATGGGGATTTGTCAGCGGCGTAATGTCCGGTGCCATGCTGGCCCTGTCTATGGTCTTTGTACGCAAAACCCATGAGCAGGAAAAAGTCGGTTTGTTTCCGCTGATGATGATTTTAAGCTTCGGCGGCGCAATGGCGCTGGTCATCCCATCTCTACTATTCGATGCCGCCCATCTATACCCCAAAACTTTAAACGATGTGATTCTAGTCTCCATCTACGGCATCGTCATGCAATGCTTTGCTTGGGCATTAATTGCTTACGCCATCCCGCTTTTATCCTTGTCACTGACCGGCCTCCTACTGCTCTCCGAACCAGTCGCCGCCATGTTGATCGATTATTTCTGGCTGGATAAACCGATTAATACCGTCCAATGGAGCGGCGCCACTTTGACTTTATTGGCGATTTATTTAGGTTCGTTAAAAGACAAAAAATAGATACAAAAAGGCCGTCTGAAAAATTTCAGACGGCCTTTTAATCTGTTATTGCTTATTGGATACTGGTACCAATACGGCTGAGTTCGCCAAAGTTCATCCAAACGAAAAAGGCTTTACCGACGATTAGTTTGTCATCAACAAATCCCCAGTAACGAGAATCGGCGCTATTGTCGCGGTTGTCGCCCATCGCGAAATAACGGCCTTCAGGAACTTTACAGATAAAGCCATTACCGTCTTCTGCATATTCGCAATTTTCCAAACCGCTTGTTTCAAGCGAGTAATTGCTTTCAGGCATCACTTCGGAGATGTATTTGTTCAATACAGCAATAGATACGGAAGGTTGACCGGCCTCTTTGACCACATCAAAGTTTTTGCCGTTTAAGGCCGTATGAAAACGCTCAAGCGTATGAATCATAGACGGATCGGTATCATCTGCGTATTGATAATTGCCGTTTGGTTTTTCGGAAATAATTTCACCGTTAACAGTCAAAACCTTATCACGGTATTCCACAACGTCGCCCGGAATACCGACGATGCGCTTGATGTAATTCATCTCAGGCTGAAGTGGATAATTGAACACCACGACATCGCCTCTGGCAATGTTGCCGACAGGGATAATGACCTTATTCAAAATCGGCAGGCGGATACCGTAAGAAAATTTGTTCACCAAGATAAAATCGCCTTTTACCAAGCCCGGACGCATGGAGCTGGACGGAATTTGGAACGGCTCGGCAATAAAGCTGCGCAACACAAAGATAACCAAGATGATAGGGAAAAAGCCGCCCATATAGTCGGTAAAATGCGCATTGTCTTCGCCGGTCTCGCTTTTTTTCAGACGGCCTTTATGGATTGCCCAAACAATACCGGTGAACACGACAAACACCAGCAATACGGCGGTAAAGCTCATAAATTCGGACAAAATGCCGAATACGCCGACCATGCACAAGAGATAACTCCATTGCAGGCCGGAGCTCCATTCGCCGTTTTCCTGACGCTCTTTACTGCTTTTGAAGTTGAGGACCAAGCCGGCCAGCAGTACAACGATTGCGCCTAAAGTCAGATTTATACTCATTATTTATCACTCACTTGCAGAATCGCCAAGAACGCGCTTTGCGGGATTTCCACGTTGCCCACTTGTTTCATGCGGCGTTTGCCTGCTTTTTGTTTTTCAAGAAGTTTTTTCTTACGGGTAATATCGCCGCCGTAACATTTCGCCAAGACGTTTTTACGCAGGGCTTTGACGTTTTCGCGGGCGATAATCTGGCTGCCGATGGCGGCCTGTACGGCAATATCAAACATCTGGCGCGGAATCAGTTCACGCATTTTTGCTGCCAGCTCGCGACCGCGGTGAACGGCGCTTTGACGGTGGACAATCAGGCTCAGGGCATCGACTTTTTCGCCGTTGACCATAATGTCGAGCTTGATTAAATCAGACGGTTGGAACTCTTTGAAATGGTAGTCCAACGAAGCATAGCCGCGCGAAGTCGATTTAAGCTTATCGAAGAAGTCCATGACAACTTCGTTCATCGGCAAATCATAAGTCAGCATGACTTGGCGGCCCATGTATTGCATATTAACCTGAACGCCGCGCTTTTGGTTACACAAAGTCATGACGTTGCCGACATATTCCTGCGGCACAAGAATGGTTGCAGTGATAATCGGCTCAAGAATGGTTTCGATGGTGCTGATTTCAGGCAGTTTGGACGGGTTTTCAACTTCGATTTTCTCGCCGTTTTTCAACACGACTTCATAAACCACCGTCGGCGCGGTGGTAATCAAGTCCATGTCAAACTCGCGTTCCAAACGTTCCTGCACGATTTCCAAGTGCAGCAGACCCAAGAAGCCGCAACGGAAGCCGAAGCCCAATGCTTGGGAAACTTCAGGCTCAAATTTCAACGAAGCATCGTTCAGCTGCAATTTTTCCAGCGCATCGCGCAAAGCTTCGTAGTCGTGGCTTTCCACCGGATAAAGGCCTGCAAATACCTGGCTTTGTACTTCTTGGAAGCCGGGCAACGGCTCAGAGGCAGGGTTGGCAACCAAAGTAACCGTGTCGCCGACTTTCGCCTGTCCCAATTCTTTTACGCCGGTAATCAAAAAGCCTACTTCGCCGGCTTTGAGTTCTTGTTTTTGAACCGATTTCGGCGTGAATACGCCTAGCTGCTCAACCTGCGTTTCCGCCTTGGTGCTCATAAAGCGCACTTTGTCTTTCAGCTTGATGGTGCCGTTTTTCACTCGAATCAGCATGACCACGCCGACGTAGTTGTCAAACCACGAATCGACGATAACGGCTTGCAACGGCGCATTTTCATCGCCAGTCGGCGCAGGGATTTTGGCAACGATTTCTTCCAAAACATCTTCCACACCAATGCCGCTTTTGGCAGAACACTGCACCGCGCCAACGGCATCAATGCCGATAATGTCTTCAATTTCCTGCTCCACGCGCTCGGGTTCTGCAGCAGGCAAGTCGATTTTGTTCAAAACAGGCACAACTTCCACGCCCAAATCAATCGCGGTGTAGCAGTTCGCCACAGTTTGCGCTTCCACGCCTTGCGATGCGTCAACAACCAAAAGCGCGCCTTCGCAAGCCGACAGCGAACGGGATACTTCATAAGAGAAGTCGACGTGTCCCGGAGTATCAATCAGATTGAGCTGATACACCTGCCCATCGCGTGCTTTATAGTTGAGCGCGGCGGTTTGCGCTTTAATGGTAATGCCGCGCTCTTTTTCGATGTCCATGGAGTCGAGCACCTGCGTACTCATTTCGCGCAAATCCAAGCCGCCGCAGTATTGGATAAAACGGTCGGCAAGCGTCGATTTACCATGGTCGATGTGGGCAATAATGGAGAAATTCCGTATGTTTTTCATATTGTTATTAAGATAAATGCAATTAAAGTCGGAAAGGCCGTCTGAAAAAACAGGGATTCGGTTTTCAGACGGCCTTAGAATAAGGTTGAATCGTTCCGTATTCTAACGGAAATTCAACGTTTCTGCATGATTTTATAGCGATTTGACAATCTCGGTCACCATCTTCGCAGAGCTGACGGCCGCTGTTTTCAAAAACTCTTCAAAGCTGATGTCCGCTTTCTCATCTGCCGAATCGGATACGGCGCGAATAATCACAAACGGCACTTCCAACTGGTGACAAGTCTGCGCAATCGCCGCGGCTTCCATTTCCACTGCTTTTACGTCAGGGAAATGGCTGCGGATTTCCACAACACCTTCGCTACTGTGCACAAAACGGTCGCCACTGACGATCAAGCCTTGCGTTACGGACGTACCTTCAAACACTTGCGCCGCCTTTTCTGCTTGGCGAATCAAGTTCTCATCCGATGCAAACACAGCAGGAAGTTGCGGTACTTGCCCCCAAACATAACCAAAAGCCGTTACATCAACATCATGATGCGCCACAGTTTCGCCGATAACCACATCGCCAACCTTCAGGCCCTTGCCCAAACCGCCTGCACTGCCGGTATTAATAACACAATCCGGTGCAAACTGATGAATGACCCAAGAAGTCGAAACCGCTGCATTAACCTTACCGATACCGCTCAAAACCAATACCATGCGTTTTCCGGCCAACTCGCCTTCATACGCAGAGAATTTACCGAAGGACACATGCTTGACATTAGCCATGCTTTCACGCAAAAGCTCGATTTCCTGCTCCATTGCGCCGACCACGGCAATTGTTTGTACTGACATCTCGTTACCTTTCCATTCACTAATCGGGCAACATTATAACAGCAGAATTTAAAATCACAGGGATACTGAAAAATCTGCTATATTCCCAGAACGACACTCAATTTAAAACAGATTGACGCTCGAGCTGGCAAACAGCAAATAATGGTTGCTTCTGTTATAATTATTCTCAATGAAATAACTTAATATTAACTATCTGAATTCTTATGTTTGACGAAAATACTCCGGGTGCAAAAGAAGAATTGTTCGCTTGGCTACACCATATGAACACATACAAAGGCTCCGACCTTTTCATTACCACCAATTTCCCGCCAGCCATGAAAGTGGACGGCAAAATTACGCGACTGAGTGATGAGCCGTTGAGTGCTGAAAAATGTATGGAAATCGCTTTTTCGATTATGTCTTCCAAACAAATCGAAGAATTTTCTTCCACCAACGAATGCAACTTCGCCATCAGCCTGCCCGATACCAGCCGCTTCCGTGTCAATACCATGGTTCAACGCGGTGCAACTGCATTGGTGTTCCGCTCCATTACCAGCAATATACCTAAATTTGAAACGCTTAATCTGCCCCCTATTCTGAAAGACATCGCCCTCAGAAAACGCGGCCTGATTATTTTTGTCGGTGGTACAGGTTCGGGCAAGTCCACTTCTCTCGCCTCCCTTATCGACTATCGAAACGAAAACAGCTTCGACCACATTATCACCATCGAAGACCCGATTGAGTTTATCCACCAACACAAAAACTGCATCATCACCCAACGAGAAATCGGCGTAGATACCGAAAATTGGCCGATTGCGCTGAAAAACACCCTGCGCCAAGCACCGGATGTTATCTTGATTGGCGAAATCCGCGACCGCGAGACCATGGACTACGCTATTTCCTTCGCGGAAACCGGCCATTTGTGTATGGCGACACTACATGCCAACAATACCAACCAAGCGCTCGACCGCATCATCAACTTCTTCCCCGAAGAGCGCCGTACCCAGTTGCTGACAGACTTGTCGCTCAACCTGCAAGCCTTTATTTCACAAAGACTGATTCCCCGTGAAAGCGGACGGGGTCGTGTGGCGGCGGTCGAAGTTTTGCTCAATTCGCCGATTATTGCTGACTTGATTCAAAAAGGCGAAGTCCACAACATCAAAGAAATGATGAAAAAATCAACCGGCATGGGCATGATCACTTTTGACCAAGCCTTGTATGATTTGTATGAAAACGGCGATATCAGCTATAAAGACGCTATTAAAAATGCCGACTCCCCCCATGACTTGCGCCTAGACATTCAATTACGAAGCCGTCGTGCGCAAAATGCCGGTCCGGATTTAGAATTGATTTAACAGCTTCAAAGCATAGAAAAGGCCGTCTAAAACCTTACTACGAGTTTCAGACGGCCTTTATTCCATCAAATAATCAAGCCTGTTTCAGTTTTGCATCGGCATCACGCAATGCAGTACGCAGACCTTCCTCGATAACCGGATGGTAGAACGGCATATCCAGCATTTGCGGAATCGTCATCTTCATTTGATGCGCCCAAGCCATCAAGTGTGCCAAATGTTCGGCAGCAGGACCGACAACTTCCGCACCAATGAAACGGCCGGTCGCTTTCTCAGCATACAAACGCATATGGCCTTTGTTGACCAACATAACGCGGCTGCGGCCTTGATTTCGGAAGGAAATCTCGCCGATGACAAACTCATCAGGCTGATATTTCGCCGTAACTTGCGCGTATTTCAAGCCGATAGTGGCAATTTGCGGACTGGTGAATACCACGCCGATTACGCTACGGCGCAAACCGCCCTCAATATTCGGGAAAATAGCGGCATTGTGGCCGGCAATTTTGCCTTGGTCGGAAGCTTCATGCAGCAGAGGCAATTGATTGGACGCATCGCCTGCGATAAAGATATGCGGAATGCTGGTTTGCATGGTCAACGGATCGGCAACAGGCACGCCACGCGCATCTTTTTCGATATTCAGGTTTTCCAAACCGATATTGTCCACGTTCGGACGGCGACCGGCGGCAGCCAAAGCATATTCGGCATGGAACACACCTTTTTCGCCATCTTGTTCCCAATGAACTTCAACATTACCTTCTGCATCCAATTTGACTTCGGTTTTGGCATCCAAATGCAAAGTCAACTCTTCACCAAAAACGGTTTTGGCTTCTTCAGCGACAACAGGATCGGAAATACCGCCAATCGCACCGGCTACGCCAAAAATCTCAACTTTTACGCCCAAACGGTGCAAAGCCTGACCCAACTCTAAGCCGATTACGCCAGGGCCGAACACGGCCACACTCTTAGGCAAGGTATCCCAAGAAAAAACATCATCGTTCACAATCAAGCGATCGCCCAAAACTTCCCACTGTGGGAAAATCACAGGGCGCGAACCGGTGGCAATCACAAAACTTTTTGCAGTAATTTGAGTGTGGTCATCAATTTGGACGGTGTGTTCATCAACAAATTTTGCCGTACCCATAATACGCTTGTCGGCAGGCCACTCTTCTACATCGCTGACTACAAAACCGACAAAACGGTCGCGTTCGGACTTCACGCGGTGCATGACTTCTTCGCCGTTTACCGTTACGCTGTCTTTATCCAAATGTACGCCAAACGGATCGGTATGCAGAGCATGATGGCGCGCTTCCGCAGCCGCAATCAGCAATTTGGACGGCATGCAGCCGACACGTGCACAAGTTGTTCCGAATACATTGTTTTCAATCAGGTAAACATTGTCTGTATGAAGTCGGGCATTGCGAAATGCGCCCATACCGGCTGTACCGCCACCCAGTACTACCACATCTGCTTGAATCTTTTTCATATTTTATCCTTACTGTCTATATCCAAACCGATATTGCCATCAGGTTATCCGTTTTCAGACGGCCTAAACTTCATAAACTATCAAAATCTAAAAATTAATAGCCAATACCTAAATATCGATTTAAAACAATAATCTCAAATTCTACTTGTAAATATAGAGTTATTCAGAACGCCGATTTGCAAACGTCGTTTGAATAACTCTATATTTGGGTCTTTCAGACGGCCTTTTCAAGCCGTCTTAAGCATACAGGCAATTAGTTTTTAGCCAAGTAAGCTTCCAAGTCTTCGCTGCCGCCGATGTATTTGCCGCCGATGAATACTTGAGGAGCAGTCATCTTGCCGGTAATAGCGCGTACGGAAGTAACAGTTGCATCTTTGCCCAATACGATTTCTTCGTAAGACAAGCCTTTGTCTTGCAGAGCTTTTTTAGCTTTAGCACAGAATTGGCAGCCAGGTTTGGTGAAGATGGCAACAGACTCTTGAGCTTTCCAGTCAGGAGCAATGTATTTCAACATAGTGTCAGCGTCAGACACTTTGAAAGGATCGCCTGGTTCTTCAGGTTCGATAAACATTTTTTCAATCACGCCGTCGTTAACCAGCATGGAGTAACGCCAAGAGCGTTTACCGAAGCCCAAGTCTTCTTTGCCAACCAACATGCCCATGCCTTCAGTAAATTCACCGTTGCCATCAGGAATCATGTAGATGTTGTCAGCTTCTTCTTCAGCAGCCCAAGCGTTCATTACGAAAGTGTCGTTTACAGATACGCAGTAGATTGCGTCAACACCGTTTTCTTTGAACGCGCCAAACAATTCGTTGTAGCGTGGCAGATGAGAAGAAGAGCAAGTTGGAGTAAATGCGCCAGGCAGAGAGAACACGACTACTTTTTTGCCTTTGAACAAATCATCAGTAGAAACATCTTTCCAAGTGTCGCCAACGCGAGTGCGGAATACTACGGAAGGTACTTTTTGACCGGTACGATCTTGCAAAGCCATTTTTAAGCTCCTTAAAAATTCGGGTTTGAGAAATGAATCAATGCTTGCATTCTAATGCAGGCCTATCGATTTGTATAATTTATAGTTCAAATAATATTAATTACATTAAACTATCAATTCAATTAAACCGAAAACAGCTGTTTCTTTAAATGGAGGCCGTCTGAAATAAAACAAGTACCTGACTGAAATTATTTTTTAGGTAAGGGCTGAACGGGAGAATCCGAAGCCACAATTTCACCGATGGCTGTTTCCGCAATATCCTTCAAAACATAGCGGTCTTTATCCGGCATGTCTGTCGGTTTGTATTGAGGCGAGAAATCCAAACGGATACGGATTTTCTTCATAGAAACAATACGCCATAAAGACTGAAACAGGTTTACCTCCGCATAGGATGGCAGATCCGTCCGTTGTCCTTCGCCATCATAATATCGCAAAGTTACTGCCTGAATCGGCGCTTTCGCATCAATAGCCGATTGAAACAGGGCTGCTTTAAACGGCAAAATACCCAAGCCAGAAGAAGTGCGTGCCTCGGGAAAGAAACTGACATTTTGCCCTGCTTTCAATGCCGCACAAATCGCCTGATTAATCGGCTCGATATCACGGCGGGAATTGCGCTTAATAAACACCGTGCCGGCATTTTTACCCATTTTCCCCAAAACCGGCCAGCCGCTAATTTCCTGTTTCGCAATAAAACTGCTCGGATAAACGGCACTCATGGCAAAAATATCCAACCAAGACACATGATTGGCCACCACCAAAGTACCGCTCACATTTCCTTGCGGCGGTACGCCGATTTCCAATTCGATATCCAAAGCATCCAACGCACCTTTTCCCAAAACAACCACAGCGTGATTGCGTTCCTCTGCATTGTTGCCATCGATGGCACGCAAATCCCGACCGGTTCTGAATAACCAAGCTGCCAAACGGCAAAGTCTGCCCAGTCGTTTAAAAAAAGGAGCTTTTTGTTTAGACATAAAATTTCTTCTGTATTGTGTTCATTATTTTCAGACGGCCTCTGACATTTAAGGCCGTCTGAAACTATTTCTGGCAATTTGGACAATAAAATGTTCCACGCTGCCCCAAAGTTTCTTTAAAAATCAGCCCACCACATTGGACACAAGGCTCATTGTGACGGCTATAGACCGTATACTCCTGCTGAAAGTAGCCGCTTTTTCCATCGCTATTAACGAAGTCTCGCAGCGTACTGCCGCCGGTTTCAATCGCCCTTTGCAGAACCGCTTTAACGGTTTCCACCAATAATGCGCATTCTTTTTTGGTCAGCTTATTCGCCGGACGCAATGGCGAAATACCTGCCTTAAACAGACTTTCATTCGCATAAATATTGCCAACGCCAACCACCACCGCATTATCCATCAGCGCTAATTTAACTGCTCGCTTTTGGTTTTTCAATTTCTGATACAGGTAATTTGCATCAAAATCGTCCGAGAGCGGCTCCGGCCCCAGTTTTTCCAACAGCGGATGATGCTCGGCAATACCCTCATACCACAATACCGCACCAAATTTACGCGGATCGTGATAACGCAATACGGTACCGTCATCAAATACAAAATCCAAATGATCGTGTTTATCTGGTGTGGCGATACGCTCATCATCGGCGGTAAAAATCCGCAAACTGCCGGACATACCTAAATGAATAAGTAAAATACCTGTTTCAAAAGTAATAATCAAATACTTCGCACGACGGTTGCATGCCAAAATTTTGCGCTCGGCCAAAATTTGCGCCAAGTTTGGATGAATAGGCCATCTCAATTTAAACTGGCGAATAATGACTTTTTCTATCTTTTTGCCATCAATATGCGGCGCGATTCCGCGTAAAGTCGTTTCCACTTCAGGTAATTCAGGCATCATTAGTCTCCAAATTCATCATTATATATAGGCCGTCTGAAAACTATTCAGCCAAACGTGCCGTACTTAAAGCAACCGTATTGCCATCGAATGCAGATTCCAATTCAGGCAAAGGATGGACACCAATTAAATGTTTCGTTAAAACCACACCATAAACCGCCGCACATTGAGGCCACCACCTATCCCCCGCCTTTTCCATAAACCGCCAAAACCGCAAAGCAGATGGCGAATTCACAGCAGGCAGATAATCCATAAATTGCCCATATTCCATTTCGAAACCAATAGCGGCAATTTTTCGTTTCATCTCAGCCAGAGCCAAGCATTGAGATTTCATAGGTAGTCTTTTGCCATCAAACCACGAGCTTAATCCCCACAAAGATTTAGGGTTAAACCCCGTCAAAATCAACCTGCCCTCGGGTTTTAATATCCTAAATGCCTCTTGCAACACCAAATCGGCAGATGAAATTTCCAAAAGATGGGGCATCAATAATACATCCACAGAATGCGTTTCAAATGCCAACATTTCAGCATCCATCCGCACATCGCGCGGCACCACAATCATATTTTCAGACGGCCTTTGCCATATACCGCCTAATTGAACTGTCACTTGGCCATTCAAATATTGCAAATGCCGTCTGAAAAAATCCGCCTCTTTTTGTGCAAGATATTGTCCCATTGGCGTTTGCATAAAAAAAGTTTCCATTAAATGCCCCCTATGCATCCCGACTTGTGTGACAGAATTTTAACACCACGACCACATCATACAAGCAAATTCCCTGCTCGACTTGACGATTGAATGCTGAAACGATACCATCGAAAAGACGAAATTTTATTATATATTTGATAACTCTATTTACTATGGCAAAACTAAAAACCATCGCTCTGACCGTTTCAAGCCTGTCGGCAGTTTCCGCCACAGCCTACGCGCAAAACGCCACGCCCAACCAAGTCGGCATGGCCATGATGCGTCTCAACTCCTCCCTGCTCGACCAAGCCAAAGCACAAACCTTCGGCTCTGGTAGCTTGTGGGCATCGTTGCGTAAAGACTTCCGCATCAACGAAGTCAATACAGAACTGGTTCGCCGCCATGAAAACAAATTTGCTGCAAACAGTGCATATTTCGACCGCACCATCTCCCGCAGCAAACCTTATATGTACCATATTGCCAATGAAGTTAAAAAACGCAATATGCCTGCTGAAATCGCTTTGCTGCCTTTCATTGAAAGCGCATTCGTAACCAAAGCCAAATCACACGTCGGCGCATCCGGCCTGTGGCAATTTATGCCGGCTACTGGCCGCCACTTCGGCTTGGAAAAAACGCCTTTATATGACGGCCGCCACGACGTTTACGCCGCTACCGATGCCGCACTGAACTACCTGCAATACTTGCACGGTATGTTCGGCGACTGGTCTTTGGCCCTTGCCGCTTACAACTGGGGCGAAGGTAACGTCGGCCGCGCCGTAAACCGTGCCCGTGCGCAAGGTTTGGAGCCGACATACGAAAACCTGCGTATGCCGAATGAAACACGCAACTACGTTCCAAAACTTTTGGCCGTCCGCAACATCGTTGCCAACCCGCAAACTTTCGGCATGAATATCAGCGAAATCAGCAATCAACCGTATTTCAAATCTGTCAGCATCGACAAACCTATTGATAACAGCACAATCGCTCGCTTTGCAAACATCAGCGAAAGCGAACTGTTGGCACTCAACCCAGGTTTCAATGCCCCAGTATTTATCCCTAAAAACAACCGTCGTCTGTTGTTGCCAGTTTCTGCGGTTTCTGCATTTGAGAAAAACTACCGCAATGCCAATCCAGATACCCTGATGTCTTGGGATATTTATACCTCTTTGGGCAACAAAAAACTTAATGCCATTGCTAACGATACCGGCATGAGTGTAGCCGAACTCAAACGCCTCAATGGCCTGAGCGGCAGTGCCATTTCTGAAGGTCGCAGCATTTTGGTGGCTAAAAACTCAGCTACCCAAAGTCAAGACATTATTAACTTTATTGACAAAGACAATACTCCGGATACTTACCAATCCAATATGCCGGCCATGTCTCCGATTATTGCTTCCAACGTAGCAGAACCGGTTAAAGTCGCTCAAAATACCGTGACCAATATTGTTTCTCCTATTGTTCCACAGTCCAGCAAACCGGTTGACTTTATTGCACGCAGCAAAGCTGAAAACGTTACTTCCGTAGCGGTAACAGAAACCAAGGCGCAGCCTCAAGTTGCAAATGCGGATGTAGCCGCCCCTGTTGTAGCCATGCCCCATACTACTTCTGATCCTGCTGCTACAAATGTTGCAGAAGCACCCAAAGCAGCTATCCCTGCCGACTTGACTGCACCGACTGTTGCCGCAAACGATGTAGCCCCTGCTCTAGCAGTTGAATCTGTTGCTGCTGCGCCGGTTCAAGAAGAGCATGATGACCTGATGGCTTTGGTACAAAGCCGACCTGCGGAGGAACCTGCAGCGACTGTCGCTGAAGCAACTCCTGAAGCCAAACAAGTTCAAACTGTTGTCACTGCCGAAAGTGCTCGTGCCGCACGTATCGCAGCCAATACCGCTAAACAACAACGCCGCATCAATGCGCGTCTTGCCCGTGTAAACGGTCAACAAAACACACAAACTGCAGCACTTGAAGCAGGCACACACCGCGTGGCAGATGGCGATACGCTGTTTAACATCTCCAAACGTTACAACTTGAGCGTAGCTGATTTGATTATTGCCAACAACATCAAAGGCAACAATATCAAAAAAGGCCAAATCCTTCGGGTCACAGCTGCTCCTGCAAAAGTCCGCAGCAACCCGATTCAAAACGTTTCCTACACTGTACGCAAAGGCGATACTTTGAACACCATCGCCAACCGTTTCAATGTTGATGTTAATGATATCCGCCGTTGGAACCGCAATACCCGTACTGTGACTCCTGGTCAACGTTTGAAACTGATCGGTAGCTAATACTTGCTTCAAAACAAAGGCCGTCTGAAACATTCAGACGGCCTTTTCTTTATGATAAATAATAAATTCAATTTTTAAAAACAAAATAGCTATCTCTTCAAGCCATAAATATCTATGCAATAACTACCACATAGAAAAAAGAGTGTGCAAAAACACACTCTTTCTCAAACAGATTGCCATCAAATTTTACTCTTAACACCTACATTCAAACATATAAATTCTGTATAAACATGATTATGCCGGTGAAAAAGCATCACAGAAGAAGGCATCTTCCGGTAAAGCACATTTTTGAGTCAGCAAACTTTGCGCACTCTCCGTCATGGCCGGTGACCCGCAAGCATAAACTTCATATTGGCTTAAATCAGAATAATTTTGTGCGGCAACGTTTTGCACATATCCATTCTCCCCTTTCCAATCGGAATCAGGCTTAGAAAGGACAGGCGAGAATTTTGCATTTTTCAGACGGCCTATTAATGCTTCTGCTTCTTCCAATGCGTACAAATCCTCCTGCTGACGTGCCCCCCAGTAGAAATGAACCGGACGTTCGCTATTCTGATGAATCAAATCAAGCAAAATACTGCGGATAGGTGCGTAACCTGTACCCGTTGCCAACAAAACAATCGGTTTATCGCTGTCCTTTTGCAAAGTAAACGTACCCAATGGACCTTTAACGCGGACAATACCTTTTTCTTTGACTTTCGGCTCGGCACCAAAAATCATTTCCGAACATACGCCGTTTTCACGTTTACGGATATGCAGCTCCAAAACACCTTCCTGGTCAGGAGAATTGGCGATTGAATAGCTGCGGCTGATATTACCGGGAAGCAGCAAATCAATATATTGTCCGGCATAAAATGCAAATGACGGCGCTTTAGGTAAAGCCAATCTCAACAAAGCAAAATCATGTTTGATTTCAATCGTCTCAATGCGCACAGGCAAAGTGCGCACCGGCAAAGCATTTGGATTAAACCTCGGCACATTGATTTTCAGGTTGCTCTTCGCAGTAGTGCAGCACAATAGCACTTTACCCTGCGCTTTTTCTTCTGCACTGATGGCTTTATCGATATGATCGCCCATTTCAAATTCGCCACTTATCAACTCGGCTTTACATTGTCCGCAAGCTCCACTTTTACAAGAATGAGGCAAATTTAAATTCTGACGGGTCGCGGCAGCAAGAACGGTTTCATCATCGTTTGCCGTAAATGTGATTTGATTTGATAAGGTAATAGTATGTGTCATGGTATTTAGAATAATTTTAGAATCAAAAATAAAGGCCATCTGAAAATAAAACCTGTTTTCAGACGGCCTGTTCTATCTATCAAGCTAATTTGGCTTTAATCAACTCTTGAACTTGAGCCGGATTGGCCTTGCCTTTACTTACTTTCATCACTTGGCCGACAATCGCATTCAAGGCTTTTTCATTGCCGGAACGGAATTGCTCAATGGCTTTCGCATTGTTTGCCAACACTTCGTACACCATCGCTTCAATTGCACCAGTGTCAGTAATTTGTTGCAAACCATGTTTCTCGATGATTTCGGCAATACCTGCTTCAGGCTCGGCCCACATTGCTTCAAAAGCTTTTTTCGCCAATTTGCTGCTTAATGTTCCATCCGCAACTTTAGCAACCAACTCGGCAAGACGTGAAGCTGTAATCGGGCTTTCAGCCAGTTCCAAACCTTCTTTATTCAAGGTAGCGGCAAGCTCGCCGTTCATCCAGTTTGCAGTCAATTTACCTTGGCCACAGGCTTTGGCTGCTTCTTCAAAGTAGGCAGCTTGAGCGCGACTGGCAGTCAACAGACGTGCATCATAGTCAGATACGCCGTAATCGGCGACAAAACGCGCCGCCATTTCATGCGGCAACTCAGGCATTTGCTCTTTGGCTTTTTGCAATTGGCCGTCTGAAATAATAACCGGCAGCAAATCCGGATCCGGGAAATAGCGGTAATCGTGCGCATCTTCTTTCAAACGCATCACACGGGTTTCGCCTTTTTCAGGGTCAAACAGCATGGTTGCCTGCTGTACTTTACCGCCGTCTTCCAAGATTTCGATTTGCGCTTCCACTTCATAATTGATGGCTTGTTCCAAGAAGCGGAAAGAGTTGAGGTTTTTGATTTCACGGCGTGTACCGAACTCAGCCTGACCTTTTGGACGTACAGAAACGTTGGCATCGACGCGGAACGAGCCTTCCGCCATATTGCCGTCGCAAATATCCAACCAAGTTACCAAACCATGCAATGCTTTAGCGTATGCCACGGCTTCGGCTGCGGAACGCATTTCCGGCTCGGAGACAACTTCCAACAAAGGCGTACCGGCACGGTTCAAGTCAATACCAGTAGCACCGTTCAAACCTTCATGTACGGATTTACCCGCATCTTCTTCCATGTGCGCACGGGTAACATTGATGGTTTTAACTTCATCGCCTACTACGATTTCCAGTTTGCCGTGTTCAACAATCGGCAAATCCAACTGACTGATTTGATAGCCTTTTGGCAAATCAGGATAAAAATAGTTTTTACGGTCGAACACGTTTTTCTGATTGATTTTCGCATCCAAAGCCAAACCGAGTTTGATGGCTTTTTCGACGACTTCGCGGTTCATTACCGGCAATACACCCGGCAACGCACACTCAACCACGCTGGCGTGGGCATTAGGCTCGGCACCGAATGCAGTGGATGCGCCGCTGAAGATTTTGGATTGGGTGTTGAGTTGGACGTGGATTTCCAGTCCGATTACGGTTTCCCAAGTCATAAGGGTCTTTCTGTCGAAAAAAAGTTAATCGGTTAAATGAGTGATTCGTTTTTCAGACGGCCTGAATAAGAAATCCATAAGAGGCCGTCTGTAAGATAAGTTTATTTCCTGCGGCGTTGGAACCCGGGAAGTTGCCAATGGAAACGGTATGCAGTCAGGCGAAACAACAATCCGCCGGCAAAGAGCAGGTTTAACGTAAAAATATTAATCCAGCCCAAATGCCCGAACAGATAAATCAGCCCGCCAATCAAAATGGCTACGCTGCCGTAAAGGTCGGTGCGCAAAATCATCGGCACATCATTGACCAAAATATCGCGCGCAATACCGCCGCCAACGGCAGTCACAAAAGCCAAAGAAATAACGCCAAATAAATTGAGCTGCAAGGCCATACCGATTTGTGCGCCGGTAATGCTGAAAGCTGCCAAACCGATGGCATCGGCAATAATAAAAGCAGCGGCCAAATAGGTGCTGCGATAGCGTTGTACCCTTATCAACCATGCAATGGCAAGCGTGGCAAACACAACAATCAACGCATCGGTTTTCAAAAACACTTGCGGAATCCGGCCGACCAAACCATCGCGTATCATGCCGCCGCCAACAGCCGTCAGTAACGCAGTAATGACAACACCGAGTACATCCAACCGCTTGTTGTAACCGACCAAATAGCCGGAAATGGCAAACGCGGCTGTCCCAATGATTTGAATGAAGTCGGTTGTATTCATATATATGTTTTATTCATCAGATGATAGTTTATTTTATAGGCGCTAAACCATTTCTTATTTGCTCTTCGATTTCATCTAACATCTGATAACGCTTACGATACATAGACCGTTTTTTGCTTTCGATTTCCTCAAAATCTTTACGCACCGGCTCTTTTGGAAGATGCCATAATCCATCAACACCCTTTTGAGCACCATGCTCCTGCCAAAATTGGTCATAGTTCATTTTGACACGTTTCTTCAAGCGCCAACGTAGCTTAACTTGCCTATCTTGTGTGATACCAATCACACCATCCAGCTTTAATGCAATAGCAAAATATTGCAATGCATGCACCATCAATTGCTGAGGACGCAATCCATGTAGCTTCTTAGTTAAAACCCGTACAGTATCTTTCGCCTCTTCTCCTGCTGGTCCCTGAAGGGAGGCTGCAAGCAGCATATTATTTACAAAGGCGAATGTTGTCATATACAGACGTCTTCCATTGCTTTCTCGTAAAGAAAGAGACCACATCCCCTCATCAACGCAATTGTCATTTCGGTTAAGCCAAATCTCAAGGCCGTCTGAAGGTTTTGCCAAAACAATATGAAAGGAACGGGTTTTCATACCCATTACTCTTTCTTTTCCAAACAGCTTTTCTGCAGCCTCAAAATCTGACTGCATAATTTTTAACCTATCTTGACCACTAAGTTTCTTATCAACAAACTCATGTATCAAAGGATAGGCATCTTGGGGCATTTGACTAAAAAAACTTTGGCATATTTCCGAAGCATTTACAAACTGCTCAAATGCCTTAATTTCTTTACGATACCACAATGTTCGCAATGTAAATTTTAAATGTTGCGTTTTAAACTTTGGCGCATTCTGATAAACAGTTTTAAATCCCGGAAAAGAAAACTTTTCAGGCATATAGGCTCCCTACTCTTATTCCGGCGCTTTAGTGTGCCAATCGCTGTTCAGTTGAACCTGATGTGCGGCACCCAAAATTTTGGCTTCGGAGAAATAGTTGCCGATAAATTGCACACCAATCGGCAGGCCGTTTGCGCTGAAACCGGCAGGCAGAGTCAGTGCAGGCAAACCGGCAAGGTTTACGGCGATGGTGTAAATATCGGACAAGTACATTTGTACAGGGTCGTGAATGTCGCTGCCGAGTTTAGGCGCGGCAGTCGGCGCAGTCGGCGCCAAAATGAAATTACATTGACCAAAGGCCGTCTGAAAATCATTGGCAACCAGACGGCGCAGTTTTTGCGCTTTCAGGTAATAAGCATCATAGTAACCATGGCTCAATACATAAGCACCGATCATGATACGGCGCTTAACCTCACTGCCGAAACCTTCGGCACGGGTGTTGCTGTACATTTCTTCAAGGTCGCCGAATTGCGCTGCACGGTGGCCGTAACGTACGCCGTCGAAACGGGACAAGTTGGTACTTGCTTCTGCAGAGGCGAGAACGTAATAAGCGGGAATCGACAATGATGTTTGCGGCAGGGAAACTTCAACAGTCTCCGCGCCTTGTGCTTTGAGCAAATCGATAACGCTTTGCAAGGCCGTCTGAACATCGGTATCCGCGCCTTCGCCGAAATATTCTTTAGGCAAACCGATTTTCAAACCTTTAAGCGGCTTGTCCAAATCACGGGTGTAGTCTTCTTTGTCGCGCTCCAAACTGGTGGAATCGCGCTCGTCAAAGCTGGCCATGGCGTTCAACAAAATCGCACAGTCTTCGGCCGTTTGCGCCATAGGGCCGGCTTGGTCAAAGCTGGAAGCATAGGCAACCATACCGAAGCGTGAAACCGTACCGTAAGTCGGTTTGATGCCGGTAATACCGCAATGCGATGCAGGCTGGCGGATAGAACCGCCGGTATCCGAACCCAACGCAGCCGGTGCCAAACGCGCTGCAATCACGGCAGCTGAACCACCTGAGGAACCGCCGGGAACATGTTCAAGGTTCCATGGGTTTTTGGTTGCGCCGTAGAACGAAGTCTCATTGGTCGAACCCATGGCAAATTCGTCCATATTGGTACGGCCAAGAGTGACCATGCCGGCATCCAACAGGTTTTGCACCACAGTGGCAGTATAAGGAGAGACAAAGTTATCCAACATTTTGGAACTGCATGCACTGCGCCAACCTGTTTGGCAGAAAATATCTTTGTAAGCAACCGGCACACCGGTCAAAGCCGTTGCATTACCGGCCGCGATACGCGCATCGGCTGCTTTGGCCTCAGCAAGGGTTTTATCTTGATCGATGGTAACGTAGCCGTTGATGGCAGGATTTTTCGCAGCAATAGCGGCCAAATATTCGGTCGCCAATTCGACTGAGGAAATTTGTTTGGATTGCAGCAGGCTGCTGGCTTGTTTGAGCGTGTAAGCGGTCATTGTGCCGTACTTTCTATAAAACAGTTTTTGCTTTCAAAACAGATATTGAAAACATCCGTTTAAATCAATAAATCGGGCCGTCTAAACAGAATATCCTTTCAGACGGCCTTGCAATAGGGGTTTGCCGATAAGCAAAGGCCGTCTGAAACCTTATTCTTCAATCACTTGAGGAACGATATACAGACGGTTGCGCACTTCGGGAGCAACAGCCTGATATTCGGCAGCATGATCAGTTTCAGTCACTTTATCTTCGCGCAGGCGCAAAGCGGCTTCGTGCGGATGCGCCATGGGTTCGATGCCGTCGGTATTGACGCTTTGCATGTTTTCAACCATGGCGAAAATGTCGTTCAACTCGGCAAGCGTTTTGTTTTTTTCTTCGTCCGTTAAAGTGAGGCGCGAGAGTTTTGCGATTTTTTCCACATCATTTAAGCTTAAAGCCATAAAAAATCCTTGTCTGATAGCAATGCCTCTTGGGTTTGGGGTATCATTGCATTTCGTCTTCTATGAAGCGAAGAATTATAACCGAAAACCAAACAGGTTGGCATGGTGTTTTAATTCAGACGGCCTTTTAAGGGGGCATTTATCCGTCTAAAACTGTGTACCTGTTTTTCTTATTTTAAATAATGCTAAACACATCCGGGCTGGGCCGGAATTTCAGGAATCCTATGTTTCGCCTTTTATCTCGTTTCCTCTCTAATGATATTGCCATCGACTTGGGCACGGCCAACACACTGATTTTTGTACGCGGCAAAGGGATTGTTTTGGATGAGCCGTCTATGGTTGCGATTCAATCCGGCGCAGGCAATAAAAGTAAAATTATGGCGGTGGGCACGGAAGCCAAAAAAATGCAGGGTCGTGCGCCGCGCAATATCGAAATCGTCCGCCCGATGAGGGACGGCGTGATTGCCGATTTTGTGATTACCGAGCGTATGCTGGGTATGTTGATTAAAAAAGCCACCGAAGGACGGTCTTTAGTCCCGCCTCGTGTGGTTATCTGTGTTCCGGGCGGCTCTACCCAAGTGGAACGTAAAGCAATTTTGGATTCTGCGTTTGCTGCCGGCGCGGCAAGCGTGCATTTGATTGAAGAACCGATGGCCGCCGCTTTAGGCGCGGGCTTGCCGATTGAAGATGCGGCAGGTTCGATGATTGTCGATATTGGCGGCGGTACGACTGAAATCGGTATTCTTTCACTGGGCGGCATGGCCTATTCTGCTTCTGTCCGTGCAGCCGGCGATGAATTTGATAAAAGCATCATCCATTACCTGCGCCGCCATCGCGGTGTCTTGATTGGCGAAGCTACGGCAGAGGAATTGAAGAAACAAATCGGCTCGGCCTCGGGCTTTGAAACCGAAACAGCCATGCGCATTAAGGGCCGAGATCTGGCCGAAGGTACGCCTAAATCCTTGGCAGTTACTTCAGATGAAATCCGTGAAGCATTGAGTGAAACGGTGAATCAAATCATCCGTGCTGTCCGTCTGGCTTTGGAACAGGCTCCGCCCGAATTGGCCGGCGACATCGCCGACCGCGGTATTATGCTGACCGGCGGCGGCGCGCTTCTGCACGGTATCGATACCGTCTTGGCTGATGCAACCGGCCTGCCCGTCGGTATTGCCGACCAACCTCTGAACTGCGTTGCCTATGGTGCCGGTAAGGCTTTGGACTATATCGGCAAATGGGATGATACCGTATTCACGGAAAACCCATAAGGTAGATGGTTATGGAACGCTCTTCTTTGCGCTTTGACGAGGCAAAAGGCCCTAAGCTGTTGCCTCGTTTTGTCATTTATATTGCTCTGGCTGCCGGTCTGATGGTAGCTGATTACCGCTTTTCATTAATGCAGCCTGTACGCGCGGCAGTCATGCCTATGCTCTACCCTGTTCAATGGCTGGCCAATCAACCTGTTCAACTTTATCAATATTTTGCCGACCTCTCCCAGTCTAAATCCGAGCTCTTGGAACAAAACCGCCAGCTTCTGGAAGAAAATGGCCGTCTGAAAATCGATTTGCAGCGGGATAAAGTCAATACCGATGAATTGCACGAATTAAAAAAACTGTACGGTTTGCAACAAAAAGGCATTCACAACGTTATCGGTGCGGAAGTCATTTCCAATGGCAAAGATCCGCTTTCCGAAAGACTGATTATCGGCAAGGGCAGTCAAGACGGCTTGAAAGTTGGTGACGCGGTCATCGATCAAAGCGGTTTGATCGGCCTGTTGACACAAGTTCACACACAAAGTGCAGAAATTGGGCTAATTTCAGGCGGACAAAGCATTGTCCCCATAGCCGTCAGCCGCACCGGCGAACGCAACTTGGCATACGGCAATGGCAACGGTTTGGATTTGCGCTATTTCCCAACCGGCTCCGACTTGAAACCCGGCGATATTCTGCTAACTTCCGGTTTGGACGGTACCTATCCGGCGGGGATTCCCGTTGCAACCGTCAGCAAGGTTGTCCGCGCATCGGGAACGCCTTATTACGATACGCAACTGACGCCTTTGGCCGCTTTACGCAGCAGCCGTTTTGTCTTGGTACTTTCTTCCGCCCCTTCTTCCCCACGCTGATTTCATGAACGATTTTGACGATTCTTACCGTGCAGTACCGCTGCACATCATGGCGGCCAGTCTCATAGTGATGATGATACTGGACTTTATGCCGTTTTCCTTTGACGGATTCTTTTGGCTGCCTGAAATGACGGCACTGATGTTGCTGTATTGGACATTGCACCAACCGCAACGCGCAGGCATGGGACTGGCTTTTGCCATCGGTCTGATTGTCGATGCCGCAACCGCCGCGACTTTGGGCTTGCACGCCCTGTCTTACGTCGTAATGACTTATTTCATCTTAAACCGCCGCCGCCAAATCATGCTTTACGGCCACATTATGCAATTGGCCGCTGTATTGGCTGCACTGCTTCTCAATCAGGCCGTCTTAACTGTTGCCCGTTTGTTTCTTAATCATCAGGTCATCACTTTGCAAGGCTTTGTTGCCCCATTTGTCGGCGCATTACTTTGGCCGATACTCAGCCAGCTAATGTTGATTGTGACCCGTATTTACCGCTCCCGCTGAAAAGATGAAACCGATTCTTCCACGCCGTCTTTCCGGTGGTCAACATACCAAAAAACCTTCCGCTCAGGCTGCACAAGCCGATGCCCTATTGCGCCTGCTCGTTGCTTTTATCCTGATTATCATCTTCTTTTCCATCTTGCTGGCGCGGTTCTTCTACCTGCAAGTGACTCAACACGACGAGTTTTCCGGTCAGGCATCGAGCAACCGCATCACCCTGATTCCAACGCCGCCCGTACGCGGCGAAATCGTCGATATCAACGGCGTTCCTTTGGCCAAAAACTATCCAGTCTTTTCGCTCGAAGTTATTCCCAGCCGCATTGAAGGCAAGATGGAAGATGTCATTGAAGCATTGAAAAAATATGTTGATATTACGCCGACAGATTTAAAACGCTTCAAAAAATACCGCGAAAGCTATCGAAAATTTGAAAATATCCCGCTCAAACTCAGGCTGACCGATGAAGAGGCTGCCCGTTTGTCCGTACATCTGCGCGAATTCAAAGGCGTAGAGGTTAACTCACGCACATTCCGCGAATATCCTTACGGCAAACTGACTTCCCATTTCTTAGGCTATATCGGCCGTATTAGCGATAAAGACAAAGAAATGCTGGAAGAAGAAGGCCTGACCGCCCTCTACCGCGGCAGTACGCATATCGGCAAATCCGGCTTGGAGAAATATTACGAACACCAACTTCATGGTGTTCCAGGCTATCAGGAAGTTGAAAAAGACGCTTACGGCAACATCGTCCGCGTATTGAAAAATGTTCCGTCCAAAATGGGGCAAACCTTGCGCCTGGGCATGGATATCCGTATGCAGCAGGAAGCCGACCGCATTTTAGGCGACCGCCGTGGCGCATTGGTAGCCATCAATCCGCAAGACGGTACTGTTTTGGCTTTTGTTTCCAAGCCTTCCTTCGATCCCAACCTCTTTATTGACGGCATCGACAGTGATACTTGGAAAATGCTGAATGACGATTGGAAAAAGCCTTTGATCAACCGCGTTACCCAAGGCCTTTACCCGCCGGGTTCTACATTCAAACCCTTTATGGGCATGGCCTTATTGGAAAGCGGCAAAATCACTCAAAACACCATCATCCCCGCCCCCGGCGCATGGAGCATACCCGGCAGCCGCCATATTTTCCGCGACTCTGTCCGCAGCGGTCACGGCTCGGCCAACTTGAGCAAAGCCATCCAAGTATCTTCAGATACCTTCTTCTACCGCTTGGGTTACGAAATGGGTATCGATAAAGCCTCCTCGTATCTGGCACAATTCGGTTTCGGACAAAAAACTGGCATTGACCTGCCCAGCGAATACGCAGGCGTTTTGCCTAGCCGCGAATGGAAAGCCAAACGTTTTGCCAAATCTTCCGACCCTACCGCCAAAGAATGGCGCGCCGGCGAAATGGTTTCTGTCAGTATCGGCCAAGGCTACAACGCCTACACGCCTTTGCAAATGGCACATGCGACAGCATCTCTGGCCAATAACGGTGTCGTTTATCAGCCGCATTTGGTCAAAGAAGTATTAGATTTTGGCGCACGCAAAATTACCCGAATCAACCCTAATCCCGAGCGTCAAATTCCGTTCAAAGCCGACAACTTCGAATACGTCAAACGCGCAATGGAAAAGGTATTGAAACCGGGCGGTACGGCGCACCGTATTGGTGGCGGACTTGCTTATACAATGGGCGGCAAAACCGGTACGGCCCAGGTCGTACAAATAAAACAGGGCGGCCGCTACAATGCCGCAGCCCTGCGCGAACAACACCGCGACCACGCATGGTTTATCTCGTTTGCGCCATTGGAAAAACCTGAAATCGCCATTGCCGTTATTTTGGAAAACGGCGGCTGGGGTGCGTATGCCGCGCCATTGGCTCGTGAAATGACTGATTTTTATATGCTTCACGTCAAACCGCAGCAGTTTTCAGACGGCCTTGAGTCAGATTCAGCCAAAACTGAAACAACGGACAAGCATCAGCCTATTACCAGTATTTTCCAATCTGCCTACGGACTGACTCCGACAAGCCCTACCTCACAGCCGGAGGTTCATCATGAATAACACATTAGCGTGGAAAAATTTCAAATCCACCATTGCAGCCCCGATTGACCCTTGGCTGTTTTTTGCCATGCTCGCCATCTACATCATGAGCCTGTTCCTGCTCTATTCTGCAGACGGGCAAGAGTTCGGCCAATTGGAAAACAAAACCATCCATACCGTTTTGGGCTTTGCCCTGTTATGGATTATCGCCATATTCAAACCGCAAACGGCTGCCAAAGTTGCCCTGCCTGTTTACATTGTCGGCGTATTACTGCTGATTGGTGTCGAAGTCGCCGGCGTTACCGTCAACGGCTCGACCCGTTGGCTGAGTCTCGGCTTTACCCGTATCCAACCTTCCGAAATCATGAAAATCGGTATTCCCATGACTGTCGCGTGGTATTTCCAACGCTATGAAGGCCATCTGAAATGGATACATTATATTGTCGCCCTCGTGCTGATTCTTGTTCCTGTCGCCCTGATTTTGAAGCAGCCCGACCTCGGTACGGCAGCATTGATTATGGCTTCGGGTATTTTTGTCATCTTCTTTGCCGGATTGCCTTGGAAGGCTATTTTTGCCGCTATTATTGCCTTTGTGGCCGCTTTGCCGCTCTTGTGGAACTACGGCATGCACGACTACCAGAAAACCCGTGTTCTCACCTTGCTCGACCCAACCAAAGATCCGTTAGGTGCAGGCTACCACATCATCCAATCTATGATTGCCATCGGCTCGGGTGGTGTATGGGGTAAAGGCTGGCTAAACGGTACGCAAACCCATTTGGACTATATTCCTGAATCAACGACTGACTTTATTTTCGCGGTATTCGGCGAAGAGTTCGGCCTGATTGGCAATATCCTTTTACTGCTGGTTTACCTTATCATTCTGGCACGCGGATTGTGGATTGCCGCTCAAGCGCAATCCCTTTACAGTCGTAGTTTGGCAGGCGCATTGACCATGACTTTTTTCTGCTATGCCTTTGTAAACATGGGCATGGTCAGCGGTATTTTGCCCGTCGTCGGCGTCCCCCTCCCCTTGGTCAGCTACGGCGGCACGGCTACGCTTTCCATCATGGTGGTGCTCGCCCTGCTGATGGGTATTGCAAACGAACACAAAAACCGCCGCCGTAATGCGGATAACGATGACCTAACTGAAAGCGAGGAATAATATGGAATTAGGTGTAGAAATCGGCAAGCTGCTTGTGGCATTTCTCGTGCTGATTAATCCTTTCAGCGCGCTCTCAATTTATCTTGATCTGACACAAAACCACAGCACCAAAGAAAAGCGCAGAATCGCGCGTACTGCCGCATTGGCTGTCTTCATCGTAATCATCGTCTTTGCACTGAGCGGCGGTATCTTGTTGAAAGTACTCGGCATCAGCGTCGGCTCTTTCCAAGTCGGCGGCGGGATTCTGGTTTTGCTGATTGCCATCTCCTTAATGAACGGCAACGACAATCCTGCCAAACCCAAAATTGATCCCCATTCAGAAGAACATCAAAATGCGCAACAAGTCCGCCGCAACGAAAAAGCCATTGCCGTCGTACCCATTGCCATTCCGATTACCATCGGCCCCGGCGGTATCTCCACTGTCATCATTTATTCCTCTGCCGCCAAGAATTACAGCGATATTGCCCTGATTATCATCTCCGGCTTTTTGGTCAGCCTGATTTGCTATTTCATTCTGGTCGTGGCCGGACGCATCAGCAAACGCTTGGGCACTACCGGCCTGACCATCCTCAACCGCATCATGGGCATGATGCTGGCCGCCATTTCCGTAGAGATTATTGTTGCCGGCTTAAAATCCATTTTTCCCCAACTGGTCGCTTGAAGTACAATCATCACAATAAAAGGCCGTCTGAAACATTTTCAGACGGTCTCATAAAAACATAAAAACAAAGGAGCCAACCATGTTTCACAGCACCCATGTCTTCACCGGAGAAACCATTTACCGCCGACCGGCGCAAAGCTATACCGAGTTCACCGACGAATTAAACCGCCTCCAAACCCTTCAACAAACCTTCACCCAGTCAAGCATTATCGAGCGCACCGCCCTCTTACAGCAATTTGCCGACAGCCTGACCCAAAACCAAGAACGCCTTGCCGAAATGGTTTGCGAAGAAGTCGGACGCTGCCTGCACGAATGCCGTGCCGAAATCAGCAAATCCATCGAGCTTATCCGCTACTACGTCCGCCTTGCCCCCGAGCTGCTTGCCCATAAAACCATCGCCACCCAAGCCAGCCTCAGCCAAGTCCGCTTTGAGCCTTTGGGCGTTGTTTTGGCGGTCATGCCGTGGAACTATCCTATTTGGCAGATTTTACGATTTGCCATTCCAGCCCTCTGTGCCGGCAATGCCTGCGCAGTCAAACCTGCGCCCAGTGTCGCCCGCATCAGCGAAACCCTATTCAGCCTTGTCCCCAAAGGTTTGCCGCTTATCGGCGCATGGTTGAGTCATGAAGACACGCTTAAAGCCATTGAAGATACCGATGCCATGGCATTTACCGGTTCGACCCATACCGGCCGCCTGCTGGCCGCCCATGCAGGCAAACATCTGAAAAAAACTGTCCTTGAACTGGGCGGCAGCAATCCGTTTATCATTCTGCCCGATGCCGACCTGCAACGCGCAGCCATCGATGCCTGCTATTCGCGCTTCCGCGATGCCGGACAATCCTGCAATGCCGCCAAACGCATCGTTGTTACCCAGAATATTGCCGAACAATTTATCCCGCTCTTCCTTGCCGAGTGCGCCAAACTGCAAACCGGCAATCCCAAAAACCCGAACACTACCCTTGCCCCGCTTCACCGCCAAGACTTGCGTCAAACTGTACACGAGCAGGTTCAAGATGCGATTGCACACGGTGCGCAATGCTTGAGCGGCGGCTATATCCCTGAGGGAGAAAGCTGGTTTTACCCTGCTACCGTCTTGGATCAGGTCAACCCCAACTGCCGCGTTTGGCACGAAGAAGTCTTCGGCCCGGTTGCCATGATCTTACGCGCCGACAATCCGGATCACGCCGTCGCACTTGCCAACGACACACCTTTCGGCCTCGGCGCCTGTATCTACACAGCCGACACGGCAAACGCATGGCAATACGCCGAAAGAATCCAAGCAGGCTCTGTCTTTATCAACCGCCACACCAGCAGCGACCTGCGCCTCCCCTTTGGCGGTGTAAAAGCTTCCGGCTATGGACGCGAGCTATCAGAATTCGGGTTGTATGAGTTCGTCAACGTCAAAACCTATTGGCAAAAATAAACTGTTTCATTAACTCAGGCCGTCTGAAACCCGTTTTCAGACGGCCGATGTTGTTTAAAAAAGCTGAAAAAACTATTGTATTCAATCCCGTACAAACCCTGAAAAGTCAAAGCCGCTCAAAAATAAGAAACCTATCTTAGAAAGCAATCCATATTCCCACGTCTCTGTTGAATCAGCAGATTATCGTATTCTTCATTCCGATTGCTGCATTAAGCCGTTTCTAAAATATTCAATAAACAAAAAGGCCGTCTGAAATACAACTTTCAGACGGCCTTTTCAATCAAGCACTACTTACTGAATTACAGTTCCCATGCAGCCAATTTAGCAGCGTACGCATCCAAGTCAGCGATTGGACGGGTAGCCACGCCGCTTTCCATAGCTGCTTTAGCGGTAGCAGAAGCAACGCGAGGCAACAGGCGAGAGTCGAATGGTGTAGGAATCAGGTATTCCGCACCGAATTCAAATTTCTTACCGTAAGCGGCAACCACTTCTTCAGTTACCTCTTCCATTGCCAAGTCAGCCAAAGCGTATACGCAAGCGCGTTTCATTTCTTCGTTGATGGTGGTCGCGCCGACATCCAATGCGCCACGGAAGATGAATGGGAAGCACAATACGTTGTTTACTTGGTTCGGGAAGTCTGAGCGGCCGGTACCGATTACCACATCCGGACGGGTTTCTTTTGCCAAAGGAGGCAGAATTTCCGGATTTGGGTTTGCCATAGCGAACACAATTGGTTTCTCGTTCATGGTGTTCAGCATTTCAGGGGTCAGCAGGTTTGCACCGGACAGACCCAAGAAAATGTCTTTACCTTTAACGGCATCAGCCAATACGCGTTGGCCGTTGTCTTCGATGGCGTAGAATTGTTTGGATTCGTCCATACGGTCTTTGTCTTCGCGGGTTTTGTAAATCACGCCTTTGGAGTCGCAGACGGTTACATTTTCACGTTTCAGACCCAAATCCAGCAACTGGTTCAAGCAGGCAATCGCTGCGGCACCTGCACCGGAACACACCAACGTCGCTTCTTCAATTTTGCGGCCGGTATAACGCAAAGCGTTCAATACGGCAGCAGCGGTAATGATGGCGGTACCATGTTGGTCGTCGTGGAATACAGGGATTTTGCAACGTTTGCGCAATTCACGTTCGATGTAGAAGCACTCAGGCGCTTTGATGTCTTCGAGGTTGATACCGCCGAAAGTCGGTTCCAAAGAAGCGATGATGTCTACCAATTTTTGCGGGTCTTTTTCATCGATTTCGATATCGAATACGTCAACGCCGGCGAATTTTTTGAACAATACGCCTTTGCCTTCCATTACAGGTTTACCGGCCAATGCGCCGATGTTGCCCAAACCCAACACTGCGGTACCGTTGGAAATCACGGCAACCAAATTGCCTTTGGCAGTGTATTTGTAGGCAGTTTGAGGATCGGCATGGATTTCCATACAAGGAGCGGCTACGCCCGGAGAGTACGCCAACGCCAAGTCTTTAGAAGTAGCCAGAGATTTGGTTGGGGTAACGGAGATTTTGCCCGGCACGGGGAATTCGTGGAACTGCAGGGCGGCTTCTTTTAATGAATTTTCCATTTATCGATCCTGTTTGCGAGAGAGATTTTACAGCGAACAAGTCTGAAACAGGCTGCTTCAGACATTTAAAATTTCTAAAGTCGGGTTGTTAACAGACCGGCTTTGTAAGAGGCCGTAATTTTATCATGTTCTTTTGGTGGCGCATACCGATATTTATTACATTTGTTTTGATATTTCGTTTTATTTGGTTTTATGTCTAAAAACTTCTGTAATAATATTTCTTTGCCACATCACTCTTCTTTCAGACGGCATTTTATTTAAACTTAAACATTCAATCCAAAATGACTGTCTAGCGCGGTTTCAATCTGATTTTTTACAGCGTCCAGACTTTGGCTGCTGTCGATGACGGCATAGCGTTCCGGCTGTTCGTTAGCACGTTGCAGATACACTTCGCGCACCCGATTGAAAAACTCGGCTTCTTCTTGCTCAAAGCGGTCTTTCTCACGCGTTTGGTTGATGCGTGCCATTGACACTTCCAAAGGCACATCCAACAGCAAAGTTAAATCGGGACGGAAATCACCCTGCACCCAATGCTCAAGCGTGGCAATATCTTGCAAGGGAACGCCGCGTCCGCCGCCTTGATAGGCAAACGTTGCATCAGTAAAGCGGTCGGAAACCACATGCGTGCCGTTTTTCAGGGCAGGCAGAATAACTGTTTCCAAGTGTTGCTGTCTGGCGGCAAACATCAGCAGGGTTTCGGTACGCAGGCTGACTTGGGTGGCTGGGTTGAGCAGAATTTCACGCAATGCTTCTCCGGCCGGAGTGCCTCCAGGTTCGCGCGTAAACAATACGGGCAGTTGGTGTTTCTCAAACCATGCTTTCATTACGGCGAGGTTGGTGGACTTGCCTGCGCCGTCTATGCCGTCAAGGGTAATAAATCTGGGTTTCATATGGATATCGTCAATTTAAAGGCCGTCTGAAACAGTGATTATAAATGTTTCAGACGGCCTATTCGGTTTATTTCTTCAAAATATATTTGCGCACGGCAGCGTTGTGTTCAGAAAGATTATGGCTGAACTCGCTCAAGCCCGTACCATCCATTTTTGAGACGAAATACAGATATTTTTCATCAGACGGATGACCTGCCGCTTCAAGCGCGGCCTTGCCGGGAAGCGCAATCGGCGTCGGCGGCAAACCGCTGCGCGTATAGGTATTGTAAGGCGTATCGCGTTGCAGGTCGGCTTTGCGGATTCTGCCTTTATACGCATCGCCCATGCCATAGATGACGGTCGGGTCGGTTTGCAGGCGCATGCCGATATTCAGACGATTTACGAATACGGCGGCCACATGGGCGCGGTCGTCTTCATGCGCGGTTTCTTTTTCAATCAGACTCGCCATAATCAGCATTTCGTACGGATTTTTATAAGGCAGGCCGCTTTGACGGTCGTCCCATGCTTCTTGTAGGTTTTCCCGCATTTTACGGTAGGCGATTTTGTAAATTTGAAGATCGCTGCCACCGGCATCAATTTCGTAACTATCCGGGAAAAACTGTCCTTCAGGATTGCTGCTCAAGGCATCGGGCGCCACTTCGGCCATCAGTTTTTCATCGCTCCAACCACGCGTATCGTGGGCAATGTCGGCAGTGTTATCGATAATACGGCGCATTTGGGCAAAACGCGCGCCTTCCAAAATTTGCACGCTGACCGAGTCAGGATGGCCTTTTTTAATGCGTTTTAAAATGTCCCAAGCCGATACTTTGGAAGACAGGCGGTAAGAACCGGCATTGAGTTGGTTGTGTACGCCCATCACATATGCGGCGGCTACCAGCACATAACGGTTATAAACGATGCCGTCTTGAGCCAGTTTGCGGCTGACGGAAGAGATACCTTGGTTTTTGGTAATGGTAATGCGGTATGGTTTGCCGTTGTCTTTCGGAACAAACAACAATGCGGCAACCACGGCGGCAAATGCCGTCAAAAATACGGCCAGCCATTTCAACAATTTTTTCAGCATGGTAGGATTCTTGGTTTGTGAACGTGTCGGTCGACAGTATAACCGAAAATAAGTCCACCACGCCTGCCACCTTCCCTAACGTATGCTTTCCTATCCCGAAAGGCCGTCTGAAACCATGAATTCCCCTTCAAAAAACATTTGGCAAAACGGCCGCTGGCTGAATGCACGCCAAACTCATTCGCCCAATTTCAGCCCACGCGAACCGGATGAAGACATCTCATTGGTTGTCCTCCACAATATTTCCCTTCCTCCTTTTGAGTACAACACGGGGGCAGTGGAAAATTTGTTTACCAACCAAATCAACCCTGACGAGCACCCTTTTTTCAGTATCATCCACACCTTGCGCGTCTCCAGCCATTTTTTCATCAGCCGTAAAGGCGAAACCGTCCAATTCGTTTCCTGCGACGACATGGCCTATCATGCCGGCGTATCGTCGTTTCAAGGCAGAGAAAAATGCAATGCCTTCTCCATCGGTATCGAATTGGAAGGCTGCGATTTCGAGCCTTTTACCGAAGCACAATACACCAGCCTGCAAGCCTTGCTGACCGCCATCTCCGAACATTACCCGATTCAGGTCGTTACCGGTCATCAGGACATCGCGCCGGACAGGAAAACCGATCCTGGACATTTCTTCGATTGGCCTCGCCTTCAAAAAGCAGGTTTTCCCGTCCGGCGCGGATAACTTTCAGACGGCCTGAAATGATTGGTAGACATAATGCTGTCACAACCGTTTATTTTCGTTATAATTCAGCTATTCATTCGGACGCATAAAGTCCGGCTCCAACGAACTTCCCACGCAGCAAGATTCCGCACCCTGAAAAAGACGGAATGCTGCCTTTTTAAAAAGTGATTACTCCATGATTTTCATCGTCTTAGCCCTCGCCGCCCTTTTGGCGGTCATCGGTTACAACATGTACCAGGAAAACCAATACCGCAAACAAGTGCGCGAACAATTCGGCCATTCCGATAAAGATGCGCTTTTGACCAGCAAAACCAAGCACGTCCGCGACAGTAAAGAAACCGGCGGCCAGGGTTTGTTTATCAAGAAAAACAAAAAAACCGAAGAGGCATTGCGCAACCTGCAAGAGCAAGATGAAATCTACGCGGCAAAAGCCAAACTGGCCCACCCTACACAGATTAAAACGGATGTCGAGTTGACTGTGGAAGACGACTTTTCCGCAGAAGAAAAAGTCCAACACACTGTTATCGGCTTAAACAACGAAATTACCGTCAGCCCTGCCGAAGCCGCTTCTGCTCCGGTTGAAACCGCTGCCGAGCCTGTGGCACAAGTACCATTGATCAGCTTGGACGAATTATCGCAAGTCGAGTTGCCTTGGTTTGATCCGCGCTTCGACTACATGGCCTACATCTCCCTGAAACAAGCCCAAGAATTGCACGCCCTGCCGCGCCTTTCCGGCACTCACCGCTTCCAAATCATCGGTTGCACCATGGACGACCATTTCCGCGTTGCCGAGCCGATTCCGGGCGTTTACTACCAAGGCTTCGTCATGGGCCTGCAGGCTGTCAGCCGCAATGGTTTGGCCGCGCGTGAAGAGCTGCAACACTTCGACCAACAGGTTGATGCTTTTGCCCAGCTGATGGACGGCAAAGTTTTGCATACCGATTTAGACGCGTTCACTGAAGTCGCGCAAGCCCTCGACCAATTCTGTGCGCGTGTTGACCAAACCATCGCCATTCACTTGGTTTCCCATTCCAATATCAGCGGCGTAGAGTTGCGTGCCGCCGTGGAAGATACAGGCTTCAAACTGGGCGAAGACGGCGCGTTCCACTTCGGCGACAACAACAACCCTAAATTGTTCTCCATCCATACTTTGGACAACAAACCATTTACCAATCCTCTGTTGGACAACCAAGCCTACCGCGGTTTCAGCATGCTTCTGGATATTCCGCATGTTCCTGCCGGCGAAAAAACTTTCGACAAATTTATGGACTTGGCAGTCAAACTCTCCGGCCAACTCAGCTTGGATTTGGTTAACGACCAAATGGAAGAAGTTTCCACCCAATGGCTCAAAGACGTACGCAACTACGTTTTGGCCCGTCAGGAAGAAATGCTTAAAGTCGGCATCAAACCCGGCAGCAAACAAGCCCTGCGCCTGTTCTCTTAAACTTCCCCAATCAAAAAGCGGATATGCAATGACGGCATATCCGCTTTTTCAGGTAAAATCCCTTCATCTTCAATATTCATCGATTTTCAGACGGCCTCTCTATCATCAGGCCGTCTGAAAACTCTATTTCGATTGCACATGAATCCGACCGCACAACGTATCAAATACCTGACCGACCTCCTCAACCGCTACGCCTACGAATATTACACCCTAGACACACCCAGCGTACCCGATGCCGAATACGACAAATTGTTCCGCGAGCTCGAAGCATTGGAACTCAATTATCCTGAGTTGAAACTGCCCGACAGCCCAACCCAGCGCGTCGGCGGCGAGCCTTTGGCAGGCTTTGATGAAGTGCGTCATGAAGTGCCTATGTTGTCACTGACCAACGCCTTTTCGCCACAAGACGAAAACGGAGTGTTCGACCATACCGAAATGTACGCTTTCGATGAGCGCGTTCGTGGCGGATTAAACGGCGAAAAACCGGAATACGTTATCGAGCCTAAATTTGACGGTCTGGCCATCAGCCTGCTGTACCGCGACGGCGTATTGACTCAAGCAGCAACCCGTGGCGACGGCACCACAGGCGAAGACGTTACCCAAAACGTCAAAACCGTATCCAACATCCCCTTACGCCTGCATGGAGAAAACATTCCCGAGTTTATCGAAATACGCGGCGAAGTACTGATGCTCAAAGCCGATTTTGCCGCCTTAAACGCACGACAGGCTGAAAACGGACAAAAACCTTTCGCCAATCCGCGCAATGCCGCCGCCGGCAGTCTGCGCCAACTCGATTCGCGCATTACGGCACAGCGCAAACTGCATTTCTTCCCCTATTCCATTGCCCGACAACAAGGCGGTTTTATCGCAGAAGAACACCTACAAGAGCTGAGCTACTGTAAAGAGCTTGGCTTCAGCCTGCCCGATGGTAATTTCGACTGTTTCCCAAATATCGACGAAGTATTGGCATTTTACGAGCAAATGCAGCAAAAACGCCCTACCCTGCCCTACGAAATCGACGGCATGGTGGTCAAAGTCAACAGTCTGGCACAACAAGAAAAACTGGGTTTCATCTCACGCGCGCCACGTTGGGCCATTGCCCACAAATTTCCTGCCGAAGAAGCATTGACCATTGTCGAAGCCATTGATGTACAAATCGGGCGCACCGGCGCAGTAACCCCCGTCGCCCGTTTGCAACCTGTATTCGTCGGCGGCGTTACCGTTACTAACGCCACCCTGCATAATCAGGATGAGGTATCGCGAAAAGACGTACGCGTTGGCGATACCGTTGTCGTGCGCCGCGCCGGAGACGTGATTCCCGAGGTGGTGCGCGTAATTTTTGAACGCCGCCCAATGCAGGAGACCAACATTTCCGTTTCAGACGGCCTGCAAGATGATTTATTCGCCGAAACACCTTCTGAAACCCGATCCGAACCGCTTCACAAACCTTACCGCCTGCCCACCCATTGTCCTATCTGCCGCAGCGAAATCGAACGCGAAGAAGGCGAAGCGGTTGCCCGATGCAGCGGCGGTATGCTTTGCCAAGCACAACGTGCGCAAGGTTTAATCCACTTTGCCTCACGCAAAGCCATGGATATCGACGGACTTGGTCAAAAACAAATCGAGCAGCTGGTCGCACAAGATTTGGTTCGTCATTTCGCCGACCTCTACCGCCTTGATATTCCAACCCTGCAAAAAATGAAGGAAACAGCGGATAAAGCATCGGCTAATGAGGAAGAACCATCAAACAGTGAGATTGAAGACTTTGAAAGTGAGACCGGCAATACTCTGCTTGCCAAAAACATTAAAAAACAGCCGACCAAATGGGCGGAAAATATCCTCGCAGGCATAGAAGCCAGCAAAACACCCGAACTCGCCCGCTTCCTTTTTGCCCTCGGCATCCGTCACGTCGGCGAACGCACGGCCAAAACGTTGGCGCAGGCATTCGGCACACTCGAACATGTCCGCCATGCACCTGAACCCATCCTCGCCTGCCTGCCTGATATCGGCACGGTGGTTGCCCGCTCCATCGCTCACTTTTTTGCCCAAGAAGCACAACAGGCGATGATAGACGAGCTACTGTCTGTAGGTGTTGCCCCGCAAAGCCAAGCTGTCACTATCCCTCCTCTGCGCCATGCCGAGCCGCAACGCTGGATTGCCCGCCTGCCCGATTTTAAAATCAGCGAAACCAAAGCACTGGCCTTGTGGGAGCTTGCCGGACAAAGCATAGAAGGCTTGCAAACTGACAAAGCGTTGCCTACCGATTGGCAGACATGGCGCAGTAAACCGCAAAACGCAGCCCTGCTTGAAAATATGAAAACTTTCTTTACTCAAACGCGGTCTAATCTTCAAGATGAAACTATTTCAGACGGCATTAATGAAGCCGTAGCAGGTAAAACCTTTGTATTGACAGGGACTTTACCCACACTCAAACGCGACCAAGCACAAGCCATGATTGAGGCTGCAGGCGGTAAAGTTTCCGGCAGCGTATCTAAAAAAACTGACTACGTTGTCGCCGGAGAAGCTACAGGCAGTAAATTGGAAAAAGCCCAAGCTTTGGGCGTGGCCGTATTGAGCGAAGAAGAATTACTGACGTTGCTGGGATAAGACAGTATATACAGTCTTTTTCGAGCCGCCTGATACTTTATCATGTGGTATTATCGTTACACACAATTACACTTTCGGGGGCTAATCCCTCAGACAAAATAGGATACCAATATGAAACCCATTAAAAAATGCGTCTTCCCCGTTGCCGGTATGGGCACCCGTTTCTTGCCTGCAACCAAAGCCAGCCCCAAAGAAATGCTGCCTATTGTGGACAAACCTCTAATTCAATATGCAGTTGAAGAAGCGGTTGAAGCCGGCTGTACCGAAATGGTGTTTATCACCGGCCGTAACAAACGCAGCATCGAAGATCACTTCGACAAAGCATACGAGTTGGAAACCGAATTGGAATTACGTCAAAAAGACAAACTGTTGGCGCACGTTCGTGACATCCTACCTCCCAACATTACCTGTATGTACATCCGTCAAACTGAAGCATTGGGTTTGGGTCATGCCGTATTGTGCGCGCAGGCTGCCGTTGGTAATGAGCCTTTCGCCGTTATTTTGGCAGACGATTTGATTGACACTCCTAAAGGCGCGTTGAAACAGATGGTTGATGTGTACAACCAAAGCGGTAACAGCATTTTAGGTGTTGAAACCGTTGATCCTTCTCAAACAAGCTCTTACGGTATCGTTGAAGTTGAAAAACTGAAAAGCTATCAGCGTATTATCAACATCGTTGAAAAACCCAAACCGGAAGAAGCACCTTCCAACCTTGCTGTTGTCGGCCGCTATATCCTAACTCCACGTATTTTTGACTTGTTGACCAACCTGCCCCGCGGCGCCGGTAACGAAATCCAACTGACAGACGGTATCGCCCGCCTGCTCGACCATGAGTTTGTGTTGGCTCATGCATTTGATGGCAAACGCTACGACTGCGGCAGCAAATTGGGTTACCTTGAAGCAACCGTGGCTTACGGTTTGAAACACCCTGAAACCGGCGAACAATTCAAAGAATTGCTCAAACAATACGCTTAAGCCCAGCCATTATAAAAAGGCCGTCTGAAATTTCAGACGGCCTTTTTCTCACACTTATTTCTTCCAATATGCCGGAGTAAACAAAATTAAAACGGTAAAAATCTCCAAACGTCCCAACAACATCACAGCCGTACACAGCCACTTCTGTACATCGCTCAGCGCGGCATAATTATGCGACGGACCAACTGCCCCCAAACCCGGCCCTGCATTGGTAATACAGGCAATGACTGCCGTAAAGGCGGATAAAAAGTCCAAGCCTGCCGCCATTAGTAAAAAGCTGAATACGATGACCGTCATAAAGTAAATAAAGATGAACGACATGACGGTCAGCGCCATACGATCCGGAATGGAGCGGTTGTTGACCTTTACCGTACGAACCGCACGCGGATGTAGCAAAATCAACATTTCACGCAAGCTGAATTTGAACAACACCAACGCACGCACGTTTTTAATACCGCCCCCCATAGAGCCTGAACTTGCCAATACGTTCGACAGAAAAAACATCCACAACGACACAATCAGCGGCCATTGAGCAAAGTCTGCATTGGAGAAACCGCTGGCCAATCCGATGGACACAAAGTTGAAGCTGACGAAGCGCAAAGCTTCGCCAAGGCTTTGATAAACGTCCTGCTGCCATAAATACAATGCCGAAATCAAAATACTGCCCGACAAAACCAACAACATGGAACGGCATTCTTCATCTTTCCAATACACCTGCAAAGAGCGGTTGCCCAGCGCAGTAAAGTGGCTGGCGAAATTGATACCGCCCCAGACAGTAAAAAACATCAATGTCCATTCGACTGCCACAGAATCAAAATAGGCAACGCTGTCATCATGTGTCGAAAAACCGCCCAAGGCCACTGCCGACATCGCATGGCACAAGGCATCAAACCAGCCCATGCCAGCAATATGCAAGGATACAAAGGCGGCAGCAGTTGTCAGCGCATAAGCAAACCACAGCCGTTTGGCCACTTGCGAAATACGGGGAGCCATCTTGCTTTCCTTATCCATACCCGGAATTTCCGCTTTGAAAAGCTGCGTCCCCCCCACGCCCAACATCGGCAAAATCGCCACAGCCAGCACGATAATACCCATACCGCCGAGCCAGTTGAGCATGTGCCGCCAAAAATTCACCGACGGATCCAGCGTATCCAAGCCGGAAATCACTGTTGCCCCTGTTGTCGTCAGCCCCGACATCGCTTCAAAAAACGCATCGGTGAAACTCATGGACGGCATATAGAAATAAATCGGCATCGCCGCCACGATGGCAAAGGCCAGCCACAGCATCAATACCAGGGTAAATCCGTCACGCGGCCGCAATTCACGGTTGAAACGCAAAGTCAGCACCCAAGTAACGCACGACACCAACAATACCGTCAAAGCCGTATAGGCAAACACGATAAACGCGCTGTCGTGATAAAAATACGACATCAGTGTCGGCACTGCCAACAGCAGTGAAAACAACAGCCCCAGCTTGGACAATACATGGATAATCGGCATAACCTTGCTTACCGCACCACCCAATCTGAAACCCTTATACAAATACATCATATCCCTATCATTAGAAAACAAAATATTCAGACGGCCTCATGAAAAAAAAAGGCCGTCTGAAACAGCATATTTTATCAAAATGCCGCACCCCCGTGATAAAGAAAAACCAAAAAACACTTGTCTGCTCTTTTTCTAAGAGTATAATGTTATACCATAACACTCACTGGAGAAAGAAATGAAACCCGATATCCACCCAGACAACTATCGTACAGTCCTGTTTTACGACAGCGGTGCAGACCAAGGATGGCTCATCCGTTCATGTGCCAATACCCACGGAAAAACCATGGTTTGGAAAGACGGAGTAGAGTATCCCCTCTTCTCTCTTGATACCTCTTCCGCGTCCCACCCCGTATATACGGGCAAACAACGCAATGTCAATGTCGAAGGCCGCGCCAGCAAGTTCAACCAACGTTACCAATCCATGATGTCTTCTTTCAGAAAGGATAAATGATGCAAGTCCTCTCATCCCTGAAAACTGCAAAAAAACGACACCGCGACTGTCAAATTGTCCGCCGAAAAGGCAAAGTGTACGTCATTTGCAAGAGCAATCCCCGTTTTAAAGCACGCCAGCGTTAAGCTGTCCTATCCTTCTTTCAATGTAACTCTCTGAATTTTCCGCACTTTCGTCTACCTCTAGCGCAAGTGCGGCTTTTTTTCAAACGGCATTAATCATTCATATCAAAACTACAAAGAATCCTGCCATACTCCCGGAAACAGGAAGAAAAAGTAAATAATGGTTATCCCTATTGTGAAGCCATAAAGATATTTATAACATGCCGCTACATTCTTCCTTCAACACTGACCATAGGAGTCAAAAATGAAAGTAAAAGCCCTGCTTGCAATTGCCACCGCCATGAGCCTCGCTGCCTGTGCCGCACCTGAAGCCCATCGCCATGACCATGGTCAACATCATGAGCACAATCATGCACACGAACATGGCCACCAACATCATGACATGCACAACCATGACCGTGTTCAATCATTCAGCTGCGAAAACGGCCTGTCTGTACAAGTCCGCAACCTGAGCACCAACCAAGTTGAACTGCGTCTGGACGACAAAGTTGCCACCCTGTCTTCTGCCGTTGCAGGTTCAGGCGAACGCTATGTTGCCAACCAAGGCCTGTTCGGCAAAGGCGCTGAATGGCATCAAAAAGGCAGCGAAGCATTCTTCGGCTTCACTGACCCATACGGCAACAAAGTAGAAACTTCTTGCTCTGCCCGCTAATTTCTACTTAGTAATAGAATAGCTGAAGGCCGTCTGAAACAAGTTTTCAGACGGCCTTTAATTTTATGGCTGGTCGGGCTTGGATCCTTGTTGGTTGATTTTTATCAGTTCCCGTACCCAATTGACTGTTGCGGTACTTTCCCAAGAGGTGAACTTTGCCGTGGGAGAGTTGTTCGTGCATACACCTTCAAACAATAATCCGTTTAAAGCCAGCTTGGCGGTAACTTCTGGTTTGAAATGGGCATATTTTCTAGATTTCTTTGCATAGACAATATAATTTTCCCCTTCATCCAAAATATCGAATGTTACGATAGGCATGGCATTTTTCTTAAGTTCTCTTTTCCGATGTTCGATGTATTTGAGGCTTTCCGATAACCGCTGTTCGTTTGAAAGTTTTGTCAAAGAAGGATTGAGTAGCTCCATACTCACTAAAAAACATGTTTTTTCAACCAAGCCCTGGTGACATTCTTTTGTAGAGTAGCGTCCGCTTCCCCTTGTATAGCATGATGGTTCGGGATAAATATAATATGCCCTCGTAACCTTCGCTACTTGCTGAATCTTGTCGAAAAATGTTTTTGCTTCTTGAAATTCTTTTTTTTCAAAATCAATCGGTACGCCGTTTTGAGGGGTAATCACGTTAATCGGAATATTGTGCACTCGGATTGTTTCCTGTAACTGTTCAACCGGTTGCTGTTGCTGATTATTGCAGGCAGACAATAAGCTTATAGTGAAAAGCAGTATCCTTTTTTTCATCTCCATTTTTGTCAAACAAAGGCCGTCTGAAAACCTATTTTCAAAGTTTTCAGACGGCCTTTATCTTAGACCAAACAATTAAGCGTAATGTCTGTCTTCGCCTTTACCGTCAACGTTATCAGCACAACGTTTACAGATGGTTTCATGGCCTGCAACTGCGCCCACATCGTGGGTATAGTGCCAGCAGCGTTCGCATTTTTCACCATCGCTGGCTTTAGCGGTTACAGCAAGTTCATCACCTACTTTCACTTCAGCTTTAGACACCAGCAAAGCAAAACGCAATTCTTCGCCCAAAGTGTTCAGATAGTCGGCAATTTCTTCCGGAGCCGTAATTTCGGCTTCGGCTTGCAATGACGAACCGACGGTTTTATCGGCGCGCAAAGGTTCGATGGCGGCGGTTACGGCTTCGCGGGCTTCGCGGACTGCCGTCCATTTTTTCACCAGTTCGGCTTCGGCTTTTTCGTTGATGGGCGGGAACTCGTGCCAAGTGTGGAAGAGGACGCTGTCTTCTTCGCCGCCGCCGATGATGTCCCACGCTTCTTCGCCGGTGAAGCACAAAATCGGTGCAATCAAGAGAACCAGGCTGCGCGTGATGTGATACAGGGCGGTTTGCGCGCTGCGGCGGGCGTGGCTGTCGGCTTTGGTGGTGTAGAGGCGGTCTTTCAGGATGTCGAGGTAGAACGCGCCCAAGTCTTCCGAGCAGAAGGAGACGATGTCTTTCACGGCGAAGTGGAAGGCATAGCGCGGATAGAAGTCGCCTGCCAGACGCTCTTGCAGCTGACGCGCCAATACTAAAGCGTAGCGGTCGATTTCGACCATGTCTGCCTGCGGTACGGTGTGTTCGAACGGGTCGAAATCGCTGAGGTTGGCAAACAGGAAGCTCAAGGTGTTGCGGATGCGGCGGTAGCTTTCGGTGACGCGTTTGAGGATTTCTTTGGAAATTGCCAATTCGCCGCTGTAATCGGTGGATGCCGCCCACAGGCGCAGGATGTCCGCGCCGAATTCGTTATAGACTTCTTGCGGTGCGACGACGTTGCCGATGGATTTCGACATTTTGCGGCCGTTTTGGTCAACCACGAAACCGTGGGTCAGAAGCTGTTTGTACGGGGCGCGACCCATGGATGAGGCGCAGCCGGTCAGCATGGAGGATTGGAACCAGCCGCGGTGTTGGTCGCTGCCTTCGAGGTAAAGGTCGGCGGGCCATTCCAATTCTTCGCGTTGTTTCAAGACGGAATAATGGGTTGAACCTGAATCGAACCACACGTCCATCGTATCGGAAAGTTTGTCGTAATTTTCGCAATCTTCCGCGCTCAAGAGTTCGCTCTTATCAAGAGAGAACCACGCTTCGATGCCTTTTTCTTCAATTTTTTGGGCAACTTTTTCCAAAAGCTCAGCGGAGTTTGGATGCAGCTCACCGGTTTCTTTGTGAACAAAGAAAGTCATCGGCGTGCCCCAGTAGCGTTGGCGCGAAACCACCCAGTCAGGACGACCTTCAATCATGGCTTCCAAACGCGCACGCCCCCATGATGGGAAAAATTCGGTGTCATCAACGGCTTTGAGGGCTTTGTCGCGCAGGGTTTTACCGTCTTTTCCGGCTTTGTCCATACCGACAAACCATTGGCCAGTCGCACGGTAAATCAACGGCGTTTTGTGGCGCCAACAGTGGGCGTAGCTGTGTTCGATTTTGCTGCTTGCCAAGAGGTTGCCGGTTTCTTCCAGCCATTGCAGGATAACAGGGTTGGCTTCCCAAACGCTCATGCCGGCAACGCGCGGGGTTTCGCTGATGTATTTGCCTTCGGCATTTACAGGGTTGTAAAGCTCGATGCCGTATTTATTGCAGACGGCGTAGTCTTCCAGACCATGCGCAGGCGCAGTATGCACCAAGCCGGTACCAGCATCGGTGGTAACATGATCGCCGTTGAGCATGGGAATATCGCGTTCGAGGAACGGATGATTCATGTGCAGGTTTTCCAGCTTGTCGCCGGTGGTTTCGGCAAGAATAGCAATGCCGTCTGAAAAACCGTAACGTTTGAGCGCGTCTTCTGCCAAATCTTTGGCCAACACCAATTTGCCTTTGGGCGTATCGATTAATTGATACACCACGTCTGCGCCAGCTGAAACAGCTTGGCTCGCAGGCAAAGTCCAAGGCGTGGTTGTCCAAATAACGGCAAACGCTTTGCCTTCGATACTTGCCAAACCAAATGCGGCGGCAAGCGCGACGGTGTCTTTAAACGGATAGGCAACGTCAATCGCAGGCGATACTTTGTCTTTGTATTCCACTTCCGCTTCCGCCAGCGAAGAGCCGCAATCCAAGCAGAATTGAACCGGTTTTGCACCACGGTAGAGATAGCCGGATTTGTAGATTTCACAGAGCATACGCACGGTATCGGCTTCGGTTTTGAAATCCATGGTCAGGTAAGGATTGTCCCAGTCGCCCAACACGCCCAAGCGGATAAAGTCTTTTTTCTGACGGGCAATCTGTTCGGCGGCGTATTCGCGGCACAATTCACGGAAACGGGCTTTAGGCATATCTTTGCCGTGCAGTTTTTCTACCATCACTTCGATAGGCAAACCGTGGCAGTCCCAACCCGGTACATAAGGCGCGTCAAAACCGGCTTGGGTTTTGCTGCGGATAATGATGTCTTTGAGAATTTTATTGACGGCATGACCGATGTGGATGTCGCCGTTGGCATACGGAGGACCGTCGTGCAGAATAAATTTCGGACGGCCTTTGGCGATTTCGCGCAGTTTTTGGTAGCGTTTTTGCTCGTACCAGCTTTTCAGCCATGCAGGCTCGCGCTTGGCAAGATTGCCGCGCATTGGAAACGGGCTCTCGAGCAGGTTTACGGTTTTACTGTAATCGGTCATTTTTTGATCTCTATTGTTGCGGTATTTCGGTTTCAGACGGCCTGATTGCTCATTTTAAAAAGAACAGGCCGTCTGAAAAAATTCAAAGGACTTATTGTAGCCCAATTGTCTTGATTTTATAAGCTTCTAGAAGCGTTTCTATGGCTTCCAAACCTTTGCATCTTCCATATCTTGCAAAATTTGGGTTTTCAATGCTTCGATACTCTCAAATTTTTTCTCATCACGCAGTTTGTGCAGGAAGCGGACGAAGATGCGTTGACCGTACAAATCGCCGTTGAAATCGAACAGATGGACTTCTAGCTTTTGCGAACGGTTGTTGCTGACAGTGGGGTTAAAACCAAAGCTGGCAACGCCTCGGCGCGTGCCGAATGTGCCGTCTGCCTCAACGACAAATACGCCGCTTAGTGCATAATGATACGGAGGAAGCTGGACATTGGCGGTAGGCGCGTTGATGGTGCGGCCGAGTTTTTGTCCGTGTTTGACCTTTCCGCTCAACACATAATCATGGCCCAACAGTTTTTTGGCATATTCCAACCTGCCGTCTGAAAGGGCTTGGCGGACGGCGGTACTACTGGTGCGGATGTCTTCAACAATAACGGACGGCGTGCGCTCGGTTTGCATATCGGGCTGTTGTGCCAAGAGTTCAAAACAACCTTCACGGCCGGCACCGAAACGGAAATCGTCGCCAATCAGCAGATAACGCGTGTTGAGTGTTTGGCGCAAAAGCTGGTCGATAAACGCTTGTGCGCTCATATCGGAGAAAGCTTGGTTAAAACGCAAGACCCAAACGGCATCCACACAGCCGGTTTCACGCAAAAGACGCAATTTGGTACGTAGCGGACTGATGCGGTAAGGCAGCTTTTTCCCGGCTTTGCGCGCAAAAAATTCTTTGGGCTGAGGCTCAAAAACAACAACGACAACAGGCAGACCGCGCTGGTCTGCCTCTCGTTTGAGTTTTTGTAGAATGTGTTTGTGCCCAAGGTGTACGCCGTCGAAGTTGCCGATGGTTACGGCGGCTCCTTGCGGAAATTTGGGCGCGTGTCGCTGTCCAAGCCAGATGTTCATGGGTGGTAGGTATTGTGTTTGAATAGGCGGCTATTGTAAACGTTATTGCCGTTTCAATAAACCTTAGGCCGTCTGAAACCAATGAATATATGCTTTCAGACGGCCTTAAGGTTTGTTAATACCTTACCACCACCAAGGATAACGGCCAAACGGATAGCCCCAATCATCGTAATAACGATAGTAGCGGGCTTCGCGCAGCTGTTCTTGGGAAATATAGTTTTGCCATGCCATTTTGTAGCAGGCTTGGAACATCGGATCGGAAACTTTGTCGATATATTTAAGGCGGAAGGCTTTTTGTTCCGCAGTTGCGGCACCGGGTTTGCCTTCTTCGTCAAATTTGCGGCGGATCAGCGCGGCAGTTTCCTGATCACATTGAGCTGCAAGATTGACTTGAAGGTCCTGCTCATAGCGTTTCTGCGCTTGGGCGCGTGCGGCTTTTTGCTCAGGCGTGGTGGCGCAGGCGGCAAGTAATGCGGCAGCACCAATCAATAAGGTCAGGCGGATAGGATTCATCGGATGTTTCCTTATACTCATGTATGGCTATTAATGTACGCCTTCATCTTACAATGGGCAAGTGTGGCAACTTGGGGACACTTTATATTATTTGTTCTTGGCAGCAGGCAGTTGCATATAAAATACACCCAGTATAAATGCTCGCCCCTATCCTCAAATCAATGAACGACGACAAACGGCCCCACTCTTACCGACCGCGCCACCATAGGCAACACACGCCGCCGTTTTGGCAGGCAGACCGTCCGTACCTGCACGAACACAATATTTCCGATGCCCGTTTCAGACGGCTGGGCTACATCATGGCCTTTCTTGCCGGTGCGATTAATGCCGGCGGTTACTTCGCATTCTCACGTTATACCTCCCACGTTACCGGCTCAATGTCGCTGTTGGCAGATGTTTTGTATCTTCAAGAGTGGAGTGTGGCCATTATTGCCACAATCAGCGTGTTGTGTTTTGTTGCAGGAGCCGCGCATTCGGGCTGGGTGATTTTGTGGACGCAGCAAATGCGTTTCCGTGGCAGCTTTGGTTTTTCCATGTGGCTGGAAGCGGTTTATCTGTTGATCTTCGGCTTGTTCGGCATTACCGCGATGGAATGGGATTTTGGCGGCCCGGATTTCATCATGCCGTCTTTGGCATTGTTTTTATTGTGCTTTATCATGGGCATGCACAATACCGTCATTACACTTTTGTCCGGCTCCGCCATCCGCTCCACCCACATGACCGGCACGGCAACCGATTTGGGCATTGAAATTTCACGTGCACTTTATTATTCCAAGCAACATCATCCGCGCCTGCCGCACGTCCGCGTCAACAAACCGAAAATGTGGCTTTTAAGCGGCTTGATGCTGTCGTTTTTACTGGGCGGCATCGTTGGCGTATGGGGTTATCATTTGGTCGGCCATCATTTCGCCCTGCCCGTCTCCGCCGTTTTGTTCATACTGGGCGCAGGCTCGGTGGGATACGATGTCAAAGTTAGATTGAAATGGGCATTTGTCAGCTGGTATCGCCGTAAAAAGAAAAAACGGAAGAAATCGTAAAGAAACTTACTTTTCATCTGACTGCAAAACAACCAAATAGTCAGAAAAATGCAGAAATGTTTCAGTATTATGTTAACTGACAAATATTTGCGTAATATCGGGTTAAACCCATTCTTTTGCGTTTCGGATATTCGGTATCATTAATTCGTAATGACCCACGCGGTTTTTATTCATTTTTTTCAGACGGCCCGAGCCGTCATCTAAAAAGAGGATACGACATGAAATTCTTGAAACCCCTGACCGTTATTGCTACTGCCATTCCTTTGGCACTCACCGGCTGTGTGACCGATCCTGCTACCGGTCAACAATCCGCCAGCAAAACCGCTATGTACGGCTTGGGCGGTGCGGCTGTTTGCGGCATCGTTGGTGCGCTGACCCACGGCGGTAAAGGCGCGCGCAACTCCGCATTGGCTTGTGGTGCAGTAGGTGCCGGCATCGGCGGTTACATGGACTACCAAGAGAAAAAACTGCGTCAAAGCCTGGCCAACACCAACATCGAAGTTGAACGTCAAGGCAACCAAATCAAACTGGTTATGCCTGAAAACGTAACCTTCGCTACCGGCAGCGCTGCCCTGAGCGGCCATGCTCAAAGCGCCTTATCTGCCGCCGCGCAAACTTTGGTTCAATATCCTGACACGACTTTGACCATCAACGGCCACACCGACAACACCGGTAACGATGCCATCAACGAGCCATTGTCTCGCAACCGCGCCGAATCCGTTGCCACCTTCCTGCAATCTCGCGGCGTAAGCAGCACCCGTTTGAGCACTTTCGGTTACGGCTCCCGTCAACCCATCGCCTCCAACGCTACTGTTGAAGGCCGCGCACAAAACCGCCGCGTTGAAATCTTGATCAACCCCGACCAACGCGCCATTGATGCTGCTAAAAAACAAATGTAATCCGGCATCTGTCTGATTCCCATACTCAAGGCCGTCTGAAATTTCAGACGGCCTTTTTCTTTGTAGATTTTGTTTGCAATTTCTTCTCCGCAACCCAATCTGTCATAAAATTTATTCCTTTATTAACAAGACTTTTCAATTTTTCCTTCAAAAAAACTGTATTAATACTCTAATTTTTACACTAACTTAGAGTATAATTCCTAAAATTTTAAAAACACGCCTCATGCCGTCTGAAAAACGACGGCGAAAAACACACTTATTTATATACACATCAGCCCGTTATCCAATCTATTTCATAGGATTTCAGACGGCACTATCCAGAATCTATGAAGGAGCATCCATGCAAAACAACTTTGACCCATTGATTATCCGTGGCAAATCACTGATTCCCGTCGTACAAGGCGGTATGGGTGTAGGCGTTTCCGCATCAAAACTCTCCAGCGCGGTTGCGCGCGAAAACGGCGTAGGTACCATCGCCAGCGTCGATTTGCGCCACTTGCACGAAGATTTGCTGGCCGAATCAAAAATCGATTCCAGCGAAGAAAAATACACCCGCCTCAACTGCATCGCGCTTGACCGTGAAATCAAAAAAGCCAAAGCCGATTCAGAAGGCAAAGGCATGATTGCCGTCAACGTCATGAAAGCCGTCAAAGACCATGCCGCCTACGTCCGTCAGGCGTGCGAATCCGGTGCTGACGCGATTGTGATGGGCGCAGGTTTGCCTTTGGACTTGCCGGAAATGGCAGAGGGCTACCACAAAGATGTCGCCCTTTTCCCTATCCTGTCCGAATCACGCGGTATCAACATCGTTTTGAAACGTTGGATGAAAAAAGGCATCTTGCCCGATGCCATCGTTATCGAACACCCTGCCCACGCAGCCGGCCACTTAGGTGCGGCGACCGTCGACGGCGTGAACGATGCCAAATTCGAGTTCAAACGCGTTATTGAAGAAACGTTTGAAGTATTCAAAAACTTGGGCTTGGAAAGCGAAAAAATCCCGTTGGTACTCGCCGGCGGCATGGCAAACTTTGAAAAAGTCAAAACAGCCTTGAAAAACTGGGGCGCGTCCGCCGTCCAAATCGGTACCGCGTTTGCCGTGACCGAAGAAGGCGATGCCCACATCAACTTCAAAAAAACGCTGACCGGTGCGGAAACCGAACAAGTGGTTGAATTCATGTCTGTTGCCGGTTTGCCTGCTCGCGGCGTGCGCACCAAATTCCTCGACAGCTACATCAAACGCGAAGCCAAATTGCAAGCCAATGCCAAAAACGATCCGCGCCGTTGCACCCAAGGCCTGAACTGCCTGACCAGCTGCGGCTTGCGCGACGGTTTGGCCAAAGCCGGTCAATTCTGTATCGACATCCAACTTTCCGCCGCATTCCGCGGCGAAGTCGATAAAGGCCTGTTTTTCCGCGGCAAAGACCCGCTGCCGTTTGGCAACGCCATCCGTACGGTTCAAGAAACCATTCATTATCTCTTGAACGGTTCCCTGCCCGCCGTCCCTGCCAAATAAACGCATCAATATTCAAAAGGCCGTCTGAAAAACATTTAAACCCTGTTTTGAGACGGCCTTTTTGTCCCAATCCATCTAAAAAATGCTAAGATTATTGCCTGAATTTATCCGGCTGAAACATCATGAACCCATTATTGAACCATCTCAAACCCTATCCTTTCGCCCGCCTGCGTGAAGCCATGCAAGGCATTGATGCACCCGAAGGCGTAACGCCCATTCATCTGCAAATCGGCGAGCCGAAACATCCGACGCCCAAAGTCATCACCGACGCGCTGACCGCCTCCCTGCACGAACTGGAAAAATATCCGCTGACCGTAGGCCTGCCCGAACTGCGCCAAGCCTGCGCCGAATGGGTTGCCCGCCGTTATGATGGTTTGAGCCTTAATCCCGACAATGAAATCCTGCCGGTATTGGGCAGCCGGGAAGCTTTGTTCTCTTTTATCCAAACCGTTTTAAATCCGGCTTCAGACGGCCCCAAACCGGTCATTATCAGCCCTAATCCTTTCTATCAAATTTACGAAGGCGCGACTATTTTGGGCGGCGGCGAAATCCATTTTGCCAACTGTCCTGCGCCCAGCTTCAACCCCGATTGGAGCAGCCTGCCCGAAGACGTATGGCAACGCACCAAAGTCCTGATCGTCTGCTCGCCCAACAACCCGAGCGGCAGCGTCCTGCAATTAGAAGACTGGAAAGAAATTTTTGATTTGCAAGACAAATACGGCTTCGTTATTGCCTCTGACGAATGCTATTCCGAAATCTATTTTGACGGCAACAAACCAATCGGCGGCCTGCAGGCTGCGGCGCAATTAGGACGCGGCACGCGCAACATTATTATGTTCACCAGCCTGTCCAAACGCTCCAATGTCCCCGGTTTGCGTTCCGGCTTTGTCGCAGGCGATGCCGAGTTGCTCAAAAACTTCCTGCTCTACCGCACCTACCACGGCAGCGCGATGAGCATTCCCGTCCAACGCGCCAGCATTGCCGCTTGGAACGATGAAGAACACGTCATTGACAACCGCCGCCTCTACCAAGAAAAATTCGACCGCGTCATCCCTATTTTGCAACAGGCGTTTGATGTCAAACTGCCTGACGCGTCGTTCTACATTTGGCTGAAAGTTCCCGATGGCGACGACTTGGCATTTACGCGCAACCTGTGGCAAAAAGCCGCTATCCAAGTGTTGCCCGGCCGCTTCCTCGCCCGCGATACCGAACAAGGCAATCCGGGCGAAGGCTACGTCCGCATCGCTTTGGTTGCCGATGTGGAAAGCTGCGTCAAAGCGGCTGAAACCATGGTTGCTTTATACCGCTGATAAAGCAAAGGCCGTCTGAAATTTCAGACGGCCTTTTTAAATCAACCAAGTTATATCACGAAATCCAACAGATAAAAATCTTCTTTACCTACGCCGCACTCAGGGCATTTCCAGTCGTCAGGAATATCCTCAAACTTGGTTCCGGCAGGCAGGCCGTGCTCTGGATCGCCGAGGTCTTCGTCGTAAATCCAGCCGCAAGGGCCGCACATATATTGAGCCATTGTGTGTTCCTTCTATTTTAAAAGGCCGTCTGAAACCGTATTTTCAGACGGCCTTTCGTGTGTTTTATTGTTGATATTTTGAATTTATTGCGCTGCTTCCAAAGCGGCGATTTCTTTACGCAGGTGTTTGATGGCCGGTGTTACGATGGCGACGAACATGGCCTCGCGGACGCGGCGTTGCGCCGGACTGCGCATCAGATAACCTTTCGCACCTGCATGCAATGCGGCAGATTGAGTGGCGTTCAATGCCAATACAGCAGCGGCTTCACGCAGTTTCAAGGTTGCCAGCGTGTCAGGTTTGTTGTTCCACGCATCATCGGCAAGGCGTTCGGTTTCCGCCCATGCACCGTCCAACACGGCTTTCAAATCATCGTAGCTGTGATCGAGATAAGCGTTCACTTCCGCATTCACCACGTTGGCCATACGGATAATGCCGAGCGCACCGTCAATCACACCGGCGCCAATACCTATTTGCAGCAAGATGAAACCAGCTTTAATGGTCGGAATATAAGACTGGAACTGCTCAGGCGAGGCAATCACATCTTCATCGGGAATAAACACGTCTTTAAAATTCAGGCTGTAAGTGCGCGTGCCTTCCAAACCGCAGAACTCAGGGCAATCTTGCAGGGTCACGCCTTCCCACTGGCCGCCGGTAATAAACATCACATAGCTGTCGCCGACTTGGGCGGTATTCGCCCAAATATGGTCTTCGCCGATATTGGATACCCAAGGCAAAGCGCCGTTGACTTTGTAGCCGCCCTCGACGCGCTCGGCTTGTAGGTTGTGTTTTTCAATGCCGGCAAGGTGTTTGACGGTATTGGACATGCCCGTACCGGCCAAAACTTTGCCCTGCAGAATATCGGCAAAATATTTGTCTTTAACCGCTTGATTGGGCGATTGGTGCAGATACCACGCGCAAGCCGCCTGACACCATGCGCTGAACGAAGTGGCGCCGCATTCTTTACCGATTTCGCGCAATACGGCGATTTGCGTTGCCAAACCCAAACCGTTGCCGCCTTCTTCAACCGTACCGGTCGCGGCAAAACCGCCGATTTTGCCCAATTCCAGCATAAATTCTTTCGGATACAGGCCTTTGCGGTCGATGTCGTCCACCAATGGTTTCAGCTTGCTTTTAACGAGTGCGGCAACATTGTTCAGTAAAGCTTCGCGTGTCATGATTTTTTCCTCTGAATAAGGTTTGAAGCGTAGATGGTTCTACTCATGAATTATTCTTAGCAACAAGGATATCCTTGCTTTTTACTAAAAGGCCGTCTGAATTTTCAGACGGCCTTTGATGAGATTAGGCAAATGCCTGCAATTCAGGGTTGATTTCAGTTTTGGCAAGGTTGTTGACGTAGTTGCACAAAGTTGCCAAAGCAACGCCCATGACGACTTCAACGGCTTGCTGTTGGTTGTAGCCTGCATCGAAGAAAGCTTTCAGCTCGTCGTCGGATACCGCGCCTTTTTTCGCCATAACGGCTTGGGTGAATGTCGCCAAAGCACCCAGTTTGGCATCGTCAAACTCGCCTGCAGCCAATGCGCGTGCGGCTTTGATGGATTGTTCGGACAGCAGTTTTTTCAAGGTAGCCAGTTTGGTGTGGCCGGCAACGCAGAAACCGCATTCGTTGGTACGGGCGGCAATGATTTGGACAACTTCAACTTCGCCGTCAGTCAGGCTGTTGGCCGCATTCAGCTTGCCAACTTCTTGATAAAACGCCAAAGCTTCAGGCGCATTGGCCAAAACGCCGATCAGGTTAGGAATAAAACCGTTGTTTTTCAGTACGGCTTCAATGCGTGGTTTAGCAGCTTCAGGAGCGGTTTCAACTGTGTGTATGGTCAAGCGGGACATGTGTATAACCTTCTTATCTGGTGAAATGAAGTGCCCATCATAAGCCATCCGCCTTCATCAGAAAAAGACTTATTGGTTATTTGCCGCGAACCAAAAGTTATAAGGCCGTCTGAACGGATTCAGACGGCCTTATCAAATGATTCAACTCATTATTTCATAAAGTTTTTCAGCAGCATAGAAGCGATGTCGTCCAAGCCGAAGCCATCCGCATCTTGAGCCGTGCCGTTAGGCGTGGCTTTATCGACCAAGTCAGGCAATACTTTTGCCAACAAATCGCCTGCTTGACCGGCATCCACGCCGAATTTTTGTGCGATTTGGTTTACCGTATCGCTGCCCAAAGCATTTTGCAGGTCGGTGCCGGACACAGGCAGGTTGCTGGATTGGTTGGAAACCCAGCTGCTCAGGGTATCGCCCAAACCGCCTTGTTGCAGTTGGTTGATCAAGTTGCCCACGCCACCCTGCTGTTTCACCAAATCCATCACCATATCGGTCATAGAACCTTGTGCGCCGTTTTCGCTGTTGCCACCCAACACTTGAGTAGCCGCATTCAAAAGATTCTCCATGAGTGCCATGACTTTTTCCTTGTATTTGTGTCTAAAAAAAGAAAACGGAGTGTAGCAAAATTTGTACTGAAAAAATCAGGCTTAACCAAACTAAACTTCTTTTATCCCAAAGCCGTAACACAAAACAAAGGCCGTCTGAAACCCGGTTTCAGACGGCCTTTATAATGAATAATGCTATTCTTCGCGGCCATTGAAATACTCGGCCGCGCCACCTTCAAAAAACCCTTGCAAAATCGCCTGCGCCGCTACTTGGTCAAGTACGGATTTTTGTTTTCGGCCAAATACTTGAGCTTCAGCAAGCAGGCTTTCCGCGTATAGGGAAGACATCCTTTCATCCACCCAATAAACCGGCAAATTAAAACGTCCGTGCAACCGGCGGCCAAACTTGCGGCTCAAACGGGTCAGCTCATGCTCCGTCCCGTCGGTATGCGTCGGCAGGCCGACCACAAAATACTTGGGTTGCCATTCTTTGACCAGCTTGGCAATGGCCTCGAATTTTTCATCATTGCTGTTGCCGGTTACCGTCGCCAGCGGATGGGTCATGCCCAACTCGGCATCCCCCTGCGCTACGCCGATACGCGCCTCGCCGAAGTCAAAGGCCAAAACTGTACCTTTTGGTGCATCAGGCATGGCCGACTCCTGAAATCAAAGCATTCGGATTAACGCCCAATTTTTCAAAAGCAGCGGCATAACGGAGTTCGTAAGGCACATCAAAAAGAATATGCTCGTCCGCGGGAACGGTCAGCCAAACATTTTCTGCCAGCTCGCGCTCCAACTGCCCTTTTCCCCATTTCGAATAACCAATGCTGATCAAAGCCTTGTCTACCGCACCTTCTTTAGACAAGTTTTCAATCACATCGCGCGAAGAAGTCAGCGCCACGTTATCGGTTACCACCATGCTGTTTTGCCAGCGGCCGATCGGCGTATGCACGACATAGCCACGCTCAATCTGAACCGGTCCGCCCATCATCACGTTTTCATGTTGCAGGCGCAACGGGATATTGCGGTCGGCGGCGGCGAAAATCATGTCCATGGTAATCGGCGAAGGCTTGTTGATGATGATGCCCAGCGCACCTTCTTCATCGTGTTCGCACACATAAATAACCGTATCCGTAAAAAACGGATCGTCCATATGAGGTATGGCAATCAGGAAATGGTTGGCTAAATTCATATTCTTTTAATCTATAAGCTGATTTTATTATTTTTGTCCGTCGGCAACCGGCGCGTCCACCACGCACGCACCGTAAACCGCACCGCCTGCCGGTACCGGCGTATCGGTTTTCGCATGGGCAAAACACGATACCGCGCTCAAAGAGTTTTTCGGCGAACCTTGAACGATTTTATCGCTGTACACCAAATAAGCGAAAGACTTACGTTTCGGATCGTAATAGCGGATAATCTGCTGGCTCTTAAATGCTATGCTGGCACTGCGTTTGAACACTTGTCGCGGTTTCAAAACCGCAGCCTCGTTATAACGGATGACTTCCGCACTTTGCACGCAGGAAACCGATGCGTCGCTGGCATCTTCTTCCAGATTGACCGTTTCTTTCAAACCGCCTTTTTTCGCATACGAAATATAACAGGCAACCCCCTGCACATCAGGATCGTCAAAACCTTCCACTTCAATACGGTCGTTTTTACCCAGCATATGAAACACCGTACTGGCGCGTCCGATTTTATCGGTATTGTCACCGCAAGCCGCCAAAACCATGGCGCCCAACACTACTAATAAATATTTTTTCATAATATCCTGTCAATGCAGACTGTCAGTTTCCAGGCAGACTAAACCCCGTCCGCCCACTCTATCGTTACTATATAAGACCGTTCGTCCATATTGCAACCCGATATTATTTTCAGACGGCCTGACAGACAGTATAATCCGTCCTATTGTTCCTACTTTGATAGCAAGATCGAACCATGCGTTACAAACCCCTCATTCTCGCCCTGTTGCTCAGTTTCTCCCTGCCAACCTATGCTGCCAAAGACGCGCCGAAAGAAAAAGCGGCCACCGTCAAAAAGGCTGCGCCCGTGAAAAAAGAGAAAGAAGCCGCCAAGGCAGATGTCAAAAAAGAAACCTCAAAAAAACAAGCGGTAAAAGAAAAAGAGGAAGACAAAAAAGCGGTTAAAGCCAAAGCCTCCAAAGAGAAGGAAACCGCCGACAAAAACGAACGCGCTTCAGCCAAAAACAAAACGGCTAAAACCGCCGAAGCCGCTGCAGACAATAAAAAGACCAACCGCAAAACCGAAGAGCCTAAAGAAACGGCAAAAGACAAAAAAGCCGCAGCCGCAAAATCCGGCAATGCCAAAGAACAAGACAAGAAACCTGTTGAAGATAAAAAAGACAGCAAAGCCAAAGAACCCGTAAAAAAAGCAGACACGAAGGAAACCAAAGCTAAAGAGCCTGCTAAAAAAGCGGCCGAGGATAAAAAAGACGGCAAAAAAACCAAAGAGCCCGTAAAAAAAGCAGCCGAAGACAAAAAGGCCGACGCTAAAGAAGCCAAAGAGCCTGCTAAAAAAGCTGTTGAAGACAAAAAAGACGCTAAAAAAGACACAAAAACCAAAGAGCAAAACAAAAAAGCCGAGCCTAAAGTTGAGCATAAAGCCACTTCTTCAGCCGACAACGAGTTCAAAGCAGCCGTAACTGCCGCCGCCAACGATATGGAAACCAAAAAATCCCTTGCCAAACGCAACGAGGGTTTCATTATCCATGTCAATGCCACGCTCAAACAGCTGCAACAAACACGCAACAACCTCTCCGGCATCAACCGCAAACAACGCGACGCATGGGAAAAATTCCAAAAGCTCAATGCCGATGCCAACCAGTTGAAAGCCGAAGTTTCCAACACGCGCGCCCAAATTTCGCGCTTTGTGTCCGGCAACTATAAAAACAGCCAGCCCAACGCGGTCGCCCTCTTCCTGAAAAACGCCGATGCCGGTCAAAAGACCCGCTTCCTGCGTTACACGCGTTATATCAACAACGCCAACGACCAAGTCATGAGAGACTTGGAAAAACAACAGAAAGAGCTGGCAGCGCAAGAGCAAAAAATCAACAATGAATTGGCTTACCTGAAAAAACTGCAAGCCAATATCCAAGCTTCTTTGCGTCAACAAGGTGTAACCAATACCGCCGAACAAGCTGAAAGCCGCCGTCAAAACGCGCAAATGGCCAAAGAAGCGCAAAAGAAAATCAACCACAGAGAAAACGAGCAACGCCTCAACAATCTCTTGAAAGATTTGGAAAAACGCAAAGCCGAGCAACGCAAAGCCGAGGCTGAAGCGCGTAAAAAAGCCGCCGAAGCCCGCTTGGCCGCTGCCGAAAAAGCCCGCAAAGAGCAGGCTGCCGCCCAACAAAAAGCCGAAGCCGAACGCGCCGCCATGTCCACGCTGACTGACGAAGACATGAAACTGCAAGCCCCGAACACCCAAGGCTTTACCGTCAGCAACGCCAACAGCTTCAGCCGTATGCAAGGCCGTCTGAAAAAACCGGTCAACGGCACACTGGCAGGCCTGTTCGGTCAAGACCGTGGCGATGGTGAAGTTTGGAAAGGCGTGTTCTACAATACCGTTCCTGCTCCGGTCAGCAGCATTGCTTCCGGTACAGTCACTTTTGCCGGCGAACTTGAAGGCTACGGCAAAGTAGTCGTCCTCGACCACGGCGACGGCTATGTCAGCATTTACTCCGGCCTGAACGAAATCGACACCGCCCAAAACTACGCCGTCAATGCCGGCAGCAAGATTGGCACCAGCGGCACTTTGCCGTCGGGCGAAACCGGCCTTTACCTTGAAGTCCGCTACAACGGACAAGTCATGAATCCGCTTTCCTGGATTAACTGATGTTTCAGACAGCCTGAGTGAATTTTCCCCTTCAGGCCGTCTGAATTTTCATCATAAACTACAATAAAACACGATTTTCACGCCTGTTCAGCACATTAAACAACAAACTTTTACCTTAAACTTATTGTTCCAAGCGTTTAAATCACATAAAGTCAACGGGTTCAGAGAAAACAAAAACCACTTTGCTTACCGTACACAAAAAGAAAGTCAAACGAATGTCAACAAAATCCACTTTGAAAAAAGTTGCAATCTACACTCTCGGCGCGTTTAGCGGCATCGCCCTCAGTCTGAGTGTACAAAGTTTTGCCGCCGAAAAAGACAAAAAAGACAACGAGGCCCTGCCCGTGCAAACCATCCGCACCATGGCAGAAGTGTACGGCCAAATCAAAGCCAACTATTACCAAGACAAACCAGACGCCGAGCTCTTTGAAGGTGCAATGAAAGGCATGGTGTCCGACCTCGATCCGCATTCCGAGTATATGGACAAAAAAGGCTATGCCGAAATGAAAGAGTCCACCAGCGGCGAATTCGGCGGCTTGGGCATGGAAATCGGACAAGAAGATGGCTTTGTCAAAGTCGTTGCCCCGATTGAAGACACTCCAGCAGAACGCGCCGGCGTGAAAAGTGGCGACTTCATCGTCAAAATCGACAATACCTCTACACGCGGCCTGACCGTCAGCGAAGCCGTCAAAAAAATGCGCGGCAAACCGGGTACCAAAATCACCCTGACCCTTTCACGCAAAAATGCCGACAAACCCATCGTCGTCAACCTGACCCGCGCCATCATCAAAGTCAAAAGCGTACGCCATCACCTGCTTGAAAAAGACTACGGCTACATCCGCGTCTCCCAATTCCAAGAACGCACCGTTGCCGCACTCAACGAAGCCGCACAAGCCCTTGTCAAAGAAAATAAAGGCCCGCTCAAAGGCATCATCCTCGACTTACGCGATGACCCGGGCGGCCTGCTCAACGGTGCAGTCGGCGTATCCGCAGCCTTCCTGCAGCCTGACGTAACCGTTGTCAGCACCAAAGGCCGCAACAAAAAAGAAGGCATGGTTCTCAAAGCAACTGCCGAAGACTACATCACCACCAGCGGCAAAGACCCGTTGGCCGGATTGCCTGCCGAGCTGAAAACCATTCCGATGACCGTCCTGATTAACGCAGGCTCGGCCTCCGCTTCCGAAATCGTTGCCGGCGCATTGCAAGACCACAAACGTGCCGTCGTCGTCGGCACACAAAGTTTCGGTAAAGGCTCAGTGCAAACCCTGATTCCGCTTTCCGGCGGCAGCGCAGTCAAACTGACCACCGCCCTTTACTACACGCCAAACGACCGCTCGATTCAAGCACAAGGCATTGTTCCTGACGTTGAAGTCAAAGATAAAGACCGCGCCTTTGAAAGCCGCGAAGCCGATTTGGTCGGCCATATCGGCAATCCGTTGGGCGGCCAAGACGTCAACAGCAGCACTGAAACACCTGCCAACACAGAAACCAAAGCCGATAAAGACAAGTCCAAAAAAGATAAAGACGAAGACATCTCCAGCCGCCGCATTCCAAATCCGGCCAAAGACGATCAACTCCGTAAAGCCTTGGACTTGGTGAAAAATCCAGCCGAATGGCAAAAATCTTTGGGCTTAGCAGCGAAAAAACCTGCACCGAAAAAAGATGCGGATAAAGACAGCAAAAAATAAACCTGTTATTTCTCAATAAAAAAGGTCGTCTGAAAACGATATGATTGTTTTCAGACGACCTTTTCACACATCAAATATTCCACAGGGAAAACATCATGGCAAAAGCCCCCAAAACCATCTACCAATGTTCCGAATGCGGCGGTACTTCCCCGAAATGGCAGGGTAAATGCCCGCATTGCGGCGAGTGGAACACGCTTCAGGAAAGCCTTGCCGCGCCCGAGCCGAAAAATGCCCGCTTCCAATCTTGGGCGGCAGACACTTCGACCGTCCAATCCCTCTCCGCCGTTACCGCGACCGAAGTGCCGCGTAATCCGACCGGCATGGGCGAACTCGACCGTGTATTGGGCGGCGGTTTGGTTGACGGCGCGGTCATCCTGCTCGGCGGCGACCCCGGCATCGGCAAATCCACGCTGCTGTTGCAAACCATCGCCAAAATGGCGCAAAGCCGCAAAGTGCTGTACGTTTCCGGCGAGGAATCCGCCCAACAAGTCGCCCTGCGCGCACAACGTTTGGAGCTGCCCACCGAAGGCGTGAACCTGCTTGCCGAAATCCGCATGGAAGCGATTCAGACGGCCTTGAAACAGCATCAGCCCGAAGTCGTGGTTATCGACTCCATCCAAACCATGTATTCCGACCAAATCACTTCCGCCCCCGGCTCCGTATCGCAGGTACGCGAATGCGCCGCCCAACTGACGCGTATGGCGAAACAGATGGGCATCGCCATAATACTGGTCGGACACGTTACCAAAGACGGCGCAATTGCCGGCCCGCGCGTGCTGGAACACATGGTCGATACCGTGCTGTATTTCGAGGGCGACCAACATTCCAACTACCGCATGATACGCGCCATCAAAAACCGCTTCGGCGCAGCAAACGAATTGGGCGTGTTCGCTATGACCGAAAACGGTTTGAGAGGCGTATCCAACCCGTCCGCCATCTTCCTTGCCAGCTACCGCGACGACACGCCCGGTTCGTGCGTTTTGGTCACACAGGAAGGCAGCCGCCCGCTTTTGGTCGAAATTCAGGCACTGGTCGATGACGCACACGGTTTCACCCCCAAACGCCTTACCGTCGGCCTCGAGCAAAACCGCCTCGCCATGCTGCTCGCCGTCCTCAACCGCCATGGAGGCATTGCCTGCTTCGACCAAGATGTATTCCTCAATGCCGTCGGCGGCGTCAAAATCGGCGAACCTGCCGCCGACCTAGCCGTCATCCTCGCCATGCTCTCCAGCTTCCGCAACCGCCCTATGCCTGAAAAAACCGTCGTATTCGGCGAAATCGGCTTAAGCGGCGAGGTCCGTCCTGTTGCACGCGGACAAGAGCGACTCAAAGAAGCGGAAAAACTCGGCTTCAAACGCGCCATCGTTCCCAAAGCCAATATGCCGCGCAATGCCAAAGAGTTTCCAAACCTGAAAATCTACGGCGTCAGCAGTTTGCAGGAAGCGATTGATGTTTGTCGTGACGGGGACTAAACCGTTTCGATAATCCGCCTCAAAAAACAATCAACTAAAAGGCCGTCTGAAAACTTTCAGACGGCCTCTCTTTAAATTTAAATAATTTTGTTATATTATAACGAACGCTTTATTCTATCTTTTCTACACATCGAAAATCGGAGAGAAATCTTGAAAAAAACTGCTTTGCTTATCGCATCCGCCTTCCTGTTCAGCACTGCCGCACACGCCCACCGCGTTTGGGTTGAAACCGCCCACACACATGGCGGCGAATACCTTGAAGCCGAATTGGGCTATGGCGAATTCCCGGAGCTTGAGCCCATCGCCAAAGACCGCCTGCACATTTTCAGCAAACCCATGCAACTGGTGACTGAAAAAGGCAAAGAAAACATGATTCAAAAAGGTACATACAATTACCAATACCGCAGCAAATTGCCGGTCAAAGACGGCAGCTACTTGGTAACCGCCGAATACCAACCGACTTTCTGGTCAAAAAACAGCGCGGGCTGGAAGCAGGCAAGCATCAAAGAAATGCCTGATGCAAGCTATTGCGAGCAAACCCGTATGTTCGGTAAAAACATCGTCAATGTCGGTCATGAAAGCGCAGATACCGCCATCATCACCAAGCAAGTCGGCCAACATTTAGAAATCGTACCTTTGGACAACCCTGCCAACGTCCACGTCGGCGAACGCTTCAAAGTCCGCGTCCTCTTCAATGGCGAGCCGCTGCCTAACGCCACCGTTACCGCTACATTTGACGGCTTCGACACCAGCGACCGCAGCAAAACCCATAAAACCGAAGCCCAAGCCTTCTCTGATACCACCGATGACAAAGGCGAAGTCAGCATCATTCCATTACGCCAAGGTTTCTGGAAGGCCAGCGTAGAACACAAAGCCGATTTCCCTGATCAAAGTGTGTGCCAAAAACAGGCAAACTACACCACAATGACCTTCCAAATCGGCCATTCACATCATTAATTTTTCCATAACAAAAGGCCGTCTGAATATTTCAGACAGCCTTTATTCATCCTATCTAAGGACGATGCGGCGCAAACTGCCATTGTCCCAATTCCAAATTCAAATCAAACAGATTCAGACGGCCTATCGCCACACGAACCAAGCGTAAACACGGCAAGCCTGCTTTCGCCGTCATCCTTCGCACTTGACGGTTTTTCCCTTCCGAAATTTTGATTTCTACCCAAAAATCAGGCACGGACTTGCGCACGCGAATCGGCGGCACGCGCGGCCATAAAACATCCGCTTCGCCTTCTTCCAATACCCTGACCTCGGCCGGACGGGTGACAAAATCGCCCAAATCTACGCCACGGCGCAATAAATCCAATTTAGCTTCATCTGGAGAACCCTCCACCTGCGCCCAATAAGTTTTAATCTGCTTAAATTTCGGGTCGGCAATCTGCGCCTGCAAACGGCCATTATTGGTCAGCAGCAACAAGCCCTCGCTGTCCGTATCCAAACGTCCGGCTGGATAAAATCCCGGTTTCTCGACAAAATCCTTAAGGCACTGATGTTTTTCATGTGCAGAAAACTGGCAAATCACACCATAAGGCTTGTTTAGAATAATCAAATCGTTCATTTCATACTTTCAGACGGCCTTGGTTTTCAAGAAATTCCGGATAATAAAAAAGACACCGTATAAACGGTGTCTTTCATATTTGGCGGAGTAAGAGGGATTCGAACCCTCGATGCAGGTTGACCCCACATGCTTCCTTAGCAGGGAAGTGCCTTCAGCCTCTCAGCCATTACTCCTAAGGCAGACCGCAATATACGCTTTCTCCCTTCCTTCGTCAAGCATTACCGCCTCAAACTTTCTTAACGCCATGAAATCATTTAAATAAAAATATAATATTTTTTTGCATAACCCTATTTTTATACTTCTTTCATATATGTTAAAATGATTCTGCTTTCTGTAAACTTTTTCTACGCCCATTATTACAAAGGAGTTCGTATGTTACGTTTTTCTGCTTTGGTTGCCGTATCCGCCCTGATGCTTGCCGCCTGCTCACAATCCGGCAATTCCCAACCATCTACTTCCTCCTCTCAAACTTCTACTCAAAAAACAACTGCAGCCGGTTCTGCCTGCCGCAGCATGGGTGAAGGCCATAAAGTCAATGGCAAAGGTCAAAACGATATCTATATGTGTAAAGTCGATGTGGCTTTGAACTCTGCCGAAGCCAAATCCGCTTTGGATCCTAGCATCCGCGTTCACTACGGCAGCACATCCGGTGCGACTTTGACTTCCCGTCAAATCTCCAACTCAGTCGGCAAAACTCCTGATGAAACCTGCCAACGCGCATTCCTGAGCGCGGTTAAACGCTTCCAAAGCACTGCACTTCGTAAAAAAGCCAAATCCGTTCATCTGGTTAGCTACTTTGACAAAGTAACCAAAGGCGGTAACGAGTACGAATGCCACATCGCTACATTCAACAGCCGTGTGGTTTTGAAAGGCAGCTTCCACTAAGCAATGTCAAAAATGCCGGACTTCAATATGAAGTTTGGCATTTTTCTATTTTATGGATACAACACCCCTTCACTGCCTGCTGGCCGATCCGTCTTTTGCCGCCTGCTACGACCATGCGTCTCTAAATGCAGCCGATTCCCAACGTTTGACTGCCACACCTCAACTGGCGCAGCGTCAAGACTGGCAAGTCAGTCGCGCATTAAAACAGCAAACCGATTTAGCGACTGTATCGCTGAGCCACAGCCAAGGCTTTGCCGCTTTATTGTGTGCGCCTCATACCTTAACAGCCGGTGTCGATATCGAATTTATCCGCCCGCGCGATTTCAAAGCGTTGTCGGCTTTGGTCTGCACGCAGGAAGAACAAAACTATTTAGAAACGGCAAACTGGCCGTCTGAAACGTTTTACCGATTGTGGTGTTTCAAAGAAGCCTTGATTAAAGCGGCGAATTTGGATTTTCCGTCGGATATGAAATCGGTCGGCTATATTTTCGATTCAGGGCAACCCGTCGGTTTACGCGCTGGAAAGCAAACCGATTGGCACGGCACAAGCGTGATTTTGGCGGATACGATGGCACTTGCCTGCGTTTGGAAGGGAAAAGCCATCGCCCTGCAATGGCAGTTTTTCGGTTCGCTCAAGCCCAATGATTTAACCGACCAGCAAACTATCTAACAACTGACAAAATAATAATAATCTGATTTAATTTACTGCACTTTTACTTATTCCACACCCCAACAGCAGCATTTGCAAAAGGCCGTCTGAACGATGAATCTTCGCCTCCTAAACCGCCTCTATACTGCCCTTATCCTGTTTCTTACCCTGTTTTTGGTTTATGCCTTTGCTTCACAAGCGCGCATCCAAACCGATTTGACCGCGTTGTTGCCAAGCGAGCAGCAACCCGATGCCTTACTGACGGCCGCGGATAAAGCCGCAGAAGCGCAGCTCAATTCACAAGTCATTTTGCTTGCAGGCAGTACCGATGCCGAAACCGCTTTTCAGACGGCCTCACAAATTGCCGACGCATGGCGCAAAAGCGGCATATTTGAACAAGTCGACAGCAGCATGACGCCGAATTTGGACAAAGTACGGGCGGATATGCAGAAGCTGAGCTTGGCGGTTTTGCCGCAAGACGAAATACGCCTGCTGTTTGAGCAGCCGCAAGCCTATTTTCAAGCGCGTGCAGAAGCCGTGGCCAATCCGTTTGCTGCCCCCTCCCCTTTGTCTTTAGAACAAGACTGGCTGGGCTTCGGACGCTTTGTTGCCGACAAAGCCAATCCGCAAAGCCGTTTGCAGTGGGACATGGACAACGGCATGCTGTTTGCCGAAGACAAAGGCAAAACTTGGGTATTCTTGCGCGGACGGCTCGCCGGTGGCGATCAATTTTCCGGTAACGATGCCCTATTACCGCTGATGGCGCAAAGCCGTCAAATTGCTTCGGAAAACGGCGCGGAAACCTTAAGCGCAGGTGGCGCATTGTTCGCCGCCGTATCCAAAGCAGCCGCAGAAAAAGAAAGCCGACTGATGAGTATGGTCGGGCTTGGGCTGACCTTTGCGCTGCTATTGTGGGTCTTCCGCAGCGGCCGAGTATTTTTGCTGTCCTTGCCGCTGGCAGCCGGTATATTGACCGGATTGGCGGTCGCATTATTAACCTTCGGCGAAGTGCATATCCTGACCATCGTCATCGGCACCAGCTTGGTGGGTATGTTGGTGGATTTCCCGTTGCACTGGCTGGCTCCATCCGTATTCGGGCCGTCTGAAAAGACCGTTTGGCAGGCCGAATCGGCAATGAAACATGTCTTGCCGAGTTTTGCCGTCAGCCTGACGATTACTGTCTTGGGCTACGCGCTGCTGTGGTTTACCCCTTTGCCTGTATTACGCCAAACCGCGGTATTTTCAGGCTTTGCCTTATTTGGTGCATTTGGTGCCACCGTTTTATGGCTGCCGCCACTGTTTCGCCGCTACCATGCCAAAACCGTGCCTTTTGCCGCATTAACCGAAAAGCTCTATTCCTTGTCGGGCCGTCTGAAAAACCGCCTGCACAAACGCGGCTGGTTAATCGTGGGCGGAATTTTGCTGGCAGTCGGACTGTGGCGCAGCGACTGGCGTGACGACATCCGTCAATGGGTCAATATGCCGACCGAGATGTTGACCGAAGTACAACAAATCGGTCAGTTGAGCGGCACGGATTTTGGCGGCAAATATTTGGTGGCCGAAGCACAAAGCGAAGATGCCCTGTTGAAGAAAACCGCCGAACTCGGCCGCGCCCTGCAGCCCTTAATCGCGCAAGGCAAACTGTCCGGCATCCAATCGCCCGACCAATTCATCCTGCCGACAACGGAACAGCAAAAACTGCAAAACCGCCTGCGCGAATTGACCAAATTGCCTGATAGCTGGAAACCGCTCACAGAAATCGGTATTCCGCGCAAAACCGTGCGTGATGCCCTGCTGCAAGCTGCCAATACGCAACCATTGTCGCTTTCAGACGGCCTGAATACCGATTTGGCGGAGGCTTGGCGTTCCTTGTATTTGGGCGAAGTGGAACCAGGCCGTTTTGCTGCCGTCGTGCGTTTGAACGGCATGACCGATGAAGCCACCGTACGCGCCGTGGCGCAACACGTCTCCGGCGTACATTGGGCAGACAAACGCGCCCACTTAAACGAGCTTTTCCACCACACGCGCAATCAGGCTGCATGGTTGAAACTGGCTTCCTATGCGTTGGCATGGCTGCTCTTGTGGAAAATGTTCGGTTTCAAACGCGGCAGCAAAATCCTTGCCGTACCGCTGGCCGCCGCCATCTGCACCGTTGCCGTACTCGGTTTGGCCGACATTCCCGTCAGTCTATTTGCCATGTTCGGCCTGCTTTTAGTGTCCGCCATCGGCGTGGACTATGCCGTCTATGCCGCCACCGCACACCACAGCGCCCCGGCAAAATTAGGCGGCATGCTGCTTGCCGCCGCAACGACAGCCATTTCCTTTGCCCTGCTCGCCATCAGCAGCACGCCCGCCGTTGCCGCGTTCGGCATGACGGTTACCATCGGCGTGGCATTCAATATTTGGCTGGCAAGCACATTGTTGAAAAGTTAGACAAAAGATGAAGACGATTGAAATTGAAGCGATATTTTGTTTCAACTTCTATCGCCAAGTTGTAAAAGGCCGTCTGAAAAATTTCAGGCGATAAATTAAACATTATTTATCATTAAAATCAAAGGTATTTTCAAATGTCCGTAGAATTTGACGTTGCCGTTATCGGCGCTGGCCCTTCAGGTTCGGTTGCGTCTGCTTTGCTGAACAAACAAGGCTTTAAAGTTTGCGTATTGGAAAAACAACATTTCCCGCGCTTTGTCATCGGCGAAAGCCTGTTGCCGCATTGCATGGAAATGTTGGAAGAAGCCGGTTTTGCCGACGCAGTGCATGCCGAGCCCAGCTTTCAATTTAAAGACGGCGCTGCGTTTTCATGGGGTAGCCGTTACACAGATTTCAACTTTACTGAAAAATTTTCAGACGGCCCCGGCACCATTTATCAAGTGCGCCGCGGCATCTTCGACAAAATCCTGATTGATGAAGCGGCAAAACAAGGCGTCGATGTCCGCTTCGGACACGGCGTAACCGCGTTTGACAACAGCGGCGATGTGGCACGTTTGAGCGTTGCGACCGATACAGGCGAAAACTATGAACTGACCGCCAAATTTGTTTTGGATGCCAGCGGTTACGGCCGCGTCCTGCCCCGCCTTTTGGACTTGGAAAGCCCGTCCGAGCTGCCTCCGCGCCAAGCCCACTTCACACATATCGACGACAACATCACCAGCCCGAAATTCGACCGCAATAAAATCCTGATCAACACGCATCCTGAACATCGCGATGTCTGGATTTGGCTGATTCCTTTCGGCGACAACCGCTGCTCCATCGGCGTTGTCGGCACGCCCGACAAACTGGCAGGCGAATCAGAAGCCGTGTTGAAAAAATTTGTGTACGAATGCCCGATGCTGGCGGAAATTTTGGATAAAGCCGTTTGGGAAAACGACTTCCCGTTCCGCTCTATCCAAGGCTACTCCGCCAACGTGAAAACCTTATACGGCAAACATTTCGCCCTTTTGGGCAACGCCGCCGAATTCCTCGACCCCGTTTTCTCCTCCGGCGTGACCATTGCCCTGCACTCTGCCAAACTGGCTGCCGATTTACTGGGCAAACAGCTCAAAGGCGAAGCGGCCGATTGGCAAACCGAATTTGCCGACCAACTGATGATCGGCGTGAACGCGTTCCGCACTTATGTAACCGGCTGGTACGATTTCCGCTTCCAAAATGCCATCTACGCGCCCAACCGCAGCCCTGAAATCAGCCGCATGATTTCGTCTATTCTGGCAGGCTACGCTTGGGATACGAACAATCCATTCGTGGAAAAATCCGAGCAACGCTTGTCCACACTTGCCGCATTGGTGGGCGATTTGAAGGTAGAATAAGGACGAATGTCTTTCAGACGGCCTAGACTGAAAACAGAACAGGCCGTCTGAAACTTCATCCACGCCATTAAATATTTTGACCGATAGATAAAACCTTATGCGATTTATCCCTTTGCTTGCTGCACTGCTACTTTCCGCATGCGCAACCTCGCTCCCCCAGCCGCAAACGCTGCCGCCGCTTTCCAAAGAAGGCCAATGGTTCAAACTCGAGCAGACCAATGCGGCGGGGCAAACCGTTCAAACCAATCTCTTGGCAGTCGAACCTCATTCAGACGGCATCCGCTTTGTCCAAACCGATGCACTGGGTGCGCCGGTATCGCGTCAATCAGTCAGCACCAAAGGTTGGAAAAATGACGGTTTTGTGATGCCCAATGCCGCTTCGCGCCGACTATTTGCCGCCCTGTTGCCGCTTTTGGCCGCCGAACACGCCGCCACGCTTTACCCTGAAGCCCGTCAACAAAATGCCACTAATCAAGGCTTCTGCCCTGATGGCAAAGGTGCGGTATTTAGCTATCGCGAGCGTGATTTGTGGTGTGTCGCCCATCATTCCGAACAATTCCTTATCGGCTTCCCCGACCAAACTTTCTGGACGGTCAGCCCGATTGCAGAAGACTAATCCATGAATACTCCTGTTTATCTCAGCCGTCCGGCACTGACCAGCGCATTGGGCAGCGGCTTGCAAATTCATGCCGATGCCTTACTCACGCCGTCTGAAAACACGCCCCTGACTTTTTCAGACCAATGGGTAAAAGGCAAAACGCATGCTTTCGGTGCAATCAAAGAAACCCTGATGCCTCTGCCCGACAACATCCCCGAAGCACATCGCAGCCGCAACAACCAGCTTATCCTGCACACGCTTTCGCAAATAGACGGACTGATTCAGACGGCCATTGCCCGTTACGGCAAAGAAAGGGTTGCTGTCGTTACCGGTACGTCCACCAGTGGCGCAGACGAAAATATCCCTTTGTTCCAACACGTTGTCCAAGGTGGTGAGTGGACGGATGTTCCGTTCAAACAACTGCAACACACCATGGCTTCTCCCTCCGAATTTATCGCCCAAGTTTACGGTTTGGACGGCTTGCGCTATACCGTCTCCACCGCCTGCACTTCCGGCGCACGCGCCCTCATCAGCGCAGCCCGACTGCTTCGTGCCGGATTGTGTGATGCCGTGATTTGCGGCGGCGCAGATACGCTTTCGGCGCTGACGATTAATGGTTTTGCCTCTTTGGAAGTGCTTTCAGACGGCATCGCCAAGCCCTTTTCTGCCAACCGCAACGGCATCAATATCGGCGAAGCGGCCGCATTTTTCGTGATGACGCGCGATGCCGATTTTGACGGCGAAATGCAATTGCTCGGCTATGGTGCAAGCAGCGATGCCTACCATATGTCTTCGCCCCGCCCCGATGGTTTGGGTGCAGCCCAATCCTTTCAGGCCGCTTTGGATAAAGCCAGTTTGAAAGCGGAAAACATCGGCTGGATCAATCTGCACGGCACCGGCACGCAACACAACGACAGCATGGAAAGCCGAGCCGTTGCCGAAGTATTTGGCAGCCACACCCTTTGCACCTCAACCAAGCCGTCCACCGGCCATACCTTGGGAGCAGCCGGTGCGATTGAAGCCGCGTTTGCCTGGTTAATGGCCAACCGCCAATACAATCCCGAAGGCAAACTGCCGCCGCAACAATGGGACAACGTACCCGATTCCGGGCTGCCCAACATCGCTTTGACCAACGAAAACAGCCGCTGGCCGTCTGAAAAACGCATTGCCGCCAGCTCGTCATTTGCCTTCGGCGGCAGCAATGCCGTTTTGATTATCGGATAAGTCCTTAATATTTAGGTCGTCTTTTCAGACGGCCTTTTTCTTTTCCGCAACTTAAAAAACAATAACATCAAAACAACAACCAAATCCGCCGAAATATGCCATAATAGGCTTAGCACGTTTCTTCTCGCAATGTGCCCGAAAAGAAAAACTTAACCTACATAGAGAATAATCCCATGACTAAATCCACCATTATCTATACCTACACCGACGAAGCTCCTGCATTGGCCACTCAATCCCTGCTGCCAATCGTGCAGGCGTTTACCCGCCATGCCGGTATCGAAGTCAAAACCAGCGATATTTCCCTGTCCGGCCGCATTCTGGCGGCGTTCCCCGAACATCTGACCGAAGCTCAGCGCGTACCCAACGCGCTTGCCGAGTTGGGCGAACTGGTGAAACAACCCGACGCCAACGTGATCAAACTGCCGAACATCAGCGCATCCGTACCTCAACTGACTGCCGCGATTAAAGAATTGCAGTCTAAAGGCTTTGCCGTTCCCGACTATCCTGCCGACCCTCAAACCGATGAAGAAAAAGCCGTACGCGAACGCTACGACCGCATCAAAGGCAGCGCGGTAAACCCAGTCCTGCGCGAAGGCAACTCCGACCGTCGCGCCCCTAAAGCAGTAAAAAACTTTGCGAAAAAACATCCGCACAGCATGGGCGCATGGACGAAAGACTCCAAAACCCACGTTGCCACCATGCAAAGCGGCGACTTTTTCCATAACGAACAATCCGTTACCGTACCTGAAGCGACTTCCGTATCCATCGTATTCACCGACAAACAAGGCAACAAAAAAGAGCTGCGCGAGCCTGTTGCCCTGAAAGCCGGCGAAATCATCGACGCGACCGTAATGAGCAAAAAAGCCCTGCTCGCCTTCCTTGCCGAACAAGTGAAAGACGCGAAAGCAAAAGGCGTATTATTCTCGCTGCACATGAAAGCCACCATGATGAAAGTGTCCGACCCGATTATCTTCGGACACGCCGTCAAAGTGTTCTTTGCGCCTGTATTTGAAAAATTCGGCGACAAACTGGCTGCCGCAGGTGTCAACGTCAACAATGGCTTCGGCAACCTGCTGGCCAATCTGGACAAACTGGATGCGGACACCCGCGCCGCCGTCGAAGCCGAAATCGCCGCCGTTTACGCCGCCAACCCTGATTTGGCGATGGTCGATTCCGATAAAGGCATCACCAACCTGCACGTTCCCAGCGATGTCATCGTCGACGCTTCCATGCCTGCGATGATCCGCAACTCCGGCCGTATGTGGGATAAAGATGGCAAAGCGCAAGACACCAAAGCCGTGATTCCCGACAGCAGCTATGCCGGTGTTTACCAAGCAACCATCGACTTCTGCCGCAAACACGGCGCGTTTGACCCGACAACCATGGGCACCGTTCCTAACGTCGGCCTGATGGCGCAAGCAGCCGAAGAATACGGTTCACACAACAAAACTTTTGAAATCGAAGCCGACGGCCAAGTTCAAGTGGTTGATGCAGCAGGCAATGTCCTGATGCAACACGACGTTGAAGCCGGCGACATCTGGCGTATGTGCCAAACCAAAGACGCTCCGGTTAAAGACTGGGTACAACTCGCCGTCAACCGCGCCCGTCTGAGCAATACCCCGGCCGTATTCTGGCTCGACGAAAACCGTCCGCACGACAAGAGCCTACTCGCCAAGGTTAAAGCTTACCTTGCCGAACTGGATACCAACGGCCTTGACATCCGCGTCCTCGCTCCCGAAGAAGCCGCCAAGTTCAGCTTGGGCCGTCTGAAAAACGGCGAAGACACCATCTCCGTAACCGGCAACGTCCTGCGCGACTACCTGACCGACTTGTTCCCAATTTTGGAACTGGGTACCAGCGCGAAAATGCTGTCTATCGTTCCATTGATGAATGGCGGCGGTATGTTTGAAACCGGCGCGGGCGGCTCCGCACCGAAACACGTCCAACAATTCCTCGAAGAAAACCACTTGCGTTGGGACTCACTGGGCGAATTCCTCGCGCTTGCCGTATCGTTTGAACATCTGGCGCAAAAAACCGGCAACGCCAAAGCCCAAGTCCTCGCCGACACGCTGGATGCCGCCACCGAAAAACTGCTGTTGAACGACAAATCGCCTAAACGCAAAGCAGGTGAACTCGACAACCGCGGCAGCCATTTCTACCTCACCCTCTATTGGGCGCAAGAATTGGCAGCGCAAGACAAAGATGCTGAACTGAAAGCCGCATTTGCGCCATTGGCAGCAGCTTTGACTGCCGACGAAGCCAAAATCGTTGAAGAACTCTCTGCCGTACAAGGCAAAGCGGTCGACATCGGCGGCTACTACGCAGCCAATCCTGAAAAAGCCGCACAAGCGATGCGTCCAAGCGCAACCTTTAATCAGGCCTTGTCAGCCTTATAATTAAAGCAATAAAAGGCCGTCTGAACTTTCAGACGGCCTCAGACCTTATGGAAGCACAATGAAAAAAACCATTCTTTCTCTTACTCTCCTCATCAGCGCTCCGGCTTTGTGGGCATTTTCCCCTGCCGAATTGGCACAAACCCTGCAAAAACCGCAAAACGTGCAAGGCAATTTTGTCCAACAACGCCAGCTAAAATCCCTCAGCAAACCCATGACCACCAGCGGCAGCTTTACCCTTGTCCCACAAAAAGGCCTGCTCTGGAAAATGCAAAAACCATTTGAAACCACTCTGCGCGTGCGTTCAGACGGCATCATGCAATGGAACGGCAGCCAATGGGTCAACCCAAACGCCAGCAAGCTCAACGGCCAAAGCCGCCAAATCAAACTCTTCCTCGACCTTTTGGGCGGCAATACCCAAGGCTTGGAAAAACAATTTGATTTGAAATTAAACGGCAACGAGAAAAAATGGACGTTGACCTTAACTCCGAAAACCGCCATTACCCGTCAGATCTTCAACCGTATCGAAATCAACGGCGATACGCTGGTACGAAAAATCGAATTGGACGAAAAGCAAGGCGACAAAACCATCATGCAGTTCAACCAAATCCAAACCGATAAAACCTTGGACAGCTTCAGCCGTACCGTCCTCTAAATTGTCTATTCCAACAAAAGGCCGTCTGAAAATAGATTTCAGACGGCCTTTTATATTAATCGGCTGAAGGCTGCTGCCCTTTTCTTTCCGCCTTTCTGGCTTCGCGAATGGCTTTAAGTTCGGCCTCTTTCTGTCTGGCTTTTTTCAGCCAAGTTTCCCATTGGTTTGGCGTTTCCAGCGTAATTCTGCCGATTTTGCCTTCGCGGAAATCGATCAGGATATTTTCAGCAGCCTTTTGGTAGTTGACCCGTCCGCCGCTCAAAACCGCACCGCGTTTCTTGGCAATCCACTCCAGCCAAGAAGTATCGTCCCAATGGCTGCTTGGATCTTTGTCGGCTTGATAGCGCTCTTGCAACAGGGCCAGATAATGGCGGCGGAGGTAATCCAAAAGCTCAAGCGCCACTTCTTCTTCGTCCAGCGCGTTGCGTCCGACTGCACCGCCGGCCGCAAGGTTGTAGCCGCCTTCTTCAACAATAATTTTCGGCCACAACATACCGGGGGTATCGTAAAGCCAGAAATCGTCGGCAAGGAAAAGGCGCTGTTCGGCTTTGGTAATACCGGGTTCGTTACCGGTTTTGGCAGATTTTTTGCCGATCATGCCGTTAATCAAGGTAGATTTGCCGACGTTGGGGATACCGCAAATCAGGACACGCAGCGGTTTCTCGATACCTTGGCGATGCGGAATCATGGCGCGGCAGGCTTGGGTAATTTTGCCATGCGCGCCGGTTTCGGAAGAATCAAGCGCAATGGCGCGGGTATCTTGGTGGCTGTTGTAGTGTTCGAGCCAAACTTTGGTGCGCTCGGGATCGGCAAGGTCTTGTTTATTTAAAATTTTAAGTTTGGGCTTGCCTTTGGACAACTGGGCAAGCAAAGGGTTTTCGCTGGAAGCAGGCATACGCGCGTCCAGCATCTCAATCACCATATCAACGCTTTTAATGCGTTCGGCAATGGCTTTTTTTGCCTTGTTCATGTGGCCGGGAAACCATTGGATAGCCATGTCTTTTTATTCTTTCTATTCGTATCTGAGGCCGTCTGAAAAATCATTGTTTTTCAGACGGCCTCAGTATTTGGATAATCGGTCAATCAGGATTTAGAGGTTGCCATGCTCGTAGCTGTAATAACCTGCTTCATCCATACATTGCTCAAACGTTTTGGATGTATCGCCACGTTTGGTTCCATTTTGAACTTGTGATTTGCAGGTATTGATTTGGCGGGAAACTTCAGCTTCGCTCGCGCCGGTACGGTGCCAACGGTAAGCAGTGACAGGCTCTGTTGCACAGGCGGTCAAGATAAGCAGGGATAATGCAGTCAGACTGATTTTTTTCATGGTTTCTTCCTTTGAGGCCGTCTGAAACGGCAAGTTAGCGTCCTGCCAAGCTTTGTGCCTGACGGTGGCGGACAAGGAGTTCGTAACGGTCTTTGAGGCACTCGGCCAGTTTTTCCACAACATAAACGGAGCGGTGCTGCCCGCCGGTACAACCGATGGCAATCGTCACATAACTGCGGCTCTCTTGTTGCAGGCGCGGCAGCCAGCGGCTAATAAAATGGTCGATGTCATCAACCATTTCTTGAGCCAACGGCTGCTGGCCCAAATAATCTTGAATAGGCTTGTCCATGCCGGTAAAGGGGCGCAATTCCGGATCGTAATACGGATTGGGCAGGCTGCGCATGTCAAACATAAAGTCGGCATTGTTGGGAACGCCGTATTTGAAACCAAAGGATTCAAGAATGACCAGCAAACCGACACGTTCAATGTTGAGCCACTGTTGCACAGCATAACGCAGCTGCTGCGCGTTCATTTTGGAAGTATCGATGCAATATGCAATGTCTCTAAGCGGGAAGAGCCACTCGCGTTCTTTTTGCAGGCTTTCCAACAAAGTCAGGTTTTGACCGGACAAAGGATGTCCGCGACGGGTTTCTGAGAAGCGGCGAACCAACACGCCCTCTTCTGCTTCAACAAAGAGGACTTCGACCTGATGTCCTTCGTCACGCAAATATTGGATTTGCTCTTGCGCTTCTTGGATATTGATACCGGAACGGATATCAACGCTGACACCAAGCTGGGTTTCTTCACCGCGTTCAATATGGTACAACACCAGCGAAGGCAACATTTCCAAAGGCAGATTATCAACGCAATAATAGCCTAAATCTTCGAGTTGTTTGAGGGCTACGGATTTTCCTGAGCCGGATAAGCCGCTAATCAGGACGATTTTCATGATTTTGTTCGTTTTCTTTGAGTTGTGTTTGATGGCGTTCGAGGAATTCTTTGGTGCTGTCTTTACCGCGCAATTGAAGGATGTAATTGCGCACTGCAGCTTCAACCAATACTGCTAAGTTTCGACCGATTGCAACAGGCAGGGTAACGGAACGGACGCTGACGTTGAGGATAGATGCTGTTTCGGTACGGATGCTCAATCGATCGAGTTGTTTCATGTATCCGTCGTCGGCCGGAACCAAATTAATAATCAGCTGGAGGATTTTTTTCGGACGGATAGAGGTTTCGCCAAAAATATGGCGGATATTGAGTATGCCCAAACCGCGTACTTCGAGGAAATCACGCAGCATAGGCGGACAACGGCCTTCCAGCATTTCCGGGCCGGTACGGAAAAGTTCGACCGCATCATCGGCAATCAGGCTGTGGCCGCGCGAAATCAGCTCCAATGCCAATTCGCTCTTACCCAAGCCGGATTGTCCGGTAATGAGTACGCCCACTTCAAATACATCCAAAAATACGCCGTGCTTGATGGTGGAAGTAGCCAATGTACGTTGCAGATAAATCCGCAAAACGTCCATCAAGTGCGGACTTTCCTGCTTGGAAGTCAGCAAAGGAATACTGTTGGTATGGCAATAATCGCGCAATTTGGGCGAAACCGGCAAGCCGTTGGCGACAATGACCAAAGACATGGGGATGTCGAAAAGCTCGCCGAAATCGTAGTTGAGCTCGCCCGTTTCCAAGCGGCGCAAATATTCGGCTTCAGCTACGCCGACAACTTGAATTTGGTTGGGATGGATAAAGTTTAAGTGGCCGACCAAGGCCAAGACGGGTTTATCGGCTTCGACACCGATACGGTTGTCCGCGCCGGAATTACCGGCAGCCCAAGCAAGTTCGAGTTTGTGCTGATTATCGGAAAACAGGCGGCGGACAGATATGCTGGGCATGAATTACTCTTCGCTCAGGAGTGTACGTACTTCTTCGGCAGAAGTAGCGGCCATCAACGCTTCACGGATGGCTTTTTGAGAGAATCTGCCGGCAAGTTTGGACAAGACTTCCAAATGTTCGCCGGTAGCGTTTTCAGGCACAAGCAGGATGAAAATCAGGGAAACGGGTTTGCCGTCGGGCGCATCAAAGGCAACCGGCTCTTTGGTGCGGATAAAAGCACCGGTGGCTTTTTTCACGCATGCGTGACGGCCGTGAGGAATCGCCACCCCCTGCCCCAAACCGGTCGAACCAAGTTTTTCACGGGCAAACAGGCAGTCGAACACGTTGGTATTCGGTAATTCTGCTTCATTCTCCAGCAGCTGTGCGGCCTCTTCAAACAGACGCTTTTTGCTGCTGACTTCCAAATCCAAAACGATATGGGACAAAGGTAAAATTTCGCCGATCAGGCTCATGTGTATCTCTTTTAAATGTCGCAAAACAATGGGATTGTACCGATTGTCGGTGCAAATCTCAATCCTGAAGGCGTAATTTACACTCGCCCTGCTAACATTTTCCATGTTGTTTTTGATATTTTTTAACGAGCCAAAAATAATCCAACTATTTGTTTATATAGAATTTAAAATAAAAATCCTATCACTAGCCAAACTATACTTCAAATGAAAAGGGGTATGTCCGGCATACCCCTTTTCCCTTTTTTCAGACGGCCTCAACCTAGTTTTTTAAAACAGTTTGGAAACCAAAAACAACTAGAAATAATGGCAGACCAATCCGCAAAACCACGCCAAACCGATGCGGTTGTTGGCTAAAAACGTTTGGAAACACAACTGGCGGTCGCGCGTACGGATGGCGGCATACTGCTGATACTGCCAATAAACGGTTACCGGCAATACCAGCCAATAAGGCCAAGTTGCACCGATTTTGATACCCAATACCGCCATCAATACGGTAAACCAAAAATGGCAAAGCATAGAGGCGGTAATATCGTGATGGCCAAATGTGATTGCCGAAGTTTTAATGCCGATTTTCAAATCGTCTTCTTTGTCCGCCATGGCATAAATCGTGTCGTAAGCCAGCGTCCATAAGGCATTGGCGGTAAACATCAACCACGCTTCGGGAGGCACTCGGCCTTGCACGGCGGCAAAGGCCATGGGAATGCCGAACGAAAATGCCAGTCCTAAATAAAACTGCGGCAACGGGAAAAAGCGTTTGGTAAAGGGATATGTGATGGCCAGAAATAAGGCCGGAAGGCTCATCAGCCAAGTAAAGCGGTTGAGCGGCACCAAGCATAAAGCCGCCATCAGACACAGCATGACGGTCAAAAGCAGCGCTTCGGTTTTGGAAACCAAACCTTTGGCAAACGGGCGGTTTTTGGTGCGCTCTACTGCGCCGTCAAAATTGCGGTCGGCAAAGTCATTCACCACGCAACCTGCGCTGCGCATCAGAAATGTACCTGCGGTAAAGGCAATAAAAATATCCGCGTCAGGAACGCCTTTAGACGCAATCCACAATGCCCAATAAGTCGGCCACAGCAAAAGCAGTGTGCCAATGGGTTTGTCGACGCGCATCAGCTTGGCGTATATCACCATCCGTCCGACAGCGTAACGCGGTAGAAATTGTAGGAAAAAGCGCCGTATGTTCATTGATGTAATGTGTCGTTGTTTATGTGTCGATTCGGAAGGAAAGGCTTTTTTAGAGCCTTAGCTCTTATTATAATTTATTGCCGTCTGAAATTAAACAGATCTTAACAATTTAATTTATTGTATTATAACAGAATTATGACAAACATCGGTGATTGGTTTTATTTTCAGACGGCCTTAGCGGTATAAATCTATTAATTTCAATAAGAAATATTCTGTTAATTCCAATGTTTCGCCGTTCCAATCGAAATACGAACGGCGCGCGGTAACAGGCCGTCTGAAAGATGGATGGTCGGAATCTTCAAAACGAAGAAACTCAAAATCCGAACGTTTCAACGGCAATGTACCGTCAAACAGGCGCTCGCCCAAAGGCTGCGTTCCGCAATCCAATAATTCTGTCCATAGACGGCTATCCGGCCGGCACGCGCTTCTGGCTTGTATCACTGTTTCGCCGTCCAGTTTGAGCAAAACATCGCGCACAAAGATTTCATCGCTATTGTCCGCCCCCTTCGTCAAACCCAAATACACAGGCTCGACTGAAAAATCCTTACCAGAAGCGCGTAAAGCGGCGGTTAGCGAAGAAACTGTCAGCAGATGTCCGACCTTAGACGACAAAAGGCTTGAAGCTTCGGCATGTGAACAAAGCGTGCCATGCGGTATATCAAGCTCCATCTGACACCTCTGTCTTGGCCAACTCCTGCCATTTGGCTTCGGGAAATTCATCTTTCAGACTGCCTTTAAGATATTCCAAAGTATCGCCGGAAACAGTTTCATCTTTGCTGTCGTGAATATGGTTGAAAATCAGGCTGTGCAACTGGATGCCGTATTGTTTGAGCACGGCGAAACTGAGCAGGGTGTGGTTGATGCTGCCGAGCCGTCCGCTGGTAACGAGAATGACGGGATAACCTTGCTGACAAATATAATCAATGGTTAACAGATTTTCCGTCAGCGGCACCATCAATCCTCCCGCGCCTTCAACCAAGACGATTTCGTATTGCGTCGCTAACTCTTGAGTAGCGGTACGGATTTTGTCCAAGTCCAAAGCCCTGCCGTCAAGACGGGCGGCGAGATGAGGCGAAGCGGGATAGCTGAAGATTTCGGGCATGGTCAGCCGCTGTTTGTCGGCTTCCTGCATGGGTATGCCCATGATTTTGCGGTGGACGGCGATGTCATCGGCGATGTTTTGGCAACCGGTTTGCACGGGCTTTTGCGTGATCACGCTTTTGCCCTGCTGCAACAATTGTTTTGCCAATACGCCGGTGGCGACGGTTTTGCCGATGTCCGTGTCTATGCCGCTGACGAAGTAAACGCCTTTCATTTGCTGTGTTCCTTCAAGATTCGTACGGTTTTGTCGGCAAGTTCGGTCAAGAGGTCGTCTGAAATGATGTAAGGCGGCATGAGGTACACCAGCCTGCCGAATGGGCGCACCCAAATTCCCTGCGCCACGCAATCCGCTTGAAAACGCGCCATATCCACGCCTTTTTCCAACTCAATCACCCCAATAGCACCCAAAACGCGCACGTCTTTCACGCCGCGAATGTCCCATGCGGTTTTCAGACGACCTTTCAGGATGCTTTCAATGCGGCGGATATTTGCCTGCCAATCTTGGGACAAAAGCAGCTTGACCGAAGCGCAGGCAACGGCACACGCCAGCGGGTTCGCCATAAACGTCGGGCCGTGCATAAACACGCCCGCTTCGCCGCGCGAAATCGTTTCGGTGACTTTTTGCGAAGTGATTGCCGCCGCCAGCGTCATATAGCCGCCGCTCAAGCCCTTGCCGATACACATAATATCCGGCACGACCTCCGCGTGCTCGCAGGCAAACATCTTGCCCGTGCGCCCGAATCCGGTGGCGATTTCGTCAAAAATCAACACGATATCAAATTCGTCGCACAAATCGCGCAATCCGCGAAGATACTGCGGATGATAAAAATACATGCCGCCCGCGCCCTGCACGACCGGTTCCAAAATAAAGGCGGCAACATCCGCATGATGCGCTTCAAACAAGGCGCGGGCAGGCTGCAAATCCGCCCCGTCCCATTCATCGTCGAAACGGCTTTTCGGATTATCGACAAAATAACGCTGCGGCAGGGCGCTGCCGAAAATATGGTGCATCCCCGTTTCCGGATCGCAGACGGACATCGCGTTCCAAGTATCGCCGTGATACCCGCGCCGCACCGTCGCAATATTCTGCTTCGCGGTCAAACCCCGCGCCTGCTGGTATTGCACCGCCATTTTCAGCGCGACTTCCACCGAAACCGACCCCGAATCCGCATAAAAAATACGGTCCAGACCCTGAGGCAAAATCCCGACCAACAACTTGCCCAATTCCACCGCAGGTTCATGCGTCAAACCGCCGAACATCACATGAGACATTTGCTTAATCTGCGCCTCAACCGCCTGATTTAAAAAAGGATGATTGTAGCCGTGTATCGCACACCACCAAGACGACATCCCGTCAATCAGCCGCGTGCCGTCCGCCAATTCAATATGCACGCCCTCCGCACGGCGCACCGGATAAACAGGAAACGGGTCGGTCATGGATGTATAGGGATGAAGCAAATGGGCGCGGTCAAAATCGAGCAGGGAGGAATGTTCAGACATGTTGAAAACAATGGTTTGATCAGTTTCATTATTATATAACATATTTTCTATTTCAGACGGCACGTCTTCCGTACTGCATCAACGCCAATCCGCCCACTGCCGCCAAACAGCCGGCAACCAAGGAAACATGCAATGCTTCGCCCAAAAACCAAGCGGAACACAAAATGCCGAATACCGGCACCAAAGTAATGTACGCTGCCGCGCTGCCTGCGCCCAAAGTCTTCACGCCTTCAAAATACCACGCATAGCTCAAGACCGTTGCCCCGACAGACAAGCCAATCAAAGCAAACCAGCCCCTGCCGTCCATTTCAGCAAGCATGCCAAATGGCAGGCCGTCTGAAATCAACGCAGGCGGCAACAACATCATTGCACCCAGCCAAGCAGTAGCCACAGTGACCGTCAGCGCATCAATCCCCCGCAACACCGCCCTGCCTATCATCGTATAAGTAACCAAGCAACAAAGGCTGCAAAATACCAGCACTTCGCCCCACCCTATGCCGCTACCCGACAAAAATGCCGCAATCTCGCCATGAGTGACCGCCCATATCGAGCCTGCCACTGCCAACAACATACCCGACACAATCTTGCCGTTGAGTTTCTCACCAAACAACAAAGCCGCAAAAAACATCGTCAGCACAGGATTGAACGTGACCAATACCGTCGCCCTTGAAGCAGGAATCCGCTGCAAACCCAGCATAGACAATACGGTAAAACCAAATACGCCGAATGCCGCTGCCAATGCCAATCCAAGCCATTGTTTGCGCGATACAACCGCCAAAGTACGCAACCGATACCGTGCAAACAGCCAGCCCAAAAGCAAGATTGCCGCCGTCAAAAAGCGCAGCATACCGCCCGTTAAAGGCTGCAGAGCTTGTCCCAGCATCCGCCCCATCGGCCAAGATGCGCCCCAAAACGCCGCCATGCCCAATAGTTTTAGATGGATTGCTAAATGTTTCATGGTGATGGATAACTTGAATAATTGGTTTAGAAAGCGTACAAGATCGGTTTGGAAGGATAAATTTCCTTAGCCGCCGACACTTGATAGAGTTTGCGCGGATAAAATACTACGCTGAATCATTATGGAAACAAAGGCCGTCTGAAAGACTGAAATCCAGCTTTTTCAGACGGCCTTTACTGCTCAATCAATAAGGCTTACAACTCAATGCCTTTGAGTTTCGCCACGGTATTAATGTCTTTGTCGCCGCGGCCGGACAGGTTGACCAAAATCACTTGATCTTTGCTCATTTTCGGCGCATTTTTCACCGCCCAAGCAACGGCATGGCTGGATTCCAGCGCAGGAATAATGCCCTCGAAACGGCAGAGCAAGTCAAAGGCTTCGAGTGCTTCATCGTCTTTGGCAACGGTATATTCCACGCGGTTGATGTCGTTCAAATGGCTGTGTTCCGGGCCGATGCCTGGGTAGTCCAAGCCTGCGGAAACAGAGTGCGTACCCAAGACTTGGCCGTTTTCGTCCTGCATCAGGTAGCTGCGGAAACCGTGCAATACACCGATGGGGGCTTTGCTGGTAATCGGCGCGGCGTGGTCTGGCGTATCCACACCCAAACCGCCGGCTTCTACGCCGACCAAGCGCACGTTTTCTTCTTCGATATAAGGGTAGAACAAACCGATGGCGTTGGAGCCGCCTCCCACGCAGGCAACGGCAACATCAGGTTGGCGGCCGATGGCTTCCAACATTTGTTCTTTGGCTTCATTGCCGATCACGCATTGGAAATCGCGTACCATTTCCGGATACGGCGCAGGACCGGCGGCGGTGCCGATAATGTAGAACGTATCGTCCACACGTGCCACCCATTCACGCATGGCTTCGTTCATCGCGTCTTTCAGCGTGCGGCTGCCGCTGTCCACGCTGACCACGTTCGCACCCAATAATTTCATGCGGAACACGTTGGGCATTTGACGTTGGATATCGTCCGCACCCATGTACACGTCGCAAGTCATGCCGAAGCGTGCGGCGACGGTGGCGGAAGCCACGCCGTGCTGACCCGCGCCGGTCTCGGCAATCACGCGTTTTTTGCCCATGCGGCGGGCGAGCAATGCCTGACCGATGGTGTTGTTCACTTTGTGCGCGCCGGTGTGGTTCAAATCTTCACGCTTCAGCCAGATTTGTGCGCCGCCCAAATGCTCGGACAACCGCGCGGCATGGTAAACAGGGCTGGGTCGGCCGACATAGTGTTTCAAATCATGGCGGAACTCTTCCCAAAATGAAGGATCTTCTTTCGCTGCTTTATAGGCCTCTGCCAATTCTTGCAATGCCGGAATCAGGGTTTCGGAAACGTACAGGCCGCCGTGTTCGCCGAAAAAGCCGTTCTCGTCGGGAGCGTAATAATTTTTCATGGGATTTTTCCTTGTTCGTTTTATGGTTCCAGACGGCCTGATTCAGTACAAGGCCGTCTGAAAGTAAAATTGTCAGCAATTATAGCCGTTTTCCATTCATCTTGTCGGCAACTAATTGAATAATAATATCAGTAGACAAAATAGAAACAACAGCGTACAGCTCGATGTTGCAACTAATGCCGTACCCAACGGCGGCGCAATATATTTTTCTTTGTTTTTGTTTCTCAGGCATAGTTTTAATACCAACATCCCCAGCCACAGCGCCAGCAACCACCAACCCAGAAAGTTAAACACAAGCAAAGCAATAATCAACTCATTGGTATTTATAGTGCTTACGTTCAAAAATATCCAATTAAGGCCGTTAACAGACATAATGACTGCAGAAATTTGTATCACATACAAAAGCGTTCCGCCCAACAATACCTTGATATGCCATTGTTTGGCCTTCAGCCACACTGAGACGACATTAAAAAGCCACCACAAAGCCATAAACACCATTAAAGAAATGTCATAACGGTCCATCGTCCTACTCCTGAAAAACAGTCAATCCAGCCATTTCAAAAAAAGCCCGATACGCCGCCGCTTTTTTCGCCAAACTCAAAGGATAGGCACGCGAAGTCGAAGGCAGGCGCGTCAGGGTCAACTCACGTCCCGCATAGGGGAACGGCACTGTTTCACCCGTCTTCGGCATTTTCATACCGCTGCCTTGAATCTCCAACAAAACTTCGGTTGCCTTGCCGCCGGTGGTGCAAAGATGGCGGCACTCGGGCATTTGCGCCAATACTGCTGCCAAATCGACGGTTTCTATCACTTTTAAAAACTTATCCGAAGCATTGCCATGTTCGCGTATTGCCTTCAATACGGTCGGACAGGATGCAATCCCTTTCTCACTTAAAAACGCTTTGATTTTATCGGCATCAAACGCTTTTTCGCCCTGCTTTTGAAAATGCGCCGTATCGCCGAAAAACACCAGCCCATACACACGCCACATATCGTTTTGAAAATTCGGATAATGAAACTGCATCGCGTGTTTTTCTTCTTTAGGCGGAAACGTCCCCATCATCATGACCGTTGCCTGCGGCGGCAACAAGGCTGCGAAGGGGTGGGACTCAACGATTGGCTCTTGCATATCTGTATTCCGGTTGTTTTTCATTCAAACAAATTTTCAGACGGCCTTTACTGCTTGAATAAACGCCGCCATTTTCTCCCTGCTCTTAATCCCGCCGGAGATTTCCACGCCGCCGGACACATCCACCGCCGCCGCGCCACTGATTTTTACCGCTTCAGCAACGTTTTCCGCCGTCAATCCGCCGGCAAGTATCCACGGTTTGCCGATATTGCCATGCAACATGGTCCAGTCGAAACTTTGTCCCGTACCGCCGTATTCGGTCGGATGATAAGCATCAAACAGCAAAGCGCGGGCATTCGGAAATTTGGCACAGGCCGTCTGAATATCGGCAGCGGACTGTACGCGCACAGCCTTCAAATACGGGCGGTCAAACCGACGGCAAAAATCATCGTCTTCATCGCCGTGAAACTGAATCACATCTATCGGCACCTGACGCAAAATCTCGCGGATGGTTTGCTCGTTTTCATTCACAAACAAGGCCACCACCGATACAAACGGCGGCAGGTTTTTCACAACCGCCTGCGCCTGCTCAATACTCACTGCCCGTTTACTCTTGGCGTAAAACACCAGACCGATGGCATCCGCGCCCAATTCGGCCGCGGCCAGCGCATCTTCAGGTCGGGTAATACCGCAAATTTTGGTGCGTATGGTGTTCATGGGGATTGCCTTTTTAAACAGATGGGTCAGATATTATATAAGTTTAAGGCCGTCTGAACATGAAATATCAGGTTCAGACGGCCTTAAACTTTAAAACAAACATCAGCCGATAATTACTCATAACTTTGTGATTATTACCCTATTTTTAAACTGCCTATTTTTTTATCAAAATTAATTTATTCTTTATTATCAAATATCAAACCAAACTATCCACAATTGGATTCACACAAAATTTGGATAATGCCCGTTAATAAAAAATATTAAGGCCGTCTGAAAAATCTTTCAGACGACCTTTGATCCTTTTTACTCAAACGGTTTCTTCTGCCAATAAAACTTATCCTTTTTCAGACGGCCTTGAAATATATCGCCCTGTCCCAAAGCAAACACCAACGCGCCTGACAAATCCGTTCTCAACAAAGTAATGCCGTGCGCACGGACACGATTTTGTACGGCAATGGTCGGATGTTTGTAGGCATTGGCATAGCCGCTGGATGCCACGGCATATTGTGGCGAAACCGTATGCAAAAAGCTGCCTGACGAAGCCGTGCTGCTGCCGTGATGTCCCAATATCAACACTTGGCTATACAGCGCATTGCCGTATTTCTCAATCAAACCGGCCTCGCCTTTCACACCCAAATCTCCGGTTATCAACAAGGCTTTGCCGTTTGCCACGACACGCAATACGCAGCTTTGGTCGTTATCTTCCTTGCCCGTATTTTCAGACGGCCTGAGCAACTCGAAATCTACGCCGTCCCATTGCCATTTGTCTTCTTGGCAAAACTCTGCATTCGGATAAAACTCAGGTTGCCCGGCAAGCAATTTATCGGTACCGACAGCCGCTACACTTTGAAAACCGCCGTCATGGTCAATATCATGGTGCGACAAAATCAGGCTGTCCAAACGGCGCACACCCATAGCGTTCAAACTCGGCACAATACCTGTTTGCGCCACTTGCTCCGTTCCCGTATCAAACAAAAGATTGCGGTTACGCGTTTGTATCAACACCGATAAACCTTGCCCTGCATCCATCACCGTAACTCTTGCCACTCCCTCCTCCAACTTGGCAGGACGGTAAAACACAAAACCCAATAAAACCAGACATGCCCAAGGTTTTAAGCCCATTCCTTTAGGTAGCAATAACAGCAAAGCCGCCATCATCGCCAACACAAGCAAAGGTACAGGCGCCGCTGCAACAGCAAATTCAGGCGATACCGTAGCCAGCCATACCAAACCGCGTAAAGTATATTCCGCCAAAAATGCCGCTACCAACTGAACAAGCTCAAACGGGAAAACCGAACCCAGCAAAGCCAACGGCGTCAACACCCAAGAAAACCAAGGAATAGCCAGCGCATTAACCAACGGACTGAGCAAAGGTAACGAAGCAAACAAATAGCCTAGCAATACCACCGACAATACAGTTGCCGCCCATTGCCCCCGTACAGCCAAACGCCAACCCGACTCTTTCAGACGGCCTGATGAAGCCCAAATCAAAGCAGCAACCAAACCGAAAGACAGCCAAGTTCCCACGCCCAATACAGCCAACGGGTCCAACAACAAAACGACAGCCAAAGCCTGCCACCACGCCGTCCAGCCCGAGCCGCCACTGCCGCGCCACCATGCCCACGCAAACGCAGCCAACATCAACACACTGCGTTGCGTCGGTACGGAAAAACCTGCCAAAAGCGCATAAAACAAAGCACCGGCAACACCGCCGGCCAATACCCACACACGCGGTTTCGCCGGAATCCACGGCAAATAACGGAAAATTCGCTTAATCAGCCAGGCAAACAATACCGCCACCATCGTCACATGCAAACCCGAAATACTGACCAAGTGCGTCAGTCCCAAAGGGCGGAATGCCTGCCACAAAGGCGGCCTCAACGCCGATTGCTCGCCAATACTCAAAGCACGCATCAGCCCTATGCCGTCTGAAAACTCAGGATATTTTCCCCCTGTTCTCTGCCAACTCCGGCTGACCGCATCACGCATATCAGCCAAACCGAAACCGCCACCTTGCCGCACGAGTTTCCTGTCGCGCCCCAAAGTACCCATGCCATCGATACCATTGGCCAAAGCCCATGTTTCACGGTTCAAACCGCGCACATTCACTTCACCGATCACCGGCTTTACCCGCACCGGTACAGACCACCGACTGCCCACCGCCCAATCACGCCGCTGATAATCCGACAATATCAAATCAAATGCCTGCCCACGTTCATCCCAAGCCCTTGCCGCAAACTGCACACGCCGACCATCATCACGCGGCATATCCGCCACTTCAACCGTCAAAACTTTAGCCGCCTCCCCCACAGGCCATTGACCAGCCAAAACCAGCCCGGTCCGCCACACTCCAAACACCATGCCTACACAGACGGCCAGCACCAACCAAGCTACAGCAAATCTTCGACACAACGCAAGCACGCCAATGATTACAGACAACCAAATCCACCATGACGGCACAAACGGCAACGCAAATGAAAGCACCACCCCCACCACCCAAGCAGGCAACACAAACCGCCACACCATGAACGTTTTCCCTTAAATTATGATTATTAGATATGTAATAATAAATGCTTTTAGTAGATTATGACAAACGCCAACCTGCATTAGCAGATAAAAGATAGGTTCAAGTCATTTCAAAACCGATAGACGCAAAAAAGCGCAATCCGAAACAGATTGCGCTTTTTTATAAACTGGCACGCCCACGGGGAATCGAACCCCGGTTACCGCCGTGAAAGGGCGATGTCCTAACCGCTAGACGATGGGCGCGGAGATTTTCTGTGGCGCACCCGGAGCGATTCGAACGCCCGACCCTCTGGTTCGTAGCCAGATACTCTATCCAACTGAGCTACGGGTGCATCAAGAAAGGTTTGAATTATAAAGAGAGGGCTATTTACTGTCAAGCGTTTTATTTGGAAAACTTACAGACAGCGTGTAAAATGCGCACTTGCTATTGAATTTACAGAGAATAAAATGTCAGATTTCGCACGCTGGCCGCTCTTATCCGAAGCATTTTCCCGTTTGGGACGGCCTGTGGTCGTGGTGGATTTGGAGACGACTGGTGGAAATTTCTATCAAGACAGGATAACGGAAGTCGCCCTTGTTCGTTTTGAGCAAGGACGCGCCACACATTACGAGCAATTGGTCAATCCTTGCCGCAGCATTCCCGAATTTGTTGCCAGACTGACCGGAATTCATGATGAAACGGTGAAAAACGCGCCCGTCTTTGCCGATATTGCAGCCGATTTGTTGCCGCTATTGCAAGGTGCAGTGGTTGTTGCCCACAACAGCCGCTTTGACTATACCTTCCTACGCCACGAGTTTGCCCGTATCCATACTGACTTTGCCGCACCCTCCCTCTGTACGGTTCAACTGTCGCGCCGCCTGTATCCTGAGTTTTACAAACACAGTCTCGACAGTATTATCGAACGCACCGGCATTCAGACGGCCAACCGCCACCGCGCTATGACCGATGTTGCCGCATTGTGTGATTATCTCGAATTAAGTCTGGCAGAAAAAAATCATCAACAATGGGACGAACACGTCCGTGTATTGATGAATCCGAAAATGTTGCCCATTTGGTTGCCTGATTCGCTTGCCCAACAGCTCTATGCCCTGCCCGACAGTTACGGCGTATTGGTTTGGCTTGACCATTTCGGCAAAGCCCAAGCCATTGAAGCACACGAACGCGCATACAGTGAAACCGCCACCCTGCTGCACAGCAAAAAACTGCCACCGTACATCAAAGCCGCAGCCTCTATCCGTTTTATTCCGGCAGTCGGACAGCTCCATACATTATGGCTCAAAGCCCAGACCATGCAGGAATACCAACTGATGCCGTCTGAAAAGTCCACATCGTTTTCTACCGTCCGCTTTATCGCTGACGAACACGGCAGCCTTCAAGCACGCATTGTCTTGTTAAACAGCGGCACCAGCAACTGGCGTCCTTACGGTTTGTTTGCCCACAAAAAAGCAGCCAAACGTGCTTTGACGCAATGGTCGCAAGAACACAAACTCTGCCCAGATTCTCTCAATATTTTGCCGACCAGCTACGCAAAAGGCGAACCCTGCCCTGTCGAGGCCGTCGGAAAATGCAATGGCAACTGCCGCCAGCCAAACGGTATCAAACATCAAAACCAACGCATTACCGAGCTTGCCGCCCTACTCCCCGTAACAGATTGGGGCAAAGCGCACGAAATTGAAATTACCGAAACCGACCCCCTGACCGGAAACAGCATCACCCTGCTCTGCGCCGGCGGCGCGTTGGCATTGCCTGATGGAAGCTGGTATTTCGACAGCAACCTGCCTCTGGTGATTAAAAACAAATTCAGGCAAGACAAAGAAAATATCCGTTTGATTGCTTAAAACAAGGCCGTCTGAAAACCAAATTTTCAGACGGCCTATTGTGAATAACTTGCCGCTTTATTCTCAAAACAAAACTGCCTAAATTTTAATCAGAACTTATTTTTATAATAGCAATCAAATACTAAACCGATTTATACACAAGCTGTTCACACAATTTTCAATGAAAGCTGTGTATACCCAGCCCAACGAGTAAACCATGAACAACCCTGAAATCATCTTCTTTGACATCGACGACACCCTCTACCGCAAATACACGGATACCCTGCGTCCTTCGGTTGCCCAAGCCATGCACGCATTGAAAGCCAAAGGCATTTTGACTGCCATTGCCACCGGCCGTCCGGAAGCCGCCATGCCTGCCAAAGTCAAAGCCTTGATTCAAGAATGTAGTATCGACATGCTCGTTACCATCAACGGCCAATATATTTCCTTTCGCGGTGAACCCCTGCAAAGTTACCCCTTGGACATTGCCGACATCGAAACCGCCATCAACCTGCTTGAACAACACAAAATAGACTACGCATTCGTCAACAACCAAGAAATTGCCGTTTCCTCCCATTCTCCGCGCGTTGTCGAAAGCTTATCACATATCCTGCCCAACTTCCTGACGGACAAAGAATATTTCCGTAAACAGCCTGTTTATCAAATGTTGGTCTTTGTGGACAAGGAAGAAGAAAAAATCCTGCAACCGCTGACCCAGCAACACGGCTTCAAAACCACCCGCTGGCATGAATATGCCGTGGACCTGCTACGCAAAGAAGGTTCAAAAGCACGCGGCATCGCCCATGCAGTGGAAAAACTGGGCATTGATATGAGCAAAGTAATGGCATTCGGCGACAGCTTCAACGACTTGGAAATGCTGTCAACCGTCGGCTTTGGTGTTGCCATGGGCAATGGCGAAGAAGCAGCCAAAGCGGTCGCACAATTCGTCTGTCCAAGTGTTGATGAAGACGGCGTATTGCGCGGCTTGCAAGAATTAGGCGTCATTTAAATTATCAAATCAAAAGGCCGTCTGAACATTTTCAGACGGCCTTGTTCTATCTACAAACTTTCTGCTTACTTCGGCAATACCAAAAAGCTAATCAGCAATTCTTTAAATACGAATCCAAACACACCCAAGCCCAAAACCAAGAAGAGCATGGCGATGCCGAATTTGCCGGCTTTGGATTCTTTACCCAAGTTCCAAACGATAAAGCCCAAAAAGATAATCAGGCCGCTCAGTAGGATTTTCATTGCCCATGAGGCGAATTCTGCTTCAGTCATATTCTTTCCTTGTATGATTCAGATGTGTGTTCATAAACTTCAGACGGCCTTATCGCAACAGGCCGTCTGAAATATCTTTTTTAAACTTATTTGTTCAAGACTTGCTTCAAATCTTCAATCAAATCGTCAACGTATTCCAAGCCGACAGACAGGCGCACCAATCCCGGGCGGATATTGGCGGCAAGTTTTTCTTCAGGCTGCATACGGCCGTGAGTCGTTGTCCACGGGTGGGTGATGGTTGAGCGCACGTCGCCGAGGTTGGCAGTACGGGAAAAGAGTTCTACGCCGTCCACGATTTTCCATGCGGCTTCCTGATCGGCGACTTCAAAACCGATGACGATGCCGCCGCCGTTTTGCTGTTTACGGATCAGTTCGGCTTGCGGATGGTCGGGCAATCCGGTGTAGTACACGGCTTGAACCTGCGGCTGTTGTTGCAGCCATTGGGCGATTTTTAACGCATTATCGTATTGTTTTTCCATACGCAGCGACAGGGTTTCCACGCCGCTCAACAGCTGCCATGCGTTAAACGGAGATATCGCCAAACCGCAAGAGTTGCAATATACGGCAACTTGCGTCATCAATTCTTCCGAACCGGCCAACACACCGCCCATCACGCGACCGTGTCCGTCAATCGCTTTGGTTGCAGAAGACACGGAAATATCCGCACCGTGTTTCAAAGGCTGCGAACCGACGGGCGACAAGAGGCTGTTGTCTACCACCAAAAGCGCGCCGATGCTGTGGGCCAGTTCGGCCAAAGCTTCCAAGTCGGCAACTTCGCCCAAAGGGTTGGACGGGGTTTCCAAGAAAAACAGTTTGGTATTGGGCTTGATTACCGCTTTCCATTCATCTACATCAACCGGCGATACATGGCTGACCTCGATACCGAACTTAGTTACGATGTTATTGATAAAACCGACAGTCGTACCAAACAGACTGCGACTGGAAATAACATGATCACCGGCTTTCAAGAAGGTAAAAAACGCTGCTTGAATCGCGGACATACCGGTCGAAGTGGCCACTGCGCGCTCTGCGCCCTCCAATGCGGCAATGCGTTTTTCAAAGGCAGCAGTAGTCGGATTGGCCGTACGGGTATAAGTAAAACCTTTGATTTTTTTAGAAAACAAATCAGCCGCATGTTGGGCGTTTTCCCACATGAAGCTGCTGGTCAAAAACAGAGCCTGATTGTGTTCATAATATTCGGTTTGCTCTTTGCCACTGCGGATGGCAAGCGTTTGAGGATGAAGTTTTTTGCTCATTTTTTTCAATCTACCGTATGTTTCGATGGGCGCAGTAAACAATACGCCTGTTTAATTTGTTAACATTTTGCGCTTATTCCTGTCATCTTTCAAGCAGGAGGCCGTCTGAACGGTTATTGATAAACCTGTCCGCCGTGCTTCAGCCAACCGTCTTCATGACGGCCTGCCGGATCATGATGCGTCCAATGGATAACGCCGCCCTGCTCCGACCATTCATATTCGCCGTAAAACGCTACTTTATCACCTTTTTTCAAGCCTTTGATTTTATCGGCCAAATCGATATTATGCGCCACCAAAAGCGTTTGACCGCTGGAAAGCTTCAAGATAAAGCGTTGATGGCGCGTGCCTTTGTTGTCATCCGGCAGGGTTTTCCATACCGTGCCATCGCCCTCAACCTGAATATCGCTTTGCTCGTTTTCAAACGCCTGTTTCAAAACCGCTTCGGCTGATTCTTTGCCCGAACCGATTTGCTGCTGAGCCGTATCGGCATTCTTTTTGCCCGCATTATTTTGTTTTTGAACAGCTTCTATTTTCTGCTGATTCTGCGATTGTACCGGCTGCTTGTTTTGCATTTTGTTATAGGCAAATACGGCAACCAAAGCAATCAGCAATACAATGATTTTATTTTTATTCATAACAATCTCAAAAAAAAAAATGCCCGATTCTGCATCGGGCATATCAACTATTTAGAAAGGATATTTATCACGAAAACGTGAGCCGCTATTATACACGCTTCGTAAAATTTTAAGGGAAATTTACGCCAAAGGCCGTCTGAAACTTTTCAGACGGCCAGGATACTCAACGGCGGTATTTCATTTCAGTCTTCATATCGTCCAAAATGCGTTTGACGTTGTGTTCCAATACATCCTCCACCAAGCCCGGCGCCTGCTCGTTCAGCATTTGCTGCAACTGGTAAGTGAACAAGGCCATTTGTTTTTGCACGGCAATCCGAATCATGCCGTTGACCGCATCGGCCACATGGGGGCGCAAACGCTTAATCAGACGCTCGGTCAAATCTTTTTCAGAAACGCAGAATACCTCCCGACGGCCGATCGCTTGCGGGTTCAATACATTGATATGGACATTGATGGCCGGTTCTTGTTCAAGGCCGTCTGAAACCGCCTCTTCATCCGCTTCCGCATCATCATTTTCCGGTTTTTCAGTTTCTTCCACTTCAGGCACATCAAAATCTACGGCACCTGATTTCGGATTCAGTCTGACGGTGCGGGTTGATTCGATATGACGCTCTGAAGCCGCGGCCTGCAATGCCGATTGCGCGCTCAACCAGTTGTCCTGCAAAACTACCATCGCATCGGTTTCCACTGCTTCGCCCTCGTCGGCAAGGGCAGTATTGTGTTCCAGCTGCCAACGGTACAAATACTCTTCCAATACTTTTTCACGATTGTCAGCATCCAACTTATATTCTTTTTTAGGTGCGGTTTTGGGCGCAGCTTCGACAGCTTCGTCCGATTTTTTGACCAATGGTGCATGAGTCGGCGCAGTATTAAATTGTCGTGCCTGACGCAATCTTTCCAGGCGTTTTTCCCAATTCAGGTCTTCTTCCTCGAGGGCTGTGGGGTCAAGACGGTTGTTTTCCATAATAATCTCGTTTTTTCATTTTTATTGTGAACCGCATTCAAACCTAAAATCACTTGAAATACGGCCGATGGTTGGACATATCCGGCAAGCCGGTGCAAGCGTCACATTTTAATATTAATTCGCTATATAATCACTATTTTATTTAATACCCAAGGATACATCATGAGCAGCATCGAACAACGCCTCGAATATTTGGAAGAGGCCAACGACGCTTTGCGTATGCAAAACCACGTCCTCGCCACCGCACTCAAAGGCCTTATCCGCTCCCTGCCCTCCGACATGGCCAACGATGCCGTAGAATCCATCCAGCTTGCCTTTGAAGACGCGTTGGCGGAATTAAGCTATGAAGACAGTCCGCACACCGACCTCTTCCATGACGTAACCTACGCATTTTTCCGAGAAAAAGACCACTAATTTCAGCTAGTTTGTTCACAAAATTATGCTAAACTAAGACTTTATCCGTTAACATTTTATTAAGAAAGCACATATCATGAACATGAAAAAATGGCTGGCCACTGCCCTCGCTTGTTCCGCCCTTGCCCTGACTGCCTGCGGCGGTCAAAGCAACAATGCCTCTGCTCCTGCCGATAAAGTGTACCGTGTCGGCTCCAATGCCGAGTTTGCCCCATTTGAATCTTTGGATTCTGCAGGCAAAGTGGAAGGTTTTGACGTTGACTTGATGAACGCCATGGCTAAAGCCGGCAACTTCAAAGTCGAATTCAAACACCAGCCATGGGAAAGCCTCTTCCCTTCTCTGAACAACGGCGACGTCGACATCGTTATGTCCGGCGTAACCATCACTGACGACCGCAAACAAAGCATGCTCTTCAGCGATCCATACTTTGAAATCACCCAAGTTGTCCTCGTTCCAAAAGGCAAAAAAGTGACCTCTTCCGAAGACCTGAAAAACATGGCCAAAGTCGGCGTGGTAACCGGCTACACCGGCGACTTCTCCGTTTCCAAACTCTTGGGCAACGACAATCCGAAAATCGCCCGCTTTGAAAGCGTTCCCCTGATTATTAAAGAATTGGAAAACGGCGGTCTGGATTCCGTAGTCAGCGACAGCGCAGTCATTGCCAACTATGTGAAAAACAACCCGACTAAAGGCTTGGATTTCATCTCCCTGCCTGACTTCACCATCGAAAACTACGGCATCGCTGCACGCAAAGGCGACGAAGCAACCATCAAAATGTTGAACGATGCGCTGAAAAAAGTACGCGAAAGTGGCGAATACGACAAAATTTACGCCAAATACTTTGCTAAAGAAGGCGAAAAAGCCGAAGCAGCCAAATAATTCCGGTATGACTTCTTAAACTCAAGGCCGTCTGAAAACTTTTCAGACGGCCTTTAATCTGGTTAACGCCATTAAACGCAAGCACCCCCTATAATCCGCTTGTTTTTATCTTTCAAATGAAAGACACACCATGATCAAACCCATCATCCTCAGCCTCGCTGCCGCAACCGCTTTGGCCGCCTGCTCCGCTTCAGAAAAACAAGAATCTCCTAACGTCGGCGTGGCCAATCCGGCTTCTGAATTCTGCGTCAAACAAGGCGGCAAATCCGAAATCAAAAAAGACAAAGACGGTGGCGAATACGGTGTGTGCCACTTGCCTGACGGTACTGTTGTCGAAGAATGGGAATATTTCCGTCAACACAACAAATAATTGTTCAATCATAAAAAAAGGCCGTCTGAACCCAAGTTTCAGACGGCATTTTCTTTTAAACAGCGATTATTTTACTTCCAGTTTGGTCACGCCGCCCATATACGGTTGCAACGCAGCAGGAACATTAATACTGCCGTCGGCATTTTGATGGTTTTCCAATACTGCCACCAAAGTACGGCCGACCGCCAAGCCTGAGCCGTTCAAAGTATGCACCAAACGGTTTTTACCGTTTTCATCTTTGAAACGCGCTTTCATGCGACGTGCTTGGAAATCTTCGCAGTTGGAGCAGCTGGAAATTTCGCGGTAGGTATTTTGCGCAGGAACCCAAACTTCCAAGTCGTAGGTTTTGGTTGCGCCAAAGCCCATGTCGCCGGTACACAAAGTGATCACGCGGTATGGCAGTTCCAACGCTTTCAAAATATTTTCAGCGTGTCCGACCATTTCTTCCAGCGCTTCGTATGATTTTTCCGGATGAACGATTTGCACCATTTCCACTTTGTCGAATTGGTGCTGGCGAATCAGGCCGCGCACGTCTTTGCCGTATGCGCCCGCTTCGGAGCGGAAACATGGGGAATGCGCAGTTAATTTCAACGGCAAATCGCTGCCTGCCACGATGCTGTCGGCAACGGTATTGGTCAGCGTCACTTCTGCGGTCGGAATCAGATATTGCGTTTTCTTACTCTCATCACCGCCGCGGGTAACGTGGAACAAATCTTCTGCAAATTTAGGCAGTTGGCCCGTACCTTGCAGGGTCAGATCGTCCACGATGTAAGGCGTGTAATGTTCGGTATAGCCGTGTTTCAGCGTGTGCGTATCCAGCATGAACTGAGCCAAAGCGCGATGCAGACGGGCGATTTGGCCTTTCATCACGGTAAAGCGCGCGCCGGACAGCTTCGCACCGCCTTCAAAATCCAAGCCCAAAGGCTCGCCCAAATCAACATGGTCTTTGATTTCAAAGTCAAATTCGCGCGGCGTGCCGACTTTGCGGACTTCAACGTTTTCAGTTTCATCTTTACCGGCAGGTACGCTTTCATGCGGTAAGTTTGGAATGGTCAACAACCATGCGTCCAATTCTTTCTGAACGGCATCCAAATCAGCGGCCGCCTGCTCCAAATCCACTTTGATTTGAGCAACCTGATCCATTGCAGCTTGAGCCTCTTCGTGTTTGCCCTGTCCTTTCAACGCACCGATTTGTTTGGAAATACTGTTGCGTGAAGCCTGCAACTCTTCTGTTTTCACTTGAACGGCTTTGCGTTGTTCTTCCAAAGCGTTGAAACGCGCGGTATCAAACTCGTAACCGCGGGTGGCCAAACGTTCGGCAACTGCGGCGGTATTGCTGCGGAGCAATTGGATGTCTAACATTGTTTTCTCTCGTTAAGATTCAGAATGGCATTATTGTAAACCAATTTAAAGATATTTTCACAGCGACAGGCCGTCTGAAAACAAAAAACGCCCCTGCAAAAAGCAGGAGCGTTTTTTAAGAATTTTGGCACGCCCACGGGGATTCGAACCCCGGTTGCCGCCGTGAAAGGGCAGTGTCCTAGGCCTCTAGACGATGGGCGCGTAACCGAAGCGCGAACTATACAGAAACCCTTTTCTTCTGTCAACGCCTTTACTGCATTTTTAAAGATACTGCCGATTTCCGTATGTTATTTTCCCTGTATAATGCCGGTTTTAATAAAAAGGAAAACTCGCCATGTGGTTTAAGCAAATCAGTTTTTATCCGCTCAACAAAGACAAATTGCCCGAATTGGAAGTTCTTGCCGACAAATTGGCGCAATCCGAATTTGCCCATTGTCAGGGTTTGGACTGGTTTAGCGAAGGCTTTGCCACGCCGGTTTCCTTTTCGCCCGAGCTGGTTTTCCCTGCCGATTACACTTGGCGCGTTGCTCTGAAAAAAGAAGAAAAAGTCCTGCCTGCCGGCGTCATCCGCGATATTTTGGATGAAAAGGTTTTGGAAATCCAAAACAACGAAGCGCGCAATGTCGGCCGTAAGGAAAAACAAGAGCTGAAAGAACAGATTACTGACGACCTTCTACCCCGTGCCTTTACGCGCAGCAGCCGCACACAGGCGATTTTCGACACACGCCACGGTTATCTTTTGGTCAACAATGCCGCATCTGCCAAAGCGGAAAATATCCTGACCAAACTGCGCGAAGCCTTGGGCGGTTTGGAAGCAGCACTGCCCAACACCAAACAATCGCCCTCCTCCCTGATGACCAGCTGGCTGCTGCAAGGTCACTGCGAAGGTGGTTTTGAATTGGACTGCGATTGCGAACTCAAAGGCGTGGGTGATGTTGTTCCGGTCGTCAAAGTTTCCAAACAAGACCTAACTGCCGATGAAGTGGTACAACACGTCAAAAACGGCAAAACCGTTACCCAACTGGGCTTGGTATGGCGCGAACAAATTGCGTTCATCCTTACCCAAGACTTTACGCTCAAACGCATCCAGTATCTGGACGTTTTGCAAGAAGAAGCCGAAAGCAACGGCGACGATGCCGCCAGCCTCGCCTTTGCCTCGCAAATCCTGATGACCGAAGCCATCAGCACCATGTTGGAAGAACTGGTTTCTTATTTGGGCGGCTGGCAAGAATAATTTTTCAGACGGCCTTTTGATTGGGAAATATCAAAGGCCGTCTGAAATATAAATAGAAGTATCAGAAAGGATGTCATGATGTTGGGCGCAGTCATTGGCGATATTGCCGGATCACGATTCGAGTTTGACAACTACCGTCATACCGATTTTGACATTTTCAGCCCCGACAGCGACTTTACCGATGACACGATTTGCACTGTTGCCATTTCCGATTGGGTTTTACAAGGTTGTAACGATAATTTGGCCTCTATTTTGCAAGGCTGGTGTAGGGCATATCCCTGTCCGAAAGGCGCATATGGCGGCCGCTTCTCACAATGGATAGAATGGAAAGATCCAGAACCTTATAATAGCTGGGGCAACGGCTCGGCCATGCGTGTTTCTGCCGTTGGTTGGGCATTTGCCACATTGGAAGAAACCCTGCATTTTGCCGAACAATCCGCCATCGTGACGCACAACCACCCAGAAGGCATTAAAGGTGCGCAAGCCGTAGCCGCCGCCATCTTTTGGGCGCGTACCGGTATAGGCAAAGCGCAAATCAAAGAAAACATTACACGACAATTCGGCTACGACTTGAGCCAAAGTTGCGACCAAATCCGCCCGTATTATCATTTCAACGAAAGCTGTCAGGAAACCGTACCTCAAGCGATTACCGCCTTTCTTGAAAGCGATGATTTTGAACATGCCATCCGACTGGCAGTTTCCCTGGGTGGAGACAGTGACACCTTGGCAGCCATTACCGGCAGTATTGCCGAAGCCTACCATGGTATCCCTACCGCCATGCGCGAACACGCTTTAGCCATATTGCCACGCCGTATTGCTGAAACCCTGCTGACTTTTGAATCCCAATATCAGGCCGTCTGAAACCGCCTGCAAAAAGGAATGAATGATGAAATACCTCGCCCTACTCCCTATCGCCTTCATGCTGGGTACGCCTGCCATTGCCGAAACCATCAATCCTTATCAGGAAAAAGGTTGCGCTTATGATGGCGATGTCGGCAAAGACGGCAAACCGTCTGGTAAAGGTACATGGAAATGCCAAGACGGCCGCAGTTATGTCGGCACATTTAAAAACGGCAAATTTGACGGCAAAGGCGCATATACCGTTTCCGGCAACCGCGAAACCTTTATCGAACCTTTCTCCTCCAATAGCGCCAAATTGCGCAATATGACACTGGAAGGCATGTTCAAAAAAGGCAAGGCGCACGGAAACTTTACCGCTTCTCAAAACGGCACACCCGTCTTCATCATGAAATGCGAAGACGGTATGATTAAAGAAGTCAAACTGCCTAAAAAATCTGCTTCAAAAGCCAAATAAATACCCTTTCAGACGGCCTTATCCATATTTCAGGCCGTCTGAAACATCAATTAACAAGCCTGCCTAAAGGCTGTTGTGTTGATTTTAAAGAATTTCCAAACAACCCTCACCCCAGGACAACCACCATGAGCATTAAATCCGACAAATGGATACGCCGCATGGCCGAAGAACACGGCATGATTGAGCCGTTCGAGCCCAACCAAATCAAAGAGGCCAACGGCCAACGCATCATTTCCTACGGCACATCCAGCTACGGCTACGACATCCGCTGTGCCAATGAATTTAAAATCTTCACCAATATCAACAGCACCATCGTTGACCCGAAAAACTTCGACCCGAAAAACTTCGTTACCGTCGAAGACGACTGCTGCATCATTCCGCCCAACTCCTTTGCACTGGCGCGCACAGTCGAATATTTCCGCATCCCGCGCAACGTCCTGACCGTCTGCTTAGGCAAGTCCACTTACGCTCGCTGCGGCATTATCGTCAACGTTACCCCGTTCGAGCCCGAGTGGGAAGGCTACGTTACGCTTGAGTTTTCCAACACCACCCCCTTGCCTGCCAAAATTTATGCAGGCGAAGGCGTGGCCCAAGTCTTGTTCTTTGAAAGCGATGAAGTCTGCGAAACTTCATACAAAGACCGCAACGGCAAATACATGGGTCAAACCGGTGTTACCCTGCCTAAGACTTAATATACAAAATGATAAAAGGCCGTCTGAAGTTTCAGACGGCCTTTTATCATTTCATTTAGAAACGGCGTTTCAGCTTGCAAGCCTGCAAGATATGAACGGCGAGTTCTTCCACAGATTTATCCGTTGTATTGGTAAACGGCACTCCGTGGCGTTTGAACATATTTTGCGCATCAGCAATCTCGCTGCGGCAAGTATCGATTTTGGCATAGGTCGAATTAGGACGGCGCTCCTGACGGATAGCCTGCAGACGCTCAGGCTGAATGGTCAAGCCGAACAGCTTATCTTTATAAGGTTTGACCATACGCGGCAAATCGGTTGATTCCAAGTCATCGGGAATCAATGGATAGTTTGCGGCGCGGATACCGTATTGCAGAGCCAGATAGAGACAGGTTGGCGTTTTACCCGAACGGGACACACCCATCAAAATCACATCCGCTTCCTGCAGGTTTTTATCGCTGACACCGTCATCATGGTTGAGCGAGAAGTTCACTGCTTCCATACGCGCATCGTAACGCTTGGTATTGCCGATACTATGATGGCCTCGTTCGGCAATCGTTGCTTCAACATTCAATTCTTTTTCCAGCAAACCCAAGAACGTTTCAAAGAAATCAATATGGAATGCATTGGATTTTTTGATGATTTCACGGATTGCATCATTTACCACGCTGACAAAAGCAATCGGACGATCGCCAAACTGTTCGGCTGTCTTATTGACCTCATCCACTACGGCCAACGCTTTTTCAGACGTATCGATAAATGGATAAACATGGCGCTTGAACTCGACATTGCCGAATTGGTTCAACAGGGCTTCACCGATATTTTCGGCGGTCAGACCGGTGCGGTCGGAAATATAGAAGACTTGGCGTGGAGCTGTCATAGTGAATCCTTCTGAGGGTAACATTTCAGACGGCAATCATAGCAGTTACAGCCTTTGCAATAAAGCGATTCCCGGTAGATTACACAGGATTACAACAAATTTGAACAAATTTTAAATTAGAATAAAATTTTATTTTTTTAGATTTATTGGAATTATATTCCACATTTGCAAAATAAATTTCGATTCTTAAATTTATTAACTTATTTTGTTTTCCATATTTAACAAGAAGATAACACGTAAAAACATGAATCTGATATTCACATTTCAGAGGGCTACACGTCTGAAAAGCACAATATCACAGACGAATTTGTGATTTTTAAAAAGATAAAACACATGACAGCCATCAAACGAATGGCTACAATAAGCAGGCGGATTTGTTTCTTTTTTAACATTTTTGGATTGGATTGGACACACAAATGGCCGAAAACTACGTTATTTGGTTTGAAAACCTGCGTATGACTGACGTTGAGCGAGTGGGCGGTAAAAATGCCTCTTTAGGCGAAATGATCAGCCAACTGACTGAAAAAGGCGTGCGCGTTCCCGGCGGTTTTGCAACCACAGCCGAAGCTTATCGTGCTTTCCTGGCTCACAATGGTCTGAGCGAGCGTATTTCCGAAGCCCTGAAACAACTGGATGTTGAAGACGTTGCCGAATTGGCACGCGTGGGTAAAGAAATCCGTCAATGGATTTTGGATACCCCGTTCCCTGAGCAGCTGGATGCTGAAATCGAAACAGCTTGGAACAAAATGGTTGCCGATGCCGGCGGTGCGGACATCTCCGTTGCCGTACGTTCTTCCGCAACAGCAGAAGACTTGCCGGACGCTTCTTTCGCCGGCCAACAAGAAACCTTCCTGAACATCAACGGCTTGGATAACGTTAAAGAAGCAATGCGCCATGTATTCGCTTCCCTGTACAACGACCGTGCCATTTCTTACCGTGTCCACAAAGGCTTCGAACACGACATCGTTGCCCTTTCTGCCGGCGTACAACGCATGGTGCGCTCTGACAGTGGTGCTTCCGGTGTGATGTTTACCATCGATACCGAATCCGGTTACGACCAAGTCGTTTTCGTTACCTCTTCTTACGGTCTGGGCGAAAACGTCGTACAAGGCGCGGTAAACCCTGACGAATTCTATGTATTCAAACCTACTTTGAAAGCAGGCAAACCGGCTATCCTGCGCAAAACCATGGGTTCAAAACAAATCAAAATGATCTTTACCGACAAAGCCGAAGCCGGTAAATCTGTCACCAACGTTGATGTACCTGCAGAAGACCGTCAACGCTTCTCCATTACCGATGCCGAAGTAACCGAGTTGGCTCATTACGCGCTGACCATCGAAAAACACTACGGCCGCCCAATGGACATCGAATGGGGCCGCGACGGCTTGGATGGTAAACTCTACATCCTGCAAGCACGCCCTGAAACCGTGAAATCTCAAGAAGACAGCAGCCGCAACCTGCGCCGCTTCTCTATCAACGGCGAAAAAGTTGTCTTGTGCGAAGGCCGAGCTATCGGTCAAAAAGTTGGCCAAGGTAAAGTTCGCTTGGTGAAAGATGCTTCCGAGATGGATTCCGTTGAAGCAGGCGACGTACTCGTTACCGACATGACCGACCCGGATTGGGAACCGGTAATGAAACGTGCTTCTGCCATCGTTACCAACCGTGGCGGCCGTACCTGCCACGCAGCGATTATCGCGCGTGAATTGGGTATTCCGGCTGTCGTAGGTTGTGGCGACGCTACCGATCTGTTGTCCGAAGGCCAAGAAGTTACCGTATCTTGTGCCGAAGGCGATACCGGCTTCATCTACTCCGGCTTGCTGGACGTACAAATTACCGATGTTGCTTTGGACAACATGCCTAAAGCGCCTGTAAAAGTAATGATGAACGTTGGTAACCCTGAATTGGCATTCAGCTTCGCCAACCTGCCTAGCGAAGGTATCGGCTTGGCGCGTATGGAATTCATCATCAACCGTCAAATCGGTATCCATCCTAAAGCCTTGTTAGAATTCGATAAACAAGACGATGAATTGCAAGCGGAAATTACCCGCCGCATCGCTGGCTACGCCTCTCCTATTGACTTCTATGTCGATAAAATCGCAGAAGGTGTGGCAACTTTGGCTGCTTCGGTTTATCCACGCAAAACCATTGTTCGTATGTCTGACTTCAAATCCAACGAGTACGCTAACTTGGTGAGCGGCAGCATCTACGAACCGCACGAAGAAAACCCAATGTTGGGCTTCCGTGGTGCAGCGCGTTATGTAGCCGATAACTTCAAAGACTGCTTCGCGCTCGAGTGCAAAGCCTTGAAACGCGTTCGCGATGAAATGGGTTTGACCAACGTCGAAATCATGATTCCATTCGTTCGTACTTTGGGTGAAGCAGAAGCTGTTGTTAAAGCCCTGAAAGAAAACGGTTTGGAACGCGGCAAAAACGGCCTGCGCCTGATCATGATGTGCGAGTTGCCAAGCAACGCTGTATTGGCAGAACAATTCCTGCAATACTTCGACGGCTTCTCCATCGGCTCTAACGACATGACCCAGCTGACCCTCGGCCTCGACCGTGACAGCGGTTTGGTATCTGACTCCTTCGACGAGCGTAACCCTGCCGTTAAAGTGATGTTGCACTTGGCAATCTCTGCTTGCCGCAAACAAAACAAATACGTCGGTATTTGCGGTCAAGGCCCATCAGACCATCCAGACTTTGCCAAATGGCTGGTTGAAGAAGGTATCGAGAGCGTATCGCTCAACCCTGATACCGTCATTGAAACCTGGCTGTATTTGGCTAACGAATTGAACAAATAAGTTCGATAAGACAAAAATCCCCTGCCCGTTTATCCCGGCAGGGGATTTTTATTGCCTTATTCAATGCCGTCTGAAAAAACTTTCACTTTCTTTTACCTTAATAAAAAAATCCTTTATCATCAAAATGATAAAAAAATATACCGCCATATTCACAAATTTTCAATGTTAATATACTGCTTCTCTGTATTTTATCCCATGCCTTTTGAGTGAACCTTTTCTCACTCTTCCTATCTATCATATATAGCATAACGATACATTTAAAATATCCCATGAATACAAACTTTATTTCCACCTTTCAGACGGCCTTGAAACGTCTGGCACTCATCAGCACCATTGCCGTCTTAGCAGCCTGTGCCGGCAACAATACCTCTTCCAACCGTGCCGTACCTGACGGCTACTACAAAGTCCGCCCTGGCGATACCCTGACCCAAATCGCCAAACGCTACGGACAAAATGTCAATACACTGGTTGCCTGGAATAATCTTCCCAACGCCTCACAAATCGAAGTCGGCCAAGTTTTGCGCGTCCGCCGTCATGTTGCCCCACGCAGCACTGCAACACAGCAACACCAAACCACTGCCGTTACCCCGATCAACCAATTGAACCTGCAATGGCCGACCGATAACGCCTCATCCTCCATTATCCAACGCTACAACGGCACCACCAGCAAAGGCATAGATATTGCAGGCACACAAGGCCAACAAATCCGTTCCGCCGCAGCCGGTACCATCATCTACGTTGGCGAAGAAGTCCGCGGCTACGGCAAGCTAATTTTGATCAGCCACAATGAATACACCATTACCGCCTATGCCCACAACGACACGCTTTTGGTACAAAAAGATCAAAAAGTCCAAGCAGGCCAAGTTATCGCCACCATGGGCAACAGCGATTCAGACAACGTCAAGCTGCATTTTGAAGTACGTCTAAACGGCAAAGCAGTCGATCCTCTGCCTTATTTGACCAGAACAAATTAATACCTCAATTTAAAGGCCGTCTGAAATAACTTTATTTCAGACGGCCTTTTGATTTGTCTTATCATAACACCCATCTCAACAAAGCGTTTACCAACTTAACTTATGTTGATTGAGTGTAAATGCCGTTATACAATAACAACTCTTTTTAACATTCCATTTCAGGTACCCTACTATGTCTCCTAACCGTATCCTTGCAACCGCATTCTTGTTTGCATCTGCATTTGCCAGCGCAGATGTCCATATTGATGAAAGCATCCCTTACCGCGACAAAGAAGAAATCGATACCCGTATCGTTTCGGAATGTTTAGAAGTAGGCAGTATTATGTCCAAATCTTTGCAAGAAACTGCAGCCAAAAGCGATGTAACTGTTATCCGTGACGGTAAAAAACAAGGCACATACGCAGATATCGCCATTACTTCCGCTATGAGCGCAGGCAATGCCTTTATCGGTCACGCCAAAGGTATGGCGGTTTCAGCCGCTTTGTATGTTGACGGCAAACAAGTTAATAAAAAAACCTTCACCCGCAACTCTTCCGGCGGCATGTTTGGCGCTTATAAAAGCTCTTGCGCCGTCTTGAACCGCACTTCTAAAGTATTGGGTTCAGATATTGCCCAATGGGTGGTCCGCGAACAAAAAAACGCTCAAGATAAATAAAACCCCAATTTGATAAAGGCCGTCTGAAAAACCGTATTTCAGACGGCCTATATATTTTCTATTTCTCTAGGAACAAAGAAATAAATTATCCATTAATCATTGTCAGAAATAGAGAATTTTATTTCTAACGCCCTTGATTTTAGAATACCTACCCTCAATTATTAACACCATAAGAATTTTGTATATGAGCAGTCAAAGGAATAACATGGCAGAAAAAAACTATTATGAAATACTGGGCGTTACCAAAGATGCGGATGAGGCCGAAATCAAAAAAGCCTACCGAAAACTGGTGCGCAAATACCACCCCGATGTCAGCAAAGAACCTGACGCAGCCGAACGTACGGTAGAAATCAACCGTGCCTACGAAACGCTTTCCGACAAAGAAAAGCGGGCTGAATACGATGAAATGTTGGCTAATCCTTACGGACACAGCACCAGAGGCAATCCGTTTGGTCAAGGAAGCAATCCGTTTGGCAATGGATTCAATGGTGGTGGCTTCCGCTATGAACGTCATGAAGGCGAGCCGTTCGGAGCGGGAGACTTCAATTTTGAAGATCTGTTTTCATCATTCCGCCAATCCCACACTCGTTCCGAACAACCCCGAGGCCCAATAAAAGGCGAGGATCAACATGCTGAATTGAGTATTGATATTTATGCAGCGTATGTTGGTGCAGAACGTAGCATGACTTTGAATGTGCCGACTCTAGACGAATACGGACGTGCGGTTTATCAAAATAAAACCCTCAACGTTAAAATTCCCAAAGGTATTGCAGAAGGCCAACAAATCCGTTTGGCCGGTCAAGGTTTGCCGGGATACAACGGCGGGGAAAACGGTGACTTGTACTTAAAAATTAAGTTCCACGACCAACCTGATTTATATGTCAAAAACAGGAAAGACGTATATCAAACAATAGATGTCAAACCTTGGGAAGCCGTATTGGGCGGCAAAATCATCGTCCCTACCGCTTCAGGCCGCTTACAGGTCAATCTGCCTGCCAACAGCCAAAGCGGTAAAAGCATCCGCCTTAAAGGCAAAGGTATTCCTGCAAAAGAAGCCGGAGACCTTTATCTTAATATCCGCATTAATGTTCCGCCAGTAGAGAGCGAAGCCGACCGTGCCGCATGGGAAAAATTGGCCGAACACTTTGCCGCAAAACAAGCATAAGAGAAAGGATAAATTATGATTCAGTCCTCCGATATTACCCTTACTTTTGAAGAAATCGTTGCCGCCAGCCGCTGCCGTCGCGATTGGCTGTTGGAACTTATAGCAGAAGACATCATCAGCATCGATGGCGCGCCCGAAAAAAGCACCTTCAGTGGTTTTCATCTTGCCCGCATCCGTCGCGCACAACGCTTAAGCCGTGATTTTGAGGCCGGCATTCCCGCATTGGGGCTGATTATGCGGCTGTTAGACGAGGTGGAAGAACTCAGAAAAATACAGCGTCCGCTGGTACTACTCGAAGAAGAGTAAATATCGACAAGTTGTTCGATTAAATATTGATGACAAAAAAAGTTTTTGATGTTTATTGATATTCTATAATGAAAGGCCGTCTGAAAGTATTTTCAGACGGCCTTTTTATGCCTTAATTAACAACAGCGTCCGCCGTTGCCGCCGCAACGGCGTTTGCGGCAGTAGTCTTGAAATTGCAGCTCAGTCATGACCGGCGCGTTGGGATTATGTCTGCGCTGGCGGGCAACGTAGTTTTCATAATCTGGAACACCGGCCATCAAGTTTGCTGTCAGCTTGATGGTTTTCCACCAAGATGCAAGCTTATGCTTCATTCTGAGCCTCCGGCTGTTTACCGTCGCGGTACACTGCTGGAATTTCTTTAGCAGTTGGCCAGCCGACTTTGCGGGCTTTCATGGCAGTATGGAAACCGTATACGGCGACAATCACGACAACTGCCAGGAACAAAGCGGTCAGACCGGCATTGATTTGGTCGTTGAAGATGATTTGTGACATTTCGCCAATGTCTTTAGCTGGAGCAAGGACTTTGCCTGAAGCCAAGGCATCGCGGTATTTGCCTGCGTGAGCCAAGAAGCTGACGCGGGGGTCGCTGTGGAACAGTTTTTGCAAACCGGCATAGCAGGTGACAAACAATACGCCGAAAGCAGGAACCAAAGTTACCCAAACATAGCGGTCGCGTTTCATTTTCACCAATACAACGGTACACATAATCAACGCTACGCCTGCCAGCATTTGGTTGGCGATGCCGAACAAAGGCCAGAGCGAGTTGATGCCGCCCAAGGGGTCGGTCACGCCGGTGTAGAGGAAGTAGCCCCACAATGCCACGGCGAAGAAGGTCGCAATCAGGTTGGCAGGGATGGAGTCGGTGTTGCCGAAAGGTTTGTAGAAGATGCTGCCCAAGTCTTGAATCATGAAACGGGCAACGCGTGTACCGGCGTCAACCGCGGTCAAGATGAACAAGGCTTCAAACAGCAAGGCAAAGTGATACCAGAACGCCATCATGGCTTCGCCCGGAATCAGACGGCTCATGATGTGTGCCATACCGACTGCGAGGGTAGGCGCACCGCCTGCACGGGACAGAATGGTGTTTTCGCCTACTTCTTTAGCAGTGTGCAACAGGGTTGCGGCATCAACAGGGAAGTTCAGTTTAGTGGTGATGACTTCGGCAGCTGTGTTGGCATCCGTACCAATCAGCGCGGCCGGGCTGTTCATCGCGAAGTACACGCCTGGATCAAGCGAAGCGGCGGCGGCCAGAGCCATAATGGCCACAAAGCTTTCCATAATCATGCCGCCGTAACCGATCATACGGACGTGGGTTTCGTTTTCCACCATTTTTGGCGTGGTACCTGAAGAAATCAGCGCATGGAAGCCTGAAACCGCACCACAAGCAATGGTAATGAACAAGAATGGGAACAATGCACCGGAGAATACCGGGCCTGAACCATCGATAAAGTGGGTAACTGCAGGCATTTGCAGAGTCGGGTTAACAATGACGATACCCAAAGCCAAAGCTGCAATCGTACCGATTTTCAGGAAGGTAGACAGATAATCGCGCGGAGTCAGCAAGAGCCAAACCGGCAATACGGAAGCCACGAAACCGTAAATCATAATCGCCCAAGTCAGCTGAATGCCGTCAAGATCAAACCAGTGACCGAAGGAGCTGTGGGCAACATCTTCACCGTAAATCACAGCCAACATCAGCAAAATAAAGCCGACGATGGAAATCTCACCAATTTTGCCCGGACGGATATAACGGGTGTAGATACCCATAAACAGGGCAATCGGCATGGTTGCCGCGATGGTAAACGTACCCCAAGGGCTGTGAACCAATGCTTTCACAACGATCAGCGCCAACACCGCCATAATGATGACCATAATCATCAAAATACCGATGGAGGCAATCACGCCTGGGACGGTACCGAGTTCTTGTTTCACGATATCGCCCAAAGACTTACCGTCACGGCGCATAGAAACAAACAGTACCATCATATCCTGTACGGCACCGGCAAACACCACGCCGAAGATAATCCACAAAGTACCGGGCAGATAACCCATTTGCGCTGCCAATACAGGACCAACCAGAGGGCCTGCGCCGGCAATAGCGGCAAAGTGGTGACCGAACAGTACGCCTTTATGTGTGGGTACATAGTCCAAGCCGTCATTATGGCGTTCTGCCGGAGTCAGACGGTTAGGATCAAGCTGCATCACACGGTTGGCAATGTAAAGACTGTAAAAACGGTAGGCAATGCAGTATACCGAAATGGCGGCCGTAACCATCCAAATCGCACTGACCTGCTCGCCACGGCTGAGAGCTAAAGTGGTAAAGGAGGCCAAGCCTACCAAAACCACAATGCCCCAGATCAAAAATGATTTGAGCGATTTCATTGATTTATCCTTAAAACGTGATGCACCAAGGCTTGCTTTAGCGACAAACTGCCTTAATGCGCTTCAGAAAGACCAGTCATTATAGTCTTCATGATTTCATGAGTGAAATGTCATTTCAACCCCAATTCGACTGAAAACAAAATGATTAGTTCGTCCGTAAGGTTAACACAAACAGACAATATACCCTTCATTTTTTACTTCAAAACCAAATATTCCTTAACATATAGCAAACGAAAGGCCGTCTGAAAACCCAAATATTCAGTTTTCAGACGGCCTGACAAACGGTCAATGCTATAATCCGATATTCCCATTTCTCTATATTGCCATACCATGCAAAACAACGATTCCGAAACCATGCGCCTCTCCAAACGCATGGCGCAATTAGGCTTATGCTCGCGCCGCGAGGCAGACAGCTACATCGAGCAAGGCTGGGTCAAAGTAAACGGCCAAACCGCCGTACTCGGTCAAAAAGTCACCGAGCGTGACCGCATCGACCTCAACAAACAAGCCCATGAAAAACAAGCAGCGCGCGTAACCATCCTGCTGAACAAACCTGTCGGCTACGTCAGCGCGCAGGCAGAAAAAGGCTATAAATCTGCCGCAGAACTCATTACCGCCGACAACCATTGGGAAGGCGACGACAGCCGTATCCCTTTCAGCGAAAAGCACAAATTCGGCTTAGCCCCTGCCGGCCGCTTGGACATTGACTCTGTCGGATTGTTGGTACTCACTCAGGACGGCCGTATTGCCAAACAACTGATTGGCGAAAACAGCAGCAGCGAAAAAGAATACCTTGTCCGCGTCCGTGGCAAACTGGACGACAAAGGCCTCGCTCTGCTCAACCACGGCTTGAGTTTGGACGGAGAAAAATTGCGCCCCGCCAAAGTCGAATGGCAAAACGAAGACCAGTTGCGCTTTATTTTGCGACAAGGCAAAAAACGACAAATCCGCCGCATGTGCGAACTGGTCGGCCTGCGCGTTGTCGGTTTGAAACGCATCCGCATGGGCAAAGTCAAACTCGGCAGACTGCCGCCGGGCAAATGGCGTTATTTACGCGCTGACGAATCGTTTTAATTGCAGATAACAAAAAGGCCGTCTGAAAATATATTTCAGACGGCCTTATCTTTTACTGCTTACTCAATATACGTAAACTTCGCACGTTTGATATTGCATAGGATTTCGTATGGAATCATACCGGCAACTTCGGAAACTTCATTGATATTAATCACATCACCCCAAAGCTCGACTTCCGCGCCCAAGCCCTCTTTCGAGGCTTCCAGTTCAACCGTAATCATATCCATAGATACCCTGCCGATAATACGGCTACGCTTACCATCCACGGCCACAGGGGAATTAGTAGAAGCGCGACGCGGATAACCGTCGGCATAGCCGCAGGCAATCAAACCGACACGGGTAGATTTGCTGGTGTAGAACGTTGCGCCGTAGCCAATCGGAGAATGCGGCTGCAACACGCGCTCGCCGAAAACGCGAGAAGTCAGGCGCATAACCGGTTTCAAACGCTCATCCACGCCGCCGAAAGGCGAAATACCATATAAGGCCAGACCGGCACGTCCCCAATCGCGGCGTGCTTCAGGCACGTTCAAGATCGCGGCGGAATTGGCCAAGCTCTCCTCGCCTTCCAAACCCTCACACGCCAAATCAAACGCTTCAAGCTGCATTTCGGTCATGCCGTTTTCCGGTTCGTCCGCGCAGGCAAAATGGCTGAATTTCACAATATTTCCAACCGATTCGGATTGTTTCAATGCAGTATAGGCAGCGGCATAGTTGTGTGGAAAGAAACCGGCACGGTGCATACCTGAGTCCATTTTCAGCCATACGGTTGTCGGGCTTTGCCACTCATGATGCGCAAACGCCTCCAGCTGCCATTGGCTACCGATTGCCGGCCACAAATCATAACGGTCAACATCCGCATACTCCGCATCCTCAAATACGCCTTCCAACAAAACAATCGGATTTTTAATGCCGTTTTGACGCAACTCCACGCCTTCATCTACCGTTGCCACCGCAAAGCCGTCGGCAATATCCGCCAACGCGTGTGCACATCTGACCGCACCATGCCCGTAAGCATCGGCCTTAATCACAGCCAACAATTTATTGCCGTGCAACTCTTTGAGAAAACGATAATTTTGACGTAAATTATCCAAACGGATTTGCGCATTGAGCGGACGCATAATGTATTCCTCTTATCGGCATTTCGTTTCAGACGGCCTGCCCTATTACTTTGAAGTAAATATTATAGGTCAAAAACCACACAGGATTCCATGAAATACACAAGAATAATCTATTCATAATTTAGACCTCATGCTCTCCTTCAGGCATTTATGCTTCTTCTCAAGCTGTTTTAAGGTTATGATTCAATCCAAATGAAAACGACAGACATCAAGGCCATGAAAGAACTCGACAAAACCGACTTAAAAATTCTCAAGCTCCTACAACAAAATGCACGCATCCCCATGACCGAATTGGCTGAAAAAGTCGGCCTCTCCACCACGCCGGTAACCGAACGCGTCCGCCGCTTGGAACGCGACAACCTTATTACCGGCTATCATGCCCATCTGAATCCCCATGCTTTAGGTCAAAGCCTCTTGGTCTTTGTCGAGCTAAAACTGCGCTCCAAATCCGGCAATATTTTTGAAGACTTCAAACGCGAAGTGCTGAAGATTCCGCAAATTCTAGAATGCCACTTAGTCTCCGGCGAATACGACTACCTTATCAAAGTCCGCCTGCCCAATATGTCCGCCTATCGCGATATGCTCGGCAATATCCTGCTGCAACTGCCGGCTGCGTCCGAAAGCCGCAGCTATGTTGTCATGGAAGAAGTCAAAGAAGAAGTGGTATTAGACATCTAATTCTATTCAACCAACAAAGGCCGTCTGAAAGATTACAACATTCAGACGGCCTTTATTTTAAATAGGCAAAAAAAAATGCACACATCCGACAGAATGTGTGCCAAGTCTACAAAGGAGAAATAGAGGAGAAACTATTAACTGACTACTCGAACCAGCTAACGAAACGAATTATGCAACAAGAGCTTCAACCGCGCAAGTATTTTTCTTGTAAAATTTCTTAATTATTCGATTTACAAATTTTAAATGTAATCATATTTCAATGCGGATAAAAAAATGCGCATACCGTTTCGATATGCGCCAAGTCTACAAAGGAGAAATAGAGGAGAAAAATCAAGCTGCATCAAGCAACTCAACGGCGCGAATTATCCTAGCCTTCTACCCCCCTGTCAACTGTTTTCCCATCTATTTTCAAGTATTTTGCTAAAAAACAACAAGTCCGCTATTCCCCTCTTTTTCTTGCTATTTTCGCCCATATTTAAGAAATTTAGGGCCGTCTGAATCATATATTGCCACTCAAGATAAACGGCTCCATACTCACACATTCATCGTCCATATCAACCCAACCCAAAGACCATGACCACCCCACTCTCCCTTGCCGTCGTCGGCCATACCAACACAGGCAAAACCTCGCTCTTACGTACGCTTTTGCGCGACAGCACCTTCGGCGAAGTGAAAAACGCGCCATCCACCACGCGCCATGTCGAAGAAGCCCTCATCAACGATGGCGACGACAGCTTGGTTTACCTCTACGACACACCCGGTCTTGAAGATGCAGGCGGCGTGTTGGACTGGCTGGAAACCCATACATCCGCACGCGATGACGGCATTGAGCGCATCCAGCAATTCCTCAGCAGTCATGAGGCGCATCACGAGTTCAACCAAGAGGCCAAAGTGCTGCGCCAAGTCATGCAAAGCGATATGGCCATGTACGTCATCGATGCGCGGGAACCCGTCCTCGACAAATACAAAGACGAGCTGACCATTTTGTCTTGGTGCGCCAAGCCCATCATGCCCGTGTTCAACTTTACCCAAAATCAAGACCTGACCACTTGGACCAACATGCTCGCCCGTCGAACCCTGCATGTTTACGCCGGTTTCGATACCGTTGCCTTCGACTTTGAAGGCGAAATCCGATTGTGGGACAACCTTGCCACCATGTTACCTAAGCGTGACATCCTCGACCGCCTCATCAATATGCGCCGTCGCGAGTGGCAACGGCTGGATACGGAAGCGCGTCGTGAAATTGCCGATTTTCTGCTGGATGCCGCCGCATTTACCCAAGAAATTGCCGAAAACGACGACCCTGCCCCGACTTTGGAAGTCATGCAATCGGAAATCCGCCAACTTGAGCGGCAAATGCAACAACGCCTGTTCACACTTTACCACTTCTATCACGACGAAGTCGGCAGCGACAGCACATGGATGCCCAAAGCCTTCAAACAAGATCCGTTTGACAGCGAGTTGCTCAAACATTACGGCATCCGTACCGGTACCGGCGCAACCGCAGGCGCGCTCATCGGCTTAGGCTTGGATATTGCCACGCTTGGCGGATCACTTGGTTTGGGTACAGCCATTGGCGGACTATTGGGCGGTATTTTGCCCAATGCCCAAGACATCACCGACAAAATCAACGGCCGACAAACCCTGCATACCGATCCGGAAACCCTTACCCTACTTGCCGCACGCGCACTGGATTTGTTGCACGTCTTGCAAACGCGCGGCCATGCGGCTCAATCACACATCGAGCTAAAAGAACGCAAAGCGCCCTGGAATGCGGCCAAATTGCCAAGCGAACTCAACAAAGCGCGCAGCAACCGCAAATGGTCTTCGCTCAACACACACCAGCCAGAAGCCAGCCGTAACGAACGCGCAGCCTATGTCGCCACTTTAAGCGAAAAATTAAAAGCTTAGAATTACCGCATAACAAAAAGGCCGTCTGAAATCCAAATGTTTCAGACGGCCTTTTAATCTTAGCAGGCAAATACTTATTCAGCAGCTTTGGTTTCGCGTTTCAAACCGCCGCCAAGTGCTTTATACAAGTCGGCAAGGTTTTCCAAACGGGTCAGCTGATTGGCCAAAAGAGCAGTTTCTGCGCTGTAACTGCTGCGCTCGGCATCCAGCAAATCCAATGCGCTGGATACGCCATGTTTGTAGCGCAGGCTGATGAGGCGCAGGCTGTCGTTGTAGGCGCGGCTTTGTTTGCTCAAAGCGTCATAGCTTTTATCCAGCTGTTCGCGTGCAACCAACGCATTGGAAACGTCTTTAAATGCGGATTGAACGGCGGCTTCATAAGCAACGATTTGTGCTTGTTGGCGCAGTTTGGCTACGTCAAGATTGGCTTTGTTTGTACCCCAGTCAAAGATAGGCAGCGTGATGGACGGTGCAAACGCCCAAACACCTGTACCGCTCTTAAACAGGCCGCTCAACTCGCCGGAAGCCGTACCGACCGAACCGGTCAGGCTGATGCGCGGGAAGAAGGCCGCACGTGCCGCGCCGATATTGGCATTGGCTTGTTTGAGCGAGTATTCGGCCGCGCGGATATCCGGGCGGTTGAGCAATACGTCCGAACTCAAACCGGCAGGCAGTTTGGTGATTTTGAACTGTTTACTCAAAGGCAAACCGGCAGGCAAGTCTTCGGGCAAAGGTTGGTTAATCAACATAGCCAATGAATTGCGCGCTTGCTCGCGGTTTTTCACTGCGGATGCGTAATCGGCTTTGGCCGATTCAATCAACGCTTCCTGTTGGCGTAAATCAACGGCGGAAATCACACCGGCTTTATGGCGCAATTGTGAGAGCTTGTAAGTCGCCTCACGGGTTTGCAACACACGTTGTGCCAATGCCATGGTTTCTTCAGCGTAGCGTTCGTTAAAGTAGGCTTTGGCCACGGTAGAAATCAAGGCCAGATGTGCGGCATCGCGGTTGGCGGCTACATTAAAATAACCTTGCAAAGCGGCTTCGTTGGTGCTGCGGACTCGGCCGAAGAGGTCGAGTTCATAAGAGGTTATGCCCAAACCAACGCTGTATTGGCTGCTGACGTTGCCGCCGCTCAAGCTGCCTTGACGCGAACCTGTACCGCTAGCGTTAACGGTCGGCAGCAGGTTGTTGCGCGCAATCATGTGCTGCTTGCGGTAGATTTCGGCATTCAGCGCGGCGGTGCGCAAATCGGTATTGCGTTCCAACGCAATGTCGATCAAGCGGTGCAGGCGCGGATCGGCAAAGTAGTCTTGCCAACCCAATTCAGCGGCGCGGATACCGTCGTCAACAGTGTCGTATTTAAACGTATCGGCTACGGCAACTTGGGGCTGCTCATATTTCGGTATCATGGTACAGGCCGACAAAGCCACGGCGGCGGCAATGGCGGTCAGTACAGGTTTGAATGTAATCTTCTTCATTTTAGAATCCTTTAGCATTTTGAGGCCGTCTGAAAATTTTCAGACGGCCTTTGCTTTAGTGCTTGTCTGAATCGTGTTTACCGTCTTCAATCATGCCGGCTTCAGCGGCGTGTTTGGCGGCCATCTCATGCTCGTGTGCGGTTTCTTTAAAGAATTTGCGAACAACCACATAGAACAAAGGCACAAGGAACACAGACAGAATCGTACCGATCAACATACCCCAGAACACGGTCGTACCAATCGCACGTTGGCTGGCGGAGCTGGCACCGCTGGCAACATAGAGCGGTACCACGCCCAAGATGAAGGCGAACGAAGTCATGATAATCGGACGGAAACGCAGGTGTGCGGCTGCAAGCGCAGCTTCAAGCGCACTCTTGCCTTGCGCTTGCAGGTCTTTGGCAAATTCGATAATCAAAATCGCATTTTTCGCACTCAAGCCCATCACCGTAACGAAACCGACTTGGAAGTAGATATCGTTGGCGTATGCCGGGATACTGCCCAGCAGTGCCTCAAACATGTTACGGCCGGTCACGCCCAATGCCGCGCCAATCAAGCCCAACGGAATCACAAGGATAACCGCCAACGGGATAGACCAGCTTTCGTATAAAGCAGCCAATACTAAGAATACAGCGGCAGCAGCCAATGCGTACAACACGACAGTTTGAGAGCCGCCTTTAGCCTCTTCACGAGACTGACCGCCCCATTCCAGACTGTAACCGCCGCCCATTTCATCAACCATTTGCTGTACCGCAGCCATGGCTTGACCGGAAGATACGCCATTAACAGGCGAGCCGGAAAGCTCCATTGCCGGATAACCATTGAAGCGGACGCTTTGTTCCATACCGTTTTCCCAAGAAACAGTAGCAATGGTAGAAAGCGGTACGGCAACGCCGGATTTGTTCGGTACAGTCAGGTTCAGAATATCGGCAGGCTGCATACGGGCACTCGCATCAGCTTGTACCATTACGCGTTGCAGACGGCCTTGATTCGGGAAGTCGTTTACATAAGAGGAACCCAAAGAAGAAGCCAAAGCAGTACGGATATCAGAGAACGAAATACCTTGTGCGGCTGCTGCGGAACGGTTGATGTCGATTTTCAACTGCGGCGCATCTTCTAAACCGCTCGCACGGACGGTACTTGGGTTAAACAAACCGCTTTTGCGCATTTTGTCAATCAACTCATTACGCTTGGCCAACAATGCAGCATGGCCGCTGTTGTTACGGTCTTGCAGGTAAATCGTCAAGCCGGAGCCTGTACCCAATTCCATAATGGCAGGAGGCACAATCGCCAAACCGAAACCGTCTTTCAGCGTCCCCATCATCATGCCGGTCAACTTACCGGAAATAGAAGTCGCATCGCTGCCCGGAGCAGTACGTTCGCTCCAGTCTTTCAGAATGACAAAGCCCAAAGCCATGTTTTGACCTGAACCGCTAAAACTAAAGCCGGAAACGGTAATAATGTTCTCGATCTCAGGTACAGATTTCGCCAGTTGAGTGATTTGAGCCAAAGTTGCATCGGTACGTTCTTTGGTCGCACCGGCAGGCAGCTGTACGCTCAACATCAAGTTACCTTGGTCTTCAGTCGGCAAGAAGGAAGTCGGCAGACGCATAAACAAGAATACGCCCACAACAGTCAAGCCAATATAAACAAGCATCATGCGTAAAGTCTTGCGCAAGACTTTGGCAACCCAGCCTTCGTAGCCGTGTGTCCAGCTGTCGAATTTCTTGTTAAACCAACCGAAGAAACCTTTTTTCTCTTCGTGATGACCCTTCTGAATCGGTTTGAGCATGGTGGCACACAATGCCGGAGTCAGCGTCAAGGCAAGGAATGCGGAGAAGCCGATCGATGCCGCCATGGTCAAGGCAAACTGTTTGTAAATGTTACCGGTTGCACCGCTAAACATTGCCAGCGGCACAAATACGGACATCAAAACGGCAGTGATACCGATAACCGCGCCGGAAATCTGACCCATCGCTTTTTTGGTTGCAGCCTTAGGCGACAGACCTTCGCTCGCCATAATACGCTCAACGTTTTCAACGACCACAATCGCGTCATCGACCACAATACCGATTACTAATACCATCGCAAACATGGTCAATACGTTAATCGACATACCCATGTATGAGATAAAGGCAAAACCGCCCAACAGGGAAATCGGCACAACAATAGTCGGAATCAGCGTATAGCGGATGTTTTGCAGGAAGAGATACATCACCAAGAATACCAATACGATGGCTTCCAAAAGTGTATGGATTACTTTCTCAATCGAAATTTCCACAAATTTGGAAGTATCGTAGGGAACTTTCCAGCTCATGCCGTCTGGAAAATACTTCTGCAAAACCGCCATTTTTTCTTTCACGGCAGTCGCCGTTGCCAAAGCGTTACCGCTGTTAGACAGCATCACTGCCATACCGGTAGTGTTGACGCCGTTCAAACGGGTGGAAGAAGAATAATCCTGCATACCCAAGCTGACTTTGGCAACGTCTTTCAGATAGACATTAGAACCATCGATATTGGATACCAAAATGATGTTGCCAAACTCTTCAGCAGTGCTCAGCTGACCTTGCGCCGTCACAGTTGCTGAAATAGTCTGACCTGCAGCCGCCGGCAAAGAACCGATAGAGCCCGCTGAAATTTGAATATTTTGTGTCGCAAGCGCATTGGTTACCGTTGCAAAAGACAGGTTGTAGTTTTGCAGTTTTTTCGGGTCAACCCAAATACGCATGGCGCGTTGCGCACCAAACAATTGTACCTGCCCTACCCCGTCGATACGCTGCAGTTCAGGAATGATATTGCGCTGGGCGTAATCGTTCATTTCCTCAATGGATTGCTTTTCAGAAGAAAGCATGACCACTTGCAAGAAGTTGGAACGCGCTTTAGATACGGTTACACCATATTGCTGTACGGTAGAGGGCAATGTGGACAACACTTCCGACAATTTGTTCTGCACGTCTACCTGCGCCAAATCTTCATTGGTTTCCGGTGTAAACGTCAGACTGACGCTGCCGCTGCCGCTGGAATTGGCAGAAGTCGTCATATAGTCCAAACCTTCCACACCGTACATATTACGTTCGATAACGGCCAGTACGCTGTCTTCCATTACCTGAGCAGAAGCGCCCGGATAAGTAGCGCGCAAAGTAATGGTCGGTGCAGCAACGGACGGATATTGGGAAATCGGCAGTTTTTGAATGCCGAAAATACCCGCTGCGATGATAAAAATCGCAATAACCCATGCAAAAATGGGGCGGTCAATAAAAAACTTAGACATTCACGCGTTCCTTATTTAGCTTCAGATGCAGCTTTAGCTTCAGGCTTGGCCTCGGATGCAGCCTGGCCATCTGAAACTGCCGGTGCTGCTGCCGCAGCACTTGCAGGCGGCGTCCATTCTTTCGGCGTTACCTGTTTAGCACCCGACATAGCGGCAATGCTGATGCCTTCAACAATCACTTTGTCGCCGTCTTTCAGGCCGTCTGTAATCACCCAATTGCTACCTTGCTGTTGGGCAATGGTCACGACACGCGCTTCCATTTCGCTCTTGTCATTCACCACCATCACCGTATCTTGCGAACCGCGGGTAACTGCTTGTTGCGGCACTACAAATGCATTATCCACTGCAACTTGTTCCATCAACACGCGCACATACAAGCCCGGCATCAAGATATTTCTGTCATTAGGAATGGCGGCGCGCAAGGTAATTTGACCGGTCGTTTCGTTAACAGTCGGATCTGCAAACAGCAGACGGCCTTTTTCAGGGTAAACCGTACCGTCGTCAAATTTGATATCCACTGCAATCGCGCCGTTTGCCGCCAACAATTTGCCTTCGGCAACCTGTTGACGCAGTTTCATGACCTCACTCGCAGATTGGGTAACGTTGACATACATCGGATTGGTTTGTTGGATGGTGGCTAAAACGGTGGTATCGCCGGAATTCAGCAGCGTACCTTCAGAAACTTTAGATTGACCGATAAAGCCGGAAATCGGCGCAGTAATGCGGGAACGGTTCAGACTGATACCGGCAGATTTGATGGCTGCTTGAGCGGATTTGACGCCTGCCTCTGCTGAACGCTTGGCCGTTACGGCCGCATCATATTCTTGTTGGCTGATGGCATCGGCAGCAACCAGCGGTTTGTAGCGGGCCAGGTCGGCATTCGCTTTGGCCAAAGTAGCTTGCGCACTCGCCAACTGGGCGTGTGCGCTTTCTAAGTTTGCTTCATAAGTCGAGCTGTCGATTTGGTACAAAGGCTGACCGGCTTGCACATAGCTGCCCTCTTGGAACAAGCGTTTTTGCAAAATACCGCCAACTTGGGCGCGAACTTCGGCAGTACGCAATGATTCCAGACGGCCCGGCAACTCAGTTGTCAATGCAACGGTTTCTGGATGCACAGTGACCACGCGCACTTCAGGCGCAGGTTGTTTTTGCTGTTGCTGACTGCCTTGCGCCTGTTGGCCGGCTGCTTTTTCATCGCCTTTGCCGCAAGCGGAAAGTGCCAACGCAGTAGCTGCTGCAATTGCCGCGACACGCATCATTTTAGAAGCATAAAGAGCCATAATTTTCCTATCTCTATGATAAATAAGGGTTTGACTAATTAAAAATTGATTACTTTAATCTCATATTTCGCAAACAGAAATTGCCTGCTTTTATGAAAAACAGGCTGATTATATAGTGTTGAGAAACACTATCAAGTATTGAATTAAATTATACATACATTCTTGCATGTTCAGAAGTAATTTTTTATAATCCAAACCATAAATTTACATTTCCTACAAAACAACTATGAGAAGAACCAAAACCGAAGCCTTAAAAACCAAAGAATATCTCATGCTTGCCGCATCGGATACGTTTTATCAGAAAGGCATTGCCCGCACCTCGCTTAACGAAATTGCCCAAGCCGCAGGCGTAACGCGCGGCGCGCTGTATTGGCATTTCAAAAACAAAGAAGATTTGTTTGACGCCTTGTTCCAACGGATTTGCGACGACATCGAAAGCTGCATAAAAGAAGACTCGAACAACAATAACGAACAGGCTTGGTCAAGCTTCCGACTAACTCTGACCCGTTTCTTCGAGCGCCTGCAACACAATGAGCTTCACTATAAATTCCACAGCATTTTGTTTTTAAAATGCGAACACACCGAGCAAAACGAGGCGGTTATTGCCATCGCTAAAAAACACCAATCACTATGGCGTGAAAAAATCGTTGCTGTCCTGACTGATGCGGTACAACAAAAAGCGTTGGCGGATAATTTGGATATCGATATGGCAGTCATATTCATCAAGTCTTCATTAGACGGCTTGATTTGGCGCTGGCTTTCTTCAGGTCAAGGCTTCGATTTGGCGCAAACTGCCCCACGCATGATTGAAATCATCATTGATACATTGGAAAACCATCCGCAATTAAGAAAACAATCATAAACATCAAAAATAAAAGGCCGTCTGAAACATTAAAAGTTTCAGACGGCCTTTTGGTTCAAACCTAATTAACGTGTTACCGGTTTGTAACGGATACGTTTCGGTTTTGCGCCCTCTTCGCCCAAACGGCGTTTCTTGTCGGCTTCATATTCCTGATAGTTGCCGTCGAAGAACACCCATTTAGAGTCACCTTCACAAGCCAAAATATGCGTAGCGATACGGTCGAGGAACCAACGGTCGTGAGAAATCACCATCACGCTGCCGGCAAATTCCAGCAATGCGTCCTCCAACGCGCGCAGGGTTTCCACGTCGAGGTCGTTGGACGGTTCGTCCAACAGCAATACATTGCCGCCGCTCAACAAGGTTTTTGCCAAGTGCAGACGGCCGCGTTCGCCGCCCGACAATTGACCTGCGATTTTGCTTTGGTCGCTGCCTTTGAAGTTAAAGCGTCCCAAATATTGGCGGGCAGGAATTTCAAATTGACCAACCTGCAAAATATCGCGGCCTTCGGCGATGTTGTCGAACACGGTTTTATCGTTTTGCAAACCTTCGCGGCTTTGGTCAATCAGGCTCATCTTCACGGTTTGGCCGATTTTCACTTCGCCGGAATCAGGCTGCTCTTTGCCCGAAATCATTTTAAACAACGTAGATTTACCCGCGCCGTTCGGGCCGATGATGCCGACAATCGCGCCCGCAGGTACTTTGAAGCTCAAATCGTCAATCAGCACTTTGTCGCCGAACGATTTGGAAACGTTCACAAATTCAATCACTTCGTTACCCAAACGCTCGGCAACAGGGATAAAGATTTCCTGAGTTTCGTTGCGTTTTTGGTATTCGTAGTTGCTCATTTCTTCAAAACGAGCCAAACGTGCTTTAGACTTGGCTTGGCGGCCTTTGGCGTTTTGGCGCACCCATTCCAATTCCTGCTTCATCGCCTTCACGCGTGCAGCTTCAGACTTCGCCTCGTTTTCCAAGCGTTTTTCTTTCTGCTCCAGCCAAGACGAGTAATTGCCTTTCCACGGAATACCGTGTCCGCGGTCGAGTTCCAAAATCCATTCGGCGGCGTTGTCCAAGAAGTAGCGGTCGTGTGTTACAGCAACGACTGTACCGGGGAAGCGGACCAAGAATTGCTCCAACCATTCGACAGATTCTGCGTCCAAGTGGTTGGTCGGCTCATCCAACAAAAGCATATCGGGCTTGCTCAACAAGAGTTTGCACAAAGCCACACGGCGTTTTTCACCGCCGGACAAATTGCCGATTTTGGCATCCCAATCAGGCAGGCGCAACGCGTCGGCAGCAATTTCCAATTCGTGCTCCGCACCGCCACCCGTGGACGAACCTGCCGCAATAATCGCTTCCAAGCGTCCCTGTTCTTCCGCCAGCGCGTCAAAATCTGCGTCGGGATTGGCATACTCGGCATACACTTCTTCCAAACGTTTCTGCGCGGCAGCCACTTCGCCCAAACCGCTTTCCACTTCCTCACGCACGGTTTTTTCAGGATCAAGCTCCGGCTCTTGCGGCAGATAGCCGATTTTGATGCCACCCATCGGCACGGCTTCGCCCTCAAATTCCTTATCCACACCAGCCATAATCCGCAGCACAGTGGACTTGCCCGCGCCGTTCAAACCGAGCAGGCCGATTTTCGCGCCGGGGAAAAATGAAAGGGAAATGTCTTTAATAATGGTTTTTTGCGGCGGCACAACTTTGCTCACGCGCAGCATAGAATAGACGTATTGTTGGGACATAGTTTTCTCGTTTTCATCAAACAAATTTCAGACGGCCCATTTTAACCTATTGCCCAAATACTTGCTTGTTCAAATGCCGTCTGAAAATAGAAATAAGATCAAAATATACACCGCGCCGAACCGATACCCTCATTGCCCGACGGTATCAATGCCAAACCGCAAAAAATTTGATTTAAGCCAGTTTATCCTTGAACTGGCATTGCCAATATCCGGCGCGCTTCATAAAATGCACCTATATCCTTGAAAGTACGCACACAAACAATAACGACAGAGAACACCACACCAAGGAACCTTTCAGATTTCTCAATAAAAATACTTTTTAAAAAAAGGATTTACCTCATGTCGGAAAATACGCAAAAAACAGCAAAACAAGGTTTGCCGTCACTGGCAAAAAGTACGATTTGGATGCTGAGCTTCGGCTATCTCGGCGTTCAGACGGCCTTTACCCTGCAAAGCTCACAAATGAGCCGAATTTTTCAAACTTTAGGCGCTGACCCGCATAATTTGGGCTGGTTTTTCATTCTGCCGCCGTTGGCGGGGATGCTGGTGCAGCCGATTGTCGGCCATTACTCAGACCGCACTTGGATGCCGCGCCTGGGTGGCCGCCGTCTGCCCTATCTGCTTTACGGTACGCTGATTGCGGTTATCGTCATGATTCTGATGCCGAACTCGGGCAGCTTCGGTTTTGGCTACGCTTCTTTGGCGGCTTTGTCGTTTGGCGCGCTGATGATTGCGCTGTTGGACGTATCCTCCAATATGGCAATGCAGCCGTTTAAAATGATGGTCGGCGACATGGTCAACGAGGAGCAGAAAAGCTACGCCTACGGGATTCAAAGTTTCTTAGCGAATACGGGCGCGGTTGTGGCGGCGATTCTGCCGTTTGTGTTTGCGTATATCGGTTTGGCGAACACGGCCGAAAAAGGCGTCGTGCCGCAGACCGTGGTCGTAGCATTCTATGTGGGCGCAGCGTTGCTGATTATTACCAGTGCGTTCACCATCTTCAAAGTCAAAGAGTATGATCCGGAAACCTACGCCCGCTACCACGGCATCGACGTGGCTGCGAATCAGGAAAAAGCCAACTGGTTCGAACTCTTAAAAACCGCACCTAAAGCGTTTTGGACGGTGACTTTGGTGCAATTCTTCTGCTGGTTCGCCTTCCAATATATGTGGACTTACTCAGCAGGCGCGATTGCAGAAAACGTTTGGCAGACAACTGATGCCTCCTCCGTAGGCTACCAAGAAGCAGGCAACTGGTACGGCGTTTTGGCGGCGGTACAATCCATTGCTGCCGTTATCTGCTCGTTTATTCTGGCAAAAGTACCGAATAAATACCATAAAGCCGGTTATTTCGGTTGCTTGGCTTTGGGTGCACTCGGTTTCTTCTCCGTTTTCTTCATCAGCAATCAATACGCGTTGGTGTTGTCTTATACCTTAATCGGCATCGCGTGGGCAGGCATCATTACCTATCCTTTGACGATTGTAACCAATGCCCTCTCCGGCAAACACATGGGTACTTATTTGGGTCTGTTTAACGGCTCTATCTGTATGCCTCAAATCGTCGCCTCCCTGCTGAGCTTTATCCTCTTCCCTATGCTGGGCAGCCATCAGGCAACCATGTTCTTGGTTGCAGGCGCAGTCTTGCTACTGGGAGCCTTCTCAGTATGTCTGATTAAAGAGACCCACGGCGAATAATCCATCAATACCATCGGCAAAGGCCGTCTGAAACCTTTGCCGAACTTACAATTTTAATAACAGGAGCTTCATAAATGTATACAAGAATCATGGAAATCAGCCCTTGGACGCTGCGTTCGGCAAAACTGGAAAAAGAACACAAACGGCTGCAAGAGAGCCTGACCAGTTTGGGCAACGGCTATATGGGCATGCGCGGCAACTTTGAAGAAACCTACTCCGCCGACAGCCACTTGGGCACCTACATCGCCGGCGTGTGGTTCCCCGACAAAACCCGTGTCGGCTGGTGGAAAAACGGCTATCCAAAATATTTCGGCAAAGCCATCAACGCGCTCAATTTCAGCAAAGTCAAAATCTTTGTCGACGGGCAGGAAGTGGACTTGGCGAAAAACGACGTTGCCGACTTCTCCGTCGAACTCGATATGCAGCACGGCGTGTTGCGCCGCTCGTTCACCGTATTCGGTGTGCGTTTCGATGTGTGCAAATTCCTGTCCGTCGCGCAAAAAGAGCTGGCTCTCATCCGCTGGGAAGCCGTATCCGTTGACGGCAAAACCCACCAAGTCCGCATCGATTCCATCATCGACGCCGATGTGAAAAACGAAGACTCCAACTACGAAGAAAAATTCTGGCAGGTATTGGACAAAGGCGTTTCAGACGACCGCTCCTACATTGCCACCCAAACCGTCGCCAATCCCTTCGGCGTGGAACAATTCATCGTCAACGCTGAGCAAACCTTCGCCGGCAGCTTCAAAGCCCTCGGCGGCAGCCAAACCGACTGGCAAGTTTCTAATTCTTTTGAAGCCGAAGTCGGCAGCACGCCCGAAACCTTTGAAAAACGCGTGATTGTTACCACCAGCCGCGATTATCAAGGCTTGGAAGCAGTGAAAGCCGCAGGTCGCGCCTTGTCGGAAAAAATCGCAGGCGTTGCGTTTGAAACCTTGCTGAACGCGCACAAAGCAGGCTGGCTGCACCGTTGGGAAATCGCCGACGTGGTCATCGAAGGCAGCGATGAAGCGCAGCAGGGCATCCGCTTCAACCTGTTCCAACTGTTCTCCACCTACTACGGCGAAGACGCGCGCCTGAACATCGGCCCCAAAGGCTTTACCGGCGAAAAATACGGCGGCGCAACCTATTGGGACACCGAAGCCTACGCCGTGCCGCTTTACCTTGCACTGGCAGAACCCGAAGTTACCCGCAACCTGCTGCAATACCGCCGCAACCAACTGCCGCAGGCGCAGCACAACGCGCGCGAACAGGGCTTGGCGGGCGCACTCTATCCGATGGTGACGTTTACGGGCATCGAATGCCACAACGAATGGGAAATCACCTTCGAGGAAATCCACCGCAACGGCGCGATTCCTTACGCCATCTACAACTACACCAACTACACCGGCGACGAAAGCTATCTTGCCAAAGAAGGCTTGGAAGTCTTGGTCGAAGTGTCCCGCTTCTGGGCGGACCGCGTCCACTTCTCCAAACGCAACGGCAAATACATGATTCACGGCGTGACCGGCCCGAACGAATACGAAAACAACATCAACAACAACTGGTACACCAACACCCTCGCTGCATGGGTATTGGACTACACTCGCGAAGCCTTGGCGAAATATCCGCGTCCGGATTTGAACGTGAGCGCCGCCGAGTTGGAAAAATGGGCGGACATCAGCGCGAATATGTACCGTCCGCATGACAAAGAACTCGGCGTATTCGTGCAGCACGACGGCTTCCTCGACAAAGACATCCGCCCCGTGTCCGCGCTTTCGCCCGACGATTTGCCGCTCAACCAAAAATGGTCGTGGGACAAAATCCTGCGTTCGCCCTTCATCAAACAGGCGGACGTATTGCAAGGCATCTACTTCTTCGGCGACCGTTTCAATATCGACGAAAAACGCCGCAACTTCGACTTCTACGAACCGATGACCGTGCACGAAAGCTCGCTGTCGCCTTGTATTCACGCCATCCTTGCCGCCGAACTGGGCAAAGAAGAAAAAGCCGTGGAAATGTACCAGCGCACCGCCCGCCTGGACTTGGACAACTACAACAACGACACCGAAGACGGTCTGCACATCACCTCCATGACCGGCTCGTGGCTCGCCATCGTCCAAGGTTTCGCCCAAATGAAAACCTGGGGCGGCAAACTCAGCTTCGCACCGTTCCTGCCGAGTGAGTGGACAGGCTACGCCTTCCACATCAACTACCGAGGCCGTCTGATTAAAGTCGCCGTCGGTAAAGAAAACGTCGTCTTCACCCTGCTCAAAGGCGAACCGCTCGATTTGCAGGTGTACGGCAAAGACATCACGCTCAACGGCAGCCACGCCGTCGCATTGGAAAAATAAGGAGGGCACAAAATGACTTTCACCGCAGTCCTATTTGACCTCGACGGCGTCATCACCGATACCGCCGAATACCACTACCGCGCATGGAAAAAGCTTGCCGAAGAACTGGGCATCAGCATCGACCGCAAGTTTAACGAGCAGCTCAAAGGCGTGTCGCGCGACGATTCGCTCAAACGCATCCTCGCGCACGGCGGCAAAACCGTCAGCGAAGCCGAGTTCGCCGAACTGACCCGCCGCAAAAACGACAACTACTTGGAGATGATTCAGGCAGTCAAACCCGAAGACGTGTACCCCGGCATTTTGCCGCTGCTGGAAGCATTGAAAGCAAACGGCAAAAAAATCGCCCTCGCGTCTGCCAGTAAAAACGGCCCGTTCCTGCTGGAACGCATGGGGCTGACCCACTTCTTCGACGCCGTCGCCGACCCTGCCGCCGTCGCGCATTCCAAACCCGCCCCCGACATCTTCCTCGCAGCAGCCGAGGGCGTAGGCGCGGACATCCGCCAATGCATCGGCATCGAAGACGCCGCCGCCGGCGTCGCCGCCATCAAAGCCGCCGGCGCCTTGCCCATCGGCGTGGGCAAAGCCGAAGACTTGGGCAGCGACATCGCGCTGGTGTCCGGCACCGCCGAGCTGACCTACGCCTACCTGCGAAACGTGTGGGAACAGTCGGGCAGATAAAATATTAGGGAAGTAAAAAGGCCGTCTGAAAACTGGATTTCAGACGGCCTTTATTCTAAAAGTTTCCAGACGACGTTTGAGGTCTTCTGAAAGTTTGAAACAGTGGTGAGAACGACAGACAACGCGTGCGTGCGTACCGCACACACCCTACACCTCGGTTTTAAAGTTTGTGCCGCCGCAGGTAAGGTGTGTGGCACAGCCACGCACGCGGTTGGTGGAGATGCAGGCTACGGCTTGCTAAATCAGGTTTTCAGACGGCCTGAGATCTTTGCAAAACTCCCTAAAATCCCCTAAATTCCTACTAAGACATTTAGGGGATTTTAGGGAGTTTTGCAAAGGTCTCAGGCTATAGCTTGCTTGTTTTATTCCTCACGCAATTTTTCAAAAACATAATCACAGTATCCACAAAGTGGATAAAACATTAGTTCTGAAGCGGGAATATTACTACCACAATTTTGGCAGATTCCATCTGCCTTATTACCGCATGAATAACAAATATTTTCAATATAATCATATTGTCCTTCACAAAAAGGACATGTTACAACAGGCTCTTCTCCACCATATCTCCGACATTCCCACCATTCATCTTTATACTTTTCATATAAACACTCTCTAACTAAATCTTCATAATCCCATGTTTTATTACATGATTTGCACCTATAAATTTGACAGCTAGCATCATAGCTTTTGCCATCATCTTCATCATCTACTGTAATTAAACCATAACCACATTTAGAGCATTTATGATCTGAAATTGTTTCATAAATTTCTTTATGATAGAAATCTAGCCTTCTCAAATTATCAAGACATGAGTTTTTTTCATTATCATAGACACTTTTAATTGATAATAGCCTTTCCCATGTATCTTTACTGAATAACTCTTCAGGATCATAATCTAAATTATTTCTAATGAAATTATTAATAATAGGAAAAGATACTGCAATCATTTCTTGTACGGAACTAATAGATAATTCATCATAATAATGTTCAATTTTATTGCGATAATTGTTTATTTTATCTAAATTACTCCAATCTACAGAGATATTTAATGATTTAAATCTATCTTTAATAGATTGAACATCAACTGTTTTCTTACCATTACCCTTTGCAACAATATTGCCATTTTCCACGACCCATAAAATCTGTTGTTTAATTAACACTTCATCCGAATTATCTGGACTTAGTTCAACTAACTTATACTTAAATAACAGCAAAATTCCCGCAAAAACATTTCTTACACAAGAAATAATCCTACGTTCATCTTGTTGGCTTAGTTCATAATCTTCAATACCAATTTCAATGGAATTAATAGCATTTTGTAGTAATTTCTTATTCATTTTATTCAGCTCCAAAAAGTAGATTCTCCTTAATCCTCCGAATCTTATCCCGCAACACAGCCGCTTCTTCAAACTGTAAATCTCTAGCAGCCTGCTGCATGGCTTTTTCCAGTTTAGCGATTTCTTTAATCGCGTCTTCTTCATTGTGAATTTCGCCGACTTTAACCTTGTTCTTACCTTTCAGACGGCCTTTAATATTTCCAGTCAACCCAACGTTACCATCTCAATCTGTTCCATACTTCTACCCAAGAAGCGTTCGCCGATGGTGCGGAAGCGCAGTGGGATATCGCTGACGTAGAAGCGGTAATCCGGATTGTCGTTTTCTGTATTCAGCAAACCTGCTTGCGCTAAGGCTTTGGCGGTGGCTTCGGCGGTGGTGATGGCGGAATCGACCAAGGTGACGTTTTGTGCTTCACGGCCGATAAGCGGTTTGAGCAGTGGGAAGTGGGTACAACCCAACACCAGCGTATCGATGTCGTCGGCCAAGAGCGGCTTCAGGTATTCGCGTACGGTCAGGCGGGTGACTTCGTGATCGAGCCAGCCCTCTTCAACCAATGGCACAAGCAGGGGCGCGGCTTGTGTGCGCACCAGCGTGTCGTTGTTTTTTGAATGGATGGCGCGTGCGTAGGCATTGCTGTTGACGGTAGTGTTGGTTGCGATAATGCCGATTCGGTTGTTTTTGGTGGTTTGCAAAGCGGCTTCCGCACCGGCGGAGATGACGTCCAATACGGGCATATTGCCTGCTTTTTGGCGGATTTTTTGTCCGGCAACCGCGGCGATGGTATTGCACGCGATGACGAGTGCTTTGACATCGTTTTCCAGCAGGAAATCGACAATCTGCATGGCGAAGGTTTCAATGGTGGCACGGGATTTGGTGCCGTAGGGAACGCGTGCGGTATCGCCGAAATAGATGATGTTTTCCATTGGCAGGCGTTCCATCAGGGCGCGGACGTTGGTCAAGCCGCCGACGCCGGAATCGAATACGCCGATGGGGCGTTGTTTGCTGGTACTCATGGTTAATTTCTTCAATATAGAGTTGAGGCCGTCTGAAACCGTTTTCAGACGGCCTGAAGGTTAAACATATTCTTTTTTATCGTTTTCTACCCAAGCCTGATGCGAGCAAATCCACAACAGTACGATACCGCATACGGTCGAGCTCAACATCATACCGGCCATTACCAAGGCGGAACCATTATGCAGCCAAGTCGTTGCCATGCCGACCGATGCGCCGATGAGAGATTGGAACACGCCTAAAACGGCATTTGCGCTGCCACCCTCTGCGCTGAAATAGCTCATAAAGCAGGCCTGAGTGTTCGCACCGACCAAACCTTGCGTACCGACTGAAAACATCACACATGGCACTAAAGCCCACAAAGGCGGCAGAGACAGTGACAACACCAAAACCGTCATCAACAGATTGGCGGCGAATTGGACGATAATGCCCCATTTGAGGATGTTTTGCGGATGCGTACCGGTTTTCAAACGCCATGCGGTAACGCGGTTAAACGACATCATGGTAATGATATTGAGCGCAAATATCCAAGCGTATTGGTTTGGTGAAACATGATACAGATGTTGGTACACAAACGATGATTCGGTCAAAAAGGCAAACATCGAACCAAAACTGAAAGCTTGGAAAAACAAATAGCCCATCGCAGCTCGCGTTTTCAAAACGCGTTTAAACCTGTCTGCCACCACGCCGAACACGTCCATGCTGATTTTGCCTTTTTGGTGCGGCTTGGGCAGGAAATACCACATCAACCCCCAAAGCAGCAGCGAATAGCAGGCCAGAAAGCCGAAAATCATGCGCCAACCGCCCAAATTCTGCAAGCCGGCACCAATCATCGGCGCCATCAGCGGCACAATCATCAGAATGATGCCGATTAAGGCAAACATCTGCGCGGCTTTGCGTCCGGAATAATAATCGCGCACCATCGCGCCGGAAATCACCACGGTCATCCCCGCACCAAACGCCTGCAAAGCACGCAAGTTCAACAGCTGCTCGACATTATTCACCATCGTCAAACCGACAACGGCGGCAAAGTAAATGCTCAAGCCCACCAAGGCGACAGGTTTGCGGCCTTTAATATCCGAAATCGAACCGCCGACTACCTGACCAAACGCCACGCCAAACATAAAAAAGCTCAGGCTTTGCTCAATACGGTGGATGTCCGAACCCAGCGACTTCGCCATTTCGGGAATCGCAGGCAGATAGGCATCGACAGAAAACGGCATCAGCGCGACCAACATCGCCATCAGCACGGCCATGGTTTTTTCGCCCAAAGGGGCTTGTTGTGCAGTCATTCCGACTTTCGCTTTCGTAAAAAATATTCAAAAAACAAAGAAAACAACCGCCTTGTCAGACGGTTGCGGATTGGATGGAATTATAGCAGATTTCAACCTTGTCCAATCACTGCAAAAAAACCTTTGCAAAACTTAAGGCCGTCTGAAACTTTGCTTGGTTGAACCCCCTCGCCGCAAACGTTAAAATGCTTGTTTTTTAAGACAACAAATTGTTTCACATCACGGATCCTAAGGAATAATCATGACTACATTTCAAATTGCGCGTGCCGACGGGAAAACGCTCGAAATCCAAGGTAAAATGGCCAACCGCCACGGCTTGATCGCCGGTGCGACCGGTACGGGGAAAACCGTTACCCTGCGCCGCATGGCGGAAGCCTTCAGCAGCGAAGGCGTCCCTGTATTCTTGGTCGATGTCAAAGGCGATTTGTCGGGCATCGCGCAAGCCGGTGCCAACAGCGGAAAAGTGGGCGAGCGCATTGCCGAGTTTGGTTTGGGCGAACAATGGCTGCAAAATTTCCCCGTGCGCTTTTGGGATGTTTACGGTGAAACCGGTATTCCCGTACGCGTCACCGTTTCAGAAATGGGCCCTATGCTTTTGGCCCGCCTAATGAATCTGAACGACACGCAAGAAGGCCTGCTCAACCTCGTGTTCAAAGTTGCCGATGACAGAGGCTGGCACATTCTGGATTTGAAAGACCTGCGCAGCATGTTGAAACACGTTTCCGACCACGCTTCGGAATACCGCACACAATACGGCAACGTTTCTGCCGCCAGTATCGGCGCGATTCAACGCCAACTGCTGACTTTGGAAAACGAAGGCGCAGAAAAATTCTTCGGCGAACCTTCCCTCAACCTGCAAGACTGGATGCAAACCGACAACGGCAAAGGCATCATCAACATCCTTAACTCCGAAAAACTGATGCGCTCGCCGCGTATGTACAGCGCGTTTTTGCTGTGGATGCTGGCAGAATTGTTTGAAGCCCTGCCCGAAGTCGGCGATTTGGACAAACCTAAATTCGTGATGTTCTTCGACGAAGCGCATTTGATGTTCGACAATGCCGCCAATGCGCTGGTCGAACAAATCGAACAAGTCGTGCGCCTGATCCGTTCCAAAGGCGTAGGCGTATATTTCGTCACCCAAAACCCGCTCGACTTGCCCGATACCATTCTCGGCCAACTGGGTAATCGTGTACAACACGCCCTGCGCGCCTTCACACCGCGCGACCAAAAAGCAGTCAAAGCCGCTGCCGAAACCTTCCGCAGCAACCCAAACATCAAAGTTGCCGAAGCGATTGCCGAACTCGGCGTCGGCGAAGCCCTCGTTTCCTTCCTTGATGAAAAAGGTATGCCCGAGCCGGTAGAACGCGCCCTCATCCTGCCGCCGCAATCCTCCCTGACCCCGCTTGCCGCAGAAGAGCGCAACCGTTTGTTCCAAAACGACGATTTGTATCCAACCTATAAAGACATGGTGGACAACTACTCCGCTTTTGAAGCATTGGCCGAAGCAGACAGCCAGGCTGCCGCTGAAAAAGAAGCCGCAAATGCCGCCAAAGAACAGGAAAAAGCGCAAAAAGCCGCAGAAAAAGAAGCTGCCAATGCCGATCCCGGCATCCTCGGCGGACTGATCGGCGGCTTGAGCGGCGGACGTAAAAAATCCGGCCAAGGTTTGGGCTACAACGTTGCCGACGCCATCGGCAGCCAAATCAACCGCCAAGTAACCAACGCCATTTCCCGCAGCGTAATGGGCATTATTAAAAATATGTTCAAATAATCAGCCTGCAAACATACTGCCTTTATTGCAATAGCCGCAAGTCGGATACTTGTATCCGACACCTTGCTTTCAGACGGCCTCAAAGCAGCCTGAAAACAAGCCAAGTGCCCGCCAAACAGGAAAACACGCCATGCCCCAAACCGTTACCCTTGTGCTGTACGACCCCGCACACGCCGCCGATTTGGACTACCGTCTGCACGGAGAGCAAGCACAATACTCGGTTTCGCCCCAAGAGCGGCTGCAAAACGGCCGGTTCGCCGCGCCCGACTGTTTGGCCGTAACCATTTTGTGCCAAAACCGCCCCATCGGATTTTTCATCCTTGATAAAGGCAGCGACCGCCTTACTTACAGCGCCAACCCCCGCGCCGTATTGCTGCGCTCGATGTCGGTCAACCCCGCATATCAGGGTCAAGGCTGCGCCCGCGCGGCGCTGGCTGACGATAAATTGGCGCCGCTCATCCGCAGCATATTGCCCGACTGCGACGAAATCGTGTTCGGCGTACACCACGCCAACCGCGCCGCCATCGGCCTGTACCAAAGCTGCGGATTTGCCGATACGGGGCGAACCTTTATGGGCACAAAGGGGCTGCAATATATTTACAGCAAAACGATTCGGTAAAAGGCCGTCTGAAAAACTGAAAACGACCGGTTTCCAACTCCCTCTCCTGCGCTCGCGCGGGGGAGGGTTGGGGAGGGGGTGGCGTTTCACAGAAACGCTTTGCCGCCGCCTCGTAATGTTCCCGAAGCCGCAAACGCCCCCACCCTAGCCCTCCCCCGCAAGTAGGAGAGGGAACGAATAGGCCGTCCGCACCCAAAAGACCCCAAAAATGACCGCTAAAACCCTGTTCAAAGCCATCAAAAAACGCCTGCAAACGCTGCGCATCCGTGCGGGCAAGGCGTGGCTCGACCGTGCGCCGGTGCCGTCTGAAAAGCCGCTTGCGCCGGAGAATATCGGCGGCATTCTGTTTTTGCGCCAAGACGGCAAAATCGGCGACTACATCGTCAGCTCGTTTGCCTTTCGCGAAATCAAAAAATCCGCGCCGCACATCCGCATCGGCGTGGTCTGCACCGAGGCCAACCGCAGCCTGTTTGACGCCAATCCGCATATCGACGCGGTGCATATTGTCCAAGCCAAAAGCAGCCGCTCGTATCGGGAAACCGGCCGCTCGATTGCAGGGCAATATGATGTCGTTATCGATCCCACCGTATTGGTGCGCAACCGCGATTTGGTTTTAATCCGCAGCATCAGCGCGCCCTACAACATCGGCTTTGCCAAAGAAAACTACCACATTTTCAACCGCAACATCGCCGATAAAAAACAGCATTAAAGGCCGTCTGAAAATCAATTTCAGACGGCCTTTTATTTATCAATCCAATCAGTTTTTCATCGATTGAACCGGAGCCGGGATTCTACCGCCTCGGTTGACGAACACTTCGCATGAGCCTTCTTTGACCGGCATTACAGGCGCGTGGCCCAACAGGCCGCCAAACTCAACGCTGTTGCCAACGGTTTTGCCGGTTACCGGAATAATACGCACGGCGGTGGTTTTGCTGTTGATCATGCCGATGGCGGCTTCGTCGGCGATGATGCCGGAAATGGTATGAGCAGGCGTATCGCCGGGGACGGCAATCATGTCCAAACCAACGGAGCAGACGGCTGTCATGGCTTCGAGCTTGTCCAGTGTCAGTACACCGGCTTCAGCAGCCGCAATCATGCCCTCGTCTTCGGAAACAGGGATAAATGCGCCGCTCAAACCGCCGACCGCGCTGGAAGCCATCATGCCGCCTTTTTTCACGGCATCGTTCAGCAATGCCAAAGCCGCTGTCGTGCCGTGCGTACCGCAGACGCTCAAGCCCATTTCTTCAAGAATGCGTGCCACCGAATCGCCGACGGCAGGAGTTGGTGCCAATGACAAATCAAGAATACCAAACGGGATATTCAGCATTTTTGAAGCTTCGCGGCCGATGAGTTCGCCCACACGGGTAATTTTGAAAGCCGTTTTCTTCACTACTTCCGCAACTTCGGTCAATGTCGTTGCATCTGAATTTTCCAACGCGGCTTTTACGACACCCGGGCCGGATACGCCGACATTGATAACGGCATCCGCTTCGCCCGAACCATGAAACGCGCCTGCCATAAACGGGTTGTCTTCCACTGCATTACAGAACACAACAATTTTGGCGCAGCCGAAACCTTCGGGTGTGATTTCGGCCGTGCGTTTGATGGTTTCGCCTGCCAGCTTGACCGCATCCATATTGATACCGGCGCGCGTGCTACCGATATTAATGGAGCTGCACACGATATCGGTGGTTTTCATCGCTTCGGGAATGGAACGGATCAGCACCTCATCCGAAGGCGACATGCCTTTTTGCACCAGCGCGGAAAAGCCGCCGATAAAGGACACACCGATGGCTTTGGCAGCCTTATCCAAAGTTTGCGCTACGCTGACATAGGAATCGGCATGGGTGGCCGCGGCAATTTGGGCAATCGGCGTAACGGAAATGCGCTGATTCACAATCGGTACGCCGTATTTGGCAGACAGATATTTTGCCGTCGCCACCAAGTCCTTACCGACTGTAGTGATTTTATTGTAAATGTTTTGGTTCAACACATTGATATCGCTGCTGATGCAGTCGTGTAAATCAATGCCGATGGTAATGGTGCGCACGTCAAAATTCTGGTCGGCCACCATTTTGACGGTTTCTAAAATCTCGCCGGATTGAATACTCATGGCTCTCCCTCCGACTTAAATACGGTGCATGGCTTGGAAAATTTCTTCGTTTTGCATGCGGATATCAAGCGCGAGTTTTTTGCTCTCTTCCGCAAACAAATCCAAAACCTCTTGACGCGATTTGGTGCATTTTGAAGTATCCACCAAAATAATCATGGTAAAAAAATCGTCCATTAGCTGTTGGCTGATATTGAGAATATTGATTTGGTTTTCCGCTAAAATTTTGGAAACGTCGTACACAATGCCCACACGGTCTTTACCGATGACGGTGATGACTGAATTGTTCATAACGCTGTTTCTCCTGATAGGATATTTGAAAAGTGTTGACAATTATAACACTCAGGCCGTCTGAAAAACTGTTTCAGACGGCCTGAGTATTCAAATTTCAATTTTGATTATCGCCCTGCTTTCAAACCCTGCCACAAGCGAACGCTGAGTTTGCTCGCATCGGTTGACTTGGGCGAAACGATGAAGCTTTTTTCCATCAATTCTTTACTTGGGAAAATAGATTCGTCAGAGGTGTATTTTTCATCCATCAAATCACGCGCCGGACGGCTGGCCGGAGCATAAGTCACATAGTTGCCGTTTTTGGCCGCTGTTTCCGGATTGAGCGTGTGGTTGATGTATTTGTGTGCATTGGCCACATTTTGCGCATCACGCGGAATCATCAGCGAATCCACCCAAATACCAACGCCGCTTTTCGGCGCCAATACTTCGACTTCGACGCCGTTTCCTGCTTCTTTGGCACGGGTTTTGGCAATATTGAGGTCGCCGCCGTAGCCTACCGATACGCAAAGATTGCCGGCAGCCATATCGTCGATATAGCCGGACGAGGTAAAGCGTTTGATGTCGGGACGCACTTTTTTCATCATTTCAACAGCAGCTTTGATATCGTCAGGGTTTTCGCTGTTCGGATCTTTGCCCAAATAATGCAAAGCCAAAGGAATCTGCTCAATGGCGCTGTCGAAATAACTGATGCCGCAGGATTTCAGTTTTTGGGTGTATTCAGGATTGAACACCAAATCCCATTCGTTTTCAGGCAGCTTATCGGTGCCCAAAGCCTTTTGAACCTGCTGTTTGTTGATTGCCAGCGTATTGATGCCCCAAAAATAAGGCACAGCATATTCGTTGCCCGGATCGACGGTTTCCATCATTTTCAACAAATCAGGATCAATATTGGCGTAATCGGGAATTTGCGATTTGTCGATTTTTTGATACGCACCGGCTTTAATCTGACGGCCGACATTGGCAATAGAAGGTGCAACCAGGTCATAACCCGACTTGCCGGTCAGCAGCTTGGCTTCCAGCGCTTCGTTGCTATCGTAGTAATCGTAGCGGACATTGATATTCGTATTTTTTTCAAACTCAGACAGCGTGGCCGGATCGACATAATCCGACCAGTTGTAGATATTGAGTTTATCCGTTTGAGAGGAAGAAGTTTGAGTTTGAGATGCGGAAGATTCTGCGGCGGTTTCTTTTCCACCGCTACACGCAGTCAAGACGAGGCTCACGATTGCCGCCGCCATCAAAGATTTTTTCATGGTTTCAGACCTTTTGTTCGGGGGGTAAAAATATTGCAGCGGTGGCGGATGCCACTTACAAAAGGGAAACTGTGGGGGCGGCCAGCATGTGTCCTTTGCCCTTAATTCAGCAAGGTTTGCATTAAACGGCAAAAAGCTTTTGAATGCAATACCTTAAAGCGGAAAAAAATTTCATTTTTCAGACGGCCTGAAGCTATGGTTTTATTCATAAACAACATTTTTTCAGAAACGGTTTCATGCCGTCTGGAAAAAACTGTGGGCTTATTCAGACGGCCTCAAGATTTGTCAAAACCGCCCAATTTGTGGGAAAATTGCACGATTGAATTTAATGAAGGGCGACACCGTGTTAGACAGAGAAGGCTATCGCCCCAATGTCGGTATTATCCTGATTAACGAACGTAACGAAGTCTTTTGGGGCAAACGCGTACGCGAACACTCATGGCAGTTTCCGCAAGGCGGCATCAAGCCGGGCGAAAGTCCTGAGACCGCCATGTACCGCGAATTGTACGAAGAAGTCGGCCTGTTACCGCAACACATCAAAATCGTTGGCCGTACGCGCGACTGGTTGCGTTATGACGTACCCAGCCATTGGGTGCGCCGTGAATGGCGCGGTTCGTATCGCGGACAAAAACAGATTTGGTATCTTTTGCGCTTGGTCGGCCGCGATAGCGACGTCAACCTCCGCGCCTGCCATCATCCTGAATTTGACGGCTGGCGCTGGCACCAATACTGGGCGCCGGTTGACGAAGTCATCGACTTCAAGCGCGGCGTGTATTTGGACGCATTGACCGAACTCTCCCGTTTCTTGCGCGGCATAGAAAGCTATGAAGACTTTATCCGTCGCAATCCAATAGAAAACCTATAACCCAAACGCTTTCAGACCGTCTGAAAGCGTTGTTTTTCATCCTTTCAGACGGCCTTTACATTATTCCTATGGCTAAAAACAATCAATACAGCGAATCCAGCATCACCGTCCTCAAAGGCTTGGAGCCGGTCAAAGAACGTCCCGGCATGTACACACGCACCGACAGCCCGACCCACATCTGCCAAGAAGTCATCGACAACGCGGCGGACGAGGCGTTGGGCGGTTTCGCCACTGAAATCGACGTGCGCATCCACGACGACGGTTCGCTTTCCGTGTGCGACAACGGACGCGGCATTCCCGTCGGGCTGCACCCTGTCGAAGGCGTGCCCGTGGTCGAACTCGTGTTTACCCGTCTGCACGCGGGCGGCAAGTTCAACAAAAAAGACGGCGGCAGCGCGTATGCCTTTTCAGGCGGCCTGCACGGTGTGGGCGTATCCGTGACCAACGCACTCTCCACCCGCCTTGAGGTAACCGTCAAACGCGAAGGCAAAATCCACCGCATCGTGTTTGCCGGTGGCGACGTGGTCGAACCGTTGGCGGAAGTGGGCAAATGCGCCGTCAAAGACAGCGGCACCGAAGTGCGCGTCTGGCCGGACGGCAAATATTTTGAAAGCCCGAATTACAGCATCCCCGAACTCGAACGCCTGCTGCGCGCCAAAGCCGTGCTGCTGCCGGGTGTGCGCGTTTCCCTGACCCGCCCGGTCAAGGGCGAAGACGAAGCGCACACACAAACCTGGCACTACCCCGACGGTCTGAAAAGCTATCTGACCGACCTGATTGCCGACGTGCAAGAAGCCGTACCGCTGTTCTCTTGCGAAAACTACATTTCAGACGACCACAACGGCGATTTCAGCATCGGCGAAGGCGCCGCGTTTGCCCTGACCTGGCTGGAAGAAGGCTCGTGCGCCAACGAAAGCTACGTCAACCTCATCCCCACCCCGCTGGGCGGCACGCACGAAGCAGGCTTGAAACAAGCCGTGTTCAACGCCGTCAACAATTTCATCAACCTGCACAACCTCCTACCGCGCGGTGTGAAAGTACAAAGCGACGACGTGTTCAGCAAAACCGCCTTCGTCCTCTCCGCCCGTGTCCTCGACCCGCAATTCCAAGGTCAGACCAAAGACAAACTGACCAACCGCGACGCGCTGAAACTCGTCGCCGCCGTATCGGGTGATCCTTTGGAATTGTGGCTGAACCAAAACGTGGACTTCGGCAAAAAAATCGCCGAACTCGCCATCCGTCAGGCACAGGCGCGGATGCGTTCAGTTAAAAAAATCGAAAAGAAAAAAGGCAGCGGCGTCGCCGTCCTGCCCGGCAAACTGACCGACTGCGAAAGCGAAGACATCCGCGAAAACGAACTCTTCCTCGTCGAAGGCGATTCCGCCGGCGGCTCCGCCAAACTCGCCCGCGACAAAGCCACCCAAGCCATCCTGCCCCTGCGCGGTAAAGTCCTTAACAGCTTTGAAGTCCACCCCGACCAACTCTTCGGCAACGCCGAAATCCACGACATTTCCGTCGCCATCGGCGTCGATCCGCACGGCATCAACGACAATCCCGACTTAAGCGGCCTGCGCTACGGCAAAATCGCCATCCTGTCCGATGCCGACGTGGACGGCTCGCATATTCAAGTTTTGCTGCTGACCCTGTTCTACCGCCACTTCCCGAAACTGGTCGCCGATGGACACATCTACGTCGCCCAGCCGCCGCTGTTCCGCGTCGATGTCAACGCACAAGGCAAAAGCAAACCCGCCCGCAAATTCTATGCCCTCGACCAAAACGAACTTGACAGCATTTTAGAGCGGCTGCAAAAAGAAGGCGTCAAAGAAACCGCCTATTCCATCAGCCGTTTCAAAGGCTTGGGCGAGATGAACCCCGACCAGCTCAAAGACACCACCATGCACCCCGACACCCGCCGCCTGTTGCAGGTGCAAATCCCCGAAGGCGCGGATGACGAAACACGCGACATCTTCGTCAAACTAATGGGCAAAGGCGAAGCCGCCGCCCGCCGCGCATGGATGGAACGCGAAGGCGATATGGCGGAATTGGATATTTAATCCATTGTTTTAATAGGCTAAAGGCCGTCTGGAACTTTAAAAGTTTCAGACGGCCTTTTTTAAAATCATCAGAATTTAAGGTTAAACAGTATTTCAATACCCCGTTACTTACCTGTTTCTATTTTTGCAGCTTAATTGTATCTTTAAGACAAATAAAAAAGCACCGATATAATCAGTGCTTTTTAAATAATGGCGCGGCGGACGGGGCTCGAACCCGCGACCCCCGGCGTGACAGGCCGGTACTCTAACCAACTGAGCTACCACCGCGCATTCACTGTCAAAGACAATGAAAGGAAACTTGGTGGGTGATGACGGAGTCGAACCGCCGACATTCTGCTTGTAAGGCAGACGCTCTACCAACTGAGCTAATCACCCGATAAGCCGACATTAAATCAAAAAATCAGGCTACACGCAAGGTTTTTATTTAAATAAAAATATATCCCATTGAAAGAATATAGAATATTTTATTTAACCACAAAAAACACCGTTATGCCTATCCATCAATCAAAAATCAAATGTCCCAATTTATCCGCTTTAGTATGCAGATAACGTTCATTTTCCACATTTTCGCCGACATGTAATGCAATCCGTTCGACCACATTAATGCCGGAATCTTTCAACGTTTGGATTTTTTCAGGATTATTGGTCAACAACCTAACTTCACGAATATGCAGATAATCATAAATCTGCTTGGCCAAAGTGAAGTCGCGAGCATCAACAGGAAGGCCAAGCGCTACATTAGCCTCAACCGTATCCAAACCTTGATCTTGCAGACGATATGCACGGATTTTGTTTATCAAACCAATGCCCCTGCCTTCTTGGCGCAAATATACGATAACGCCACGCCCTTCTTTCTGAACAGCCTGCATCGCCGCTTGCAACTGAGGGCCGCAATCACATTTCACCGAAAATAAAGCATCACCGGTCAAACACTCTGAATGGATACGCGACAACACAGGCAGGCCGTCTGAAACATCGCCCATCGTCAATGCGACATGTTCCTGACCGCCCTCTTCTTCAAAGCCGTGCATGGTAAATTCGCCCCATTCCGTAGGCAAACGGCATGACGCAACAAACTTCAAGGCCTCACTCATTTTCCGCTTCCTCGTTTTCAGCCACGCCCAACAGATTTTTCAAAGAATCCGACAGGGCCAAGGCAAGGGCAATCCAAGCCACCAATACTTCGTCAGGTGCGCCGTCTTTGACATCAAACTCAGCATGTACCACACCCAAGACCGCACCACTGGGCATACAGACAGGAACAGAAATCTGACTCAAACCGGGATGATTGCGTTCGGTCGACAATTCACCAATTTCCTGCCAATACGCCACATTCTGACAAACATTCATCCAACCGCTTTGCGCCGTACGCACAACCAAAAAAGCCTGTCCGGTCTGCTCGTCGATTGGAATCACATTTTCCAATGGCATGCCCCAACGGCTCAGTCGAACCAGCGACAACGCGCCATCTTTCGGAAATGCTGTATAAACCGCTGCGCTTTTCAAATGCTCAGTGCGCTCGGCAACTGAATCCAAAGCCATAAAAATCTGTTTCAGCAACAATTCATGTTCGGCATCAACATAATCCGCCAACTGCCAACCGTCTTCAGACGGCCACAAAATCGAACGCTCAACCGAAGCATTGCCCATTTTAATCACAGTCTGGGCAGTCAAATAAGCAACATGTATCTCATCCGCCGGCAACTTCAAACCTTGCGTCTGCAAAAAATCTTTAATCAATAAAGCAGGCATCTGCCCTTCCTCACCAATAGTAAAGTTGAGGCCGTCTGAAAACAAACCCTGCTTTCAGACGGCCGGAATAAACCATTATATAAGGGATAAACCGAAAAATTCAAGCAAACAAGACTTTGCGCCCCCATTAATCTTGTGTATAATCCACGGTTCAAATTAGTGCGGACGTGGCGAAATTGGTAGACGCACCAGATTTAGGTTCTGGCGCCGCAAGGTGTGAGAGTTCGAGTCTCTCCGTCCGCACCACTCAACCCCTTTCAGGGGTTATTTTTTTGTCTAATCAAATCTAACGCAGTAATCAAGATTCAATACTGGCAAGGCTTTCAGGCTAATAACCCCCTTGCCAAGTGTCTAAATACCCCCAATGCCATATAATTGAATAAAGCAAAATATGGGGGTATGATTCGGGGCATCTGACAACACCCCCTAAAAACATACCCCCAATGCCCCTGAACGACCGCCAAATCAAAGCCGCCAAGCCGTCCGATACTGGAAAGAAAACCAAGTTATTTGACGGGGGCGGCTTATATCTTGAAGTTACACCAGCGGGCGGGAAAGTATTCCGTCTGAAATACCGTATAGATGGCAAAGAGAAAACTCTTACCATCGGAAAATATCCGACCGTTTCACTGGTAGAAGCCCGCCAAGCCGCTGAAAACGCCCGCCGCATGATTGCACAAGAGCAAGACCCATCAGCAATGAAGCAACAGGCCAAACAGGAGCGCAAAACGGCCTTACTGAATACCTTTGCCAACGTTACTAAGGCATGGCATGAGAAAACTACCAAGCGCAAAAGCTGGAAGCCTAATCATGCCGCCCGTGTTTTGCGGTACTTTGAAACAGATGTTTTCCCTATTATTGGGGAAACGCCTATAAACAAAATCGGGAAAAAAGAGATAAAGGCCGTATTGGATAAAGTAACAGAGCGGGGCGTGTCGGAAACCGCTGAAAAAATCAGGCAATGGATAGGTGCGGTGTTTACCTATGCCGGTTATGAAGAATTGACCGACCGAAACCCTGCCGCGTTACTGAAAGGCTATATAGAGCCAACAGAAAGCAAAAGAATGCCCGCCCTGCCCCGTGAAGAGCTGACCGAGTTTTACCGCCGCTTGATACTGGCAGATTGTGAGCAACAAAACAGAATTTGCGTAATGTTGATCATGCTTTGCTTTGCCCGAAACAAAGAGATACGCGGCGGCCAATGGCAGGAAATCGACTTTAAGCGCAAAACATGGACGATTCCCGCTGATCGTATGAAACGGCCACGAGAGCACACAATCCCCTTGTCTGATTGGGCGATTGAGCTATTAAACGAACTACACGCCATAACCGGCGAAACACCCTTTCTATTTCCAAGCCCTAAATCCAAAACTGGTTACATCAGCGAAAATACAGCGGGAAAAATCATCAACGGCATGGGTTATTACGGGATAGCTACCCCGCATGGTTTCCGCTCGCTTGCAAGCAGCGTTTTGAATGAACAAGGTTTCAACCCTGACGCGATAGAACGACAACTTGCCCACGTTGAGAACAACAAAATCCGCGCCGCCTATAACCGCGCCGATTATCTGAATGAGCGCGCAGAGTTTATGCAATGGTATAGCGACTATTTACGGGAGCGATACAACCAGGCATTACAGATGATTCAAGAGAGCAAGACGGATTAAAAAATCCCTATGTGCGAGAGTAAATATACTGGTTACACTGGTTACCACAAAATTTAACAAATATAACTATATGAATATAAATATAAATACAAAGAAAAAGCGGTAACCAGTTAACGTAAATTTACTGGTTACCAACTGGTTACCACTGGTTACCATTTTATACAGAAAGAAGTTAACCCTATGAAATACAGTGTATTAGATGTTTTGCTTTCGTTTGACCGCCTGGCCGTAGGAAACATAGAGCTTGAGACCGGCACGAAGCAACGCGAAACGGCAGCCGGTAGATTTGAGCATAACGGCGTGAAACTTATAAACCCTTTTGAGCTTGCAAAGGATATTTAACATGGCTTGGAGAATGTATTACTCACTTGAAGCGGCAGCAGAGAAGCTAAGTAAAGATTTTAACGACCCATATACAGCAGATGACTTGATACATTATGCAGCCATTGGTTTGACTGAGGTATATATAAATTGCATTGGACAGGAATATTATTTTACGAGGAGACCATATTATGATTGGTTATATGATAAAGATGAAAAAGGTGAGTATGCTGAAATTCCTGAAATGCTGCTATACAAGGGCGACTTTATCCGTTTAGAAGAAATTAATGCTAGATACTTAGAGGGGAAAAAAGAGTTTTTAACAGTAAATATTGTTGATAAATTAGCATTTATAGGCACTGATGAGGTATTGGAGAAAACTATTGCTACTCCATCCGCTGAACAGACTGAATCTAAACGTTGGGGGTTTTGTTATATTCCATATAATTTATTGGATGGATTAGCACTATCAGAAGATATGCGTATAAAGCGGGAAGATTTAGATATACCCGATAATGCCATTAAGGTGGGTAAAAATGATTTGTGTATCTTTCAGGATGACTTAATAGAACTAAAAGAAGCATTGAGCGAGAGAATGAAAATAAAAAAACCTATCAGTAAGCGCACTGAAAATAAGCAAGCTGAAATTATTGCGGCACTTTCTGCCATCTATACAAAAACTGATTGTAGTAAACCATATGAAGCCGCAGAGACTATTATCCAAGAATGGGAAAGACAGGCTGATAAACTAGGCAAGACCCCTACTAGGGATACGTTAGCAAAATACATCAAGCAAGGTATTGACCGTCTTTCACAGTAGCCTAATTAGGTTCTAAAAAATCATATTTAGGAAAAGCCGCCCACAGAGGCGGCTATTATTTTGTCTGTCATATAACACCGACCAAGAAAGGCAAGCAATGAATAATACTGTATTAAGAGTAAACGATACCGCCCGCGTTATGGGCGTTTCACGGGCGACTATCTGGAATTGGGTAAACCCTAAGAGCCGTCATTACCGCCCTGATTTTCCTAAGCCCCTCAAACTTTCTGAAAATATTACCGGCTGGCTTTCCAGTGAGATTGAAGAGTATCTCAACAAACTGGCCGCCAAGCGCGAAGAATAGGAGTTTTCTGAGCAATACGCGCGCGCGAAGAATCAGCGGGAATCTATCCCTTTAGACAAAATAAAACCGCCTGAATAGAGGGCTATTCAGACGGCACGGAGTAAAAAATCTGATGAAAACTGATTATATCAACAGCAAGCCCAAAACGCCAAGCCAAAGAGAGCGCATTTTAGCCCGATTGAGAAAAGGGAGCGTTACATCATGGGAACTGGCACAGATGGGCATACTTAGCTATAACACGCGCATTATGGAGCTTCGCAGAGCGGGGCATGAAATCATAACCGTGATGGAAGAAGTGCAAAATCAATTCGGGGAGACCGTGAAATGCGGGCGGTTTTCTTTGCTGGTGTCGAAAAGGAGTAAGTCATAACGCCGTCTAACCCCGTAAGAAATTAATTGACAGATTGAGCTTTGGGAAGCAGAATTAAGTTTCTCTCTCAAATCGTATAGCCCAAATCAGCAGGGTAAACGCTGATTTTTTATCGCCATTTTCTCTTATGGCGTTTGAAGCCTATTCACAGGCTTTGGACGGCGTATCAAAGTTTATGGCGGTGTGTGGTAACGGCAACGCCCACGCCTGACTATACGCAGGAGAGAGCACCGCCCCCTATTTGGGCATTTCTCAAATCTCGAACGTATAGGAGCATTTCAAATGCAATCTTCCATTTCTACCCAAATCCAAAACATTCAAAACCAAGCCCAAACGGTAACCATTCCTCACAAGCTGGCAAACGACGCAGCAGACGCTTGCTTTTACGCAGGCCGCGCCGCCGAAAACCTTGCCGCCATCCTAGACGCAGCCGAAATCCTGACCGATATGGCTATCGACCAACAAACCTTCTCTTTAACCGTCCGAAAACTCATCAAAGCCGCCAAGAACGAGGTAGAGACGCTGGCAGAGCTTCACCCTTTCAGCCTGTTTGAAACGTCAGCGAATTTGAATGACGAAATCTTCAGCCAAATCCACAGCCAAACACGCGGCGCGAAATAAACCCCAAACCCCGTAAAACCTAACCCGCCATGCCGCCTATTTCAGACGGCATAGGGCAAACTTCGCCCTAGTGTTTTTATAACCTATTGATTTTATTAGATTCATGTTTTGAAACACTGGGAGCAGAGCAAAGGATAAAACCATGAAACAGACCATTAAATCCGACCGTTTCCGCCGGTATTTAAACCGCGCTTTGCTGGTGTTTTGGGTGTTGCTTTTGGCTTTGGTAGTCCGAGCCTGTAACCAGCCCGCCCACGCCGACACGGAGCAACTAGAGCCGGAAACGCCCGCAATATGGGAAACCGACCCAACAGCAGGAATTGTTTTAGAACCAGTATCAGAGGAGGCGGAGCAATGAAACCAACATATCAAGACATTAAAGCAGCCGCGCAATACCACTGGCCGGAAATCCACGCCGCTATCGGCATAGACCCGCGATACCTGAAAAACAAACACCAGCCCTGCCCCGCGTGTGGAGGGAAAGACCGTTTCAGATATGACGACAAGGACGGAAACGGCACATTCATTTGCAGCCATTACAACAACGGCGCGGGCGATGGTTTCGGCTTGGTAATGCACTATTTGCAATGCGACTTTCAGACGGCCTTAAAGCAGGTTTCAGGCGTTTTAGGCATGGACAATGCAAACCCCTTGCCGATACCGCCAAAACGCCCACAAGCGCAGCCACGCCCCGAAAAAGACCAAATCGAGAAACTGGCCGCATTATGGAGAAGCACAGAACCTATCCGCCCCGATTCCCCTGTTATCCAGTATCTGAAATCACGCGGTTTGGAGATGGCGCATTTACCCGAAAACGTCCGTTTTCTACCTGAAAAAGACTATTGGACAACAGGCGAGGATAAGCCGCTTCTGCTTGGTAGTTTCCCGTGTATGGTTTGCGCTATCCGCGACATGGATGAGGAGCTACAAGGCTTGCACCTTACCTATCTTCAGACGGCCTATGACAAGCCATGCGGAGAGGACGGACTACACGCACCACGCTATCAGAAACTGGCAATCAAACACCCTGAAACGGGCGAAACCTTACCGGCCAAGAAAATGCGAAACCGTAAGCAAGGCAGCATTTCAGGGCAAACCGTCCACTTGTTCCCGATTCCTGAAAATGGCCGTCTTGTCATTGTAGAGGGAATAGAAACCGCCCTTGCCGCCCGTGAATTGTACAAGGCTTACGATTGGGGCTTATACGCGGCCTTGAGCGCAAACAGCATGGCAAATTTTCAGTTTCTGAACGGTATAAAAGAAATTGCGATTATTGCCGATAACGACACGCCCCGCCCCGTTGGTTACAGAGCCGCTTATGACTTGGCAATGCGAGCCATTAAGCAGGGGATCAAGACGAGCATATGGCAGAGCGAAACGCCAGGCTATGACGCACTGGACGAACTGAACGAGAAAAAGCAATCAGACAATCATTTCGGAGGACAGACAGCATGAAAAATACCGAAACAGCGAAGCAGGAAAACACCAAAGACTACAACCTTGAGAATATCGAGCCATTCCGCCCGCGCCCTCACTTTGAAATCGACAATCGGGGCGTATGGTGGATAAACGTTAGAACCGACAAAGACGGAGATGCTATCGAAGCAGAGCCGCAATTCCTTTCCGACCCTATCGACATTATCGGCACGGGGCAAGACAATGACGGCGCGTATTATCGGATCATCAAATTTAAAGACAAAATCACACGCCAACAAAAGACCGCCGCCCTACCACAAGCAGAAATTACAGAGGGGAAATGCTGGGGGCGTTTGGGGTTTTACGGCTTATCCATTGGGAGCGAGCCGACAAAAAGGCGAAGACTGGCAGACTATTTGCAGAAAGAGGGAAGCCAAACAGCCTTTACCATTACCGACCGCGCCGGCTGGAACGGGGAAGCCTACATACTGGCAGGCGGGGAAGCCGTTAACGCAGACGGCGCAAACATTCTATACAACGGAGACACCAGCCAAAAAGACGGTTACACAGAAAAAGGCAGCCTCAAGGAATGGCAGGAGCAGGCCGCGCGATACGCAGAGAACAATAGCCGCCTATGCCTTGCTTTAGGTTTAAGCATGGCCGCGCCATTCTTGGCACTTTTGAACGAAGAGGGAGGCGGTTTCCATTTAGCGGGCGATTCCTCAAAAGGCAAAACAACCGCCGCCCGGCTTGCCTTGAGCGTATGGGGAGACCCTGAAACCACTAAAGGAAATTGAGATACCACCCCGCTTGGCTTGCAAAATTTAGCTTTAGCCCGCAATGATGGCTTGCTGGTGTTAGATGAAATCGGGCAATCAGCCGACCCGCGAAAAATCCCGCAAATGGTTTACAGCGTTATCAACGGCGTGTCAAAAACACAGGGCGCAAAAGATGGCGGCAACCGCCGGCAGAAAACATGGCGCAATCTGATACTTTCAACCGGCGAGATAAACCCAGAGAGCCTGATAGGAGACCGCGCCCAATGGAAAGCGGGTAATCATGTTAGGTTACCTGACATACAAGCAGAGGCAAGATACGGCATTTACGACACATTGCACGGCTTCACAGATGGCGCGAAACTGTCGGAGCATATCAACCAAGCCACAGCCAAGCAGCGAGGAACAGCAGGCCGCGCCCTTATCCGCCAAATCCTCAAAGACGGAAAAGAAGCCGCCGCCCAAGCCGTAGAAGCCCGCCGCGACCAATTCCTTGAAACCTTGCCGCCAATGGAAGGACAGGCGCGAAGAATTGCCCGCCGCTTTGCCCTCTTGGCCGCTGTCTTGGAATATGCCGCGCCTATTACCGGCATGAGACAAGGAGCAGGCGAGGCAGGAGTGAAGCAGTGTTTCAATGAATGGCTGGAAGAAAACGGCACAGGAAACCGCGAAGACCGCCGAATCATTGAGCAAGTAATCGCTTTCATGGACGTTAACGCCCTATCAATGCGCTTTTCAGACTGGAACGCCCAAACCACAAACCAAAATCACGCAGGTTATCGGAAACAAGAGGGGAGCATAGATGAATATTGGATAATCCCCGTAACCTTTGAAAATGAAGTCTGCAAAGGATATAGCCAGCGCAAAGTATGTGAAGTCCTACATGATCACGAATGGTTAAAAAAAGCCGATAACGGCAGATGGCAACACCAGCGCAAACGCAACGGCGTTGCAAGCCGATTTTATGTTTTGATGGGAGAAGCCCCGCCCGACTTTGACGAATAACCAAGAGCAAGCCCGCTATTACCGACAATGGCGGGCTTTTTTACGTCTAAACATTCAGGCAGACCAACCAAGAAAGCATAAAATCGACAGGAAGCCCCCAAATATCAAAATTTAGAGCTATTCACACCCTGCCCTATACCTGACCCTACCCAATCAACAAAACACGCTTACAGCGCGATTTTAGCCTATTTCTGTCATATCTACCAAAAAGGCAAGCGAAGAACAAATAATTTCGACACCAATACGCGCGCGCGTAATAATGCAGTCTCTTGAATTTTGCGAGTCCATAAAAAGAAAGCAAAAAATGGCGGGTAACCACTTAACCGGCACTGGTAACCAATGACAATGGCATAACTGGTTACCGAATTATCGTTGATTTATAAAGGTTTTTAGGGGCTGGTAACCAGGTAACCAGAGTAACCAGTGCATTTTGTATATATATAGCGGTTTAAATTTGAGCGGGAAGCCACCGGCCTACTCACTCAAATAACAACACGCCCCAAAAAAAGTTATAATGGACGGCACTAGACTGCTAAATAATTTTTTGGCCTTTGCAAGATGGGGGGTTATTTGGGGGTATATTTGGATTGCTTTATTATTTTTATAATATAAAACAATGAATTACCTCTTAAGTGCGTGTCTCTCCGTCACTCAAAATGAGCAGCTTTCGGGCTGCTTTTTTTACATCTATTCCACTATACACCCATTCGAAATCGAAACTGCTTTTACAGCTGTTTCCATTGTATCTTTCAGACGGCCTATCATTTATGTTGAATCCATCGCAAAAACTTGTCGAATTGGTCCGTATCCTTGAAGAACGTGCCTATATTTTTCCGGGAGATCCTGTGCAGGCGACGGAAGCGTTGCAGCATATTGATGGCGGCAACGAGGAAAAACTGATACGCCGCGCCCAAATCATTGACCGCGACCAGCATTTAAAATATGTGTTGCAACAGGTGGAGACAGGCTCGTTTTGGCTTTGGATTGTTGCGGCGACATTGTTGTTTACGGTCGGTTTTTCCAGCACTTATCTTTTGATGGACAATCAGGGGCTGAACTTTTTTCTGGTCTTGGCCGGGATTTTGGGCATGAATACAATCATGCTGCTGGTGTGGCTGGCGACTTTATTCCTGCGTTTGAAAAATGTGCACTTTATCAGCAGTCCGGCAACTTGGTTCCGAGGCAAAGATCCTGTCAATCAGGCAATTTTGCGGCTTTATGTGGATGAATGGCGCAAACCGCAAACGCGTTGGCTGATTGGTGCAACTTCGCACGGTCTATGGCTATGCACGCTGTCGGGAATGTTGGTTTCTATTTTGCTGCTGCTTTTGGTACGTCAATATACATTCAACTGGGAAAGCACGCTTTTAAGTAATACGGCATTGGTGAAAACGGTTGAGGCTTTGTCATGGCTGCCGGAACGTTTGGGCTTTCCTGTTCCCGACAGTCAGGCCGTAATTGCAGGCCGTCTGAACAATCATATCGAAGATGCACGTGCTTGGGCAGGTTTACTCATCGGCAGCATTATCTGTTATGGCATTCTGCCGCGCTTGCTTGCTTGGCTGGCTTGCAAGATTACTTTAAAAACCCTTCGCGAACGTTTGGATTTGAATCAGCCGTACTATCAAAACATCCTCCGCACATGGCAAACGAAAATTGTCGATGCCGATGATTTTCAGGAAAACATCATCCCTGTTTCATCTAAAATTACGCTGAATAATGCGCCCAAATGGGCAGTTACACTGGAAACGGAATGGCCTGAGCCGCTTTGGTTTTCCGGCGTTTTGGCACAAGAATGGATAGATAAAGGCGTGGCCGCCGGCAGAAAAGATTTGGAACAATTAGAAGCCGAATTGAAACAAACTCCGGCGCAACTTCTCATCGGCGTACGCACGCAAACTGTTCCCGACCGCGGCATTTTGCGTCAAATCAGCCGTTTAGCCGAAGCGACGGACGGCGGCGTTATCATTCAACTTTTGAATCAAGACAGTTTCTTTGAAGATTTGGATACCAAACTGGATTATTGGCGCGATGCGCTGGCAGAAAGAAACATTGCCTGGTTGGAGCCGACCCGTTTGGCACAAGAAAAACGGCAAAACTCTATTTGACAGATAAACCGAAGGCCGTCTGAAACCTGATGTTTGGGTTTCAGACGGCCTTATTTATTGTTGAGGATTCATCTTAATGATGGTCGTGGCGATGCTCTTGATGATGTTTGGGCTTGGTTGCGTGGTGTTTGGCTTTAGGTGCAGGTTTTTTCATTTTTTGCGGTTTGGCTTTTTTGTGCATACGTTCTTGTTTCGGATGCATTTCGTATTTACCGTGTGCAGAAGCGACTGAAGCCAATACCAAACCGGCAGCAGCAACCATCAAAGAGGTCATTTGAATCAGTTTTTTCATATTTATCTTCTTTCAAGGGGTTGATTTGAGGTAAAAATAAGAATTTATTCGTACTCAAGCGATGGACAAATATTAATGGCTTTGACTGTCAGCTGCTGTCAGCACTTGGCGAAATCTATTCAAAATTCGGCAATAGAAGTATGGCAACACGATAATGTAGCAAGCTTTTGAAAGTTTACCGTCAATTTCAATAAAGCGTCTTTACACATTTCCCAAACGACAAAAAGCGCGAACCTTTCGATTCGCGCTTTTTTCAGACGGCATCAATTATTTTTTGTCGTCTTTTACTTCTTCAAAGTCGGCATCTACGATGTCGTCGTCTTTCTTAGCAGAAGACTCGGCTTGTGCGCCCTCGCCTGCTTGCGCTTCGGCTTGCGCTTGAGCGTAAACCATTTCGCCCAATTTTTGGCTGGCTGCACCCAAAGCTTCGGCTTTGGCATCGATAGCGGCTTTGTCGTCGCCTTTAACTGCTTCTTCAGCTTCTTTCAACGCAGCTTCGATTTTTTCTTTCTCAGCAGCGTCGAGTTTGTCGCCGTAGTCGGCCAGAGATTTTTTCACAGAGTGAATCAGGGCTTCAGCTTGGTTGCGGGAAGCGACCAATTCAGTCAGTTTTTTATCTTCTTCAGCGTTGGCTTCGGCATCTTTCACCATGCGTTCGATTTCTTCTTCGCTCAAACCTGAAGAACCTTGGATGGTGATGTTGGCCGCTTTGCCGGTGCCTTTGTCTTTGGCAGAAACGTGCAAGATACCGTTGGCGTCGATGTCGAAAGTAACTTCAATTTGCGGCATACCGCGTGGTGCAGGTGCGATGTCGGTCAAGTTGAACTGACCCAAAGATTTGTTGGCAGAAGCGCGTTCGCGTTCGCCTTGCAGTACATGGATGGTTACTGCGCTTTGGTTGTCTTCGGCAGTAGAGAACACTTGAGACGCTTTAGTCGGAATAGTAGTGTTCTTTTGAATCAGCTTGGTCATCACGCCGCCCATGGTTTCGATACCCAAAGACAGAGGAGTTACGTCCAGCAGCAATACGTCGCTACGGCCGCCGCTCAATACTTCGCCTTGAATCGCTGCACCTACGGCAACAGCTTCGTCAGGGTTCACGTCTTTACGAGGCTCTTTACCGAAGAAGGCTTTAACGGCTTCTTGTACTTTCGGCATACGGCTTTGACCACCGACCAAAATTACGTCGTCGATGTCGCTGGTGCTCAAGCCGGCATCTTTCAATGCGACTTTACAAGGCTCGATAGAACGTTGGATCAAATCTTCAACCAGGCTTTCAAATTTGGCACGGGTAATTTTCATGGCCAAGTGTTTAGGACCTGTTGCGTCCATAGTGATGTATGGCAGGTTGATTTCAGTTTGCTGGCCGCTAGACAATTCGATTTTGGCTTTTTCAGCAGCTTCTTTCAGACGTTGCAGAGCCATTACGTCTTGTTTCAAATCAATGCCTTGTTCTTTTTTGAACTCATCAATGATGTAGTCGATCAAGCGTTGGTCGAAGTCTTCACCGCCCAAGAAAGTATCGCCGTTAGTAGCCAATACTTCAAATTGTTTGTCACCGTCGAGGTTGGCGATTTCGATGATGGAGATATCGAAAGTACCGCCGCCCAAGTCATATACGGCTACTTTGCGGTCTTTGTTGTCGCCTTTGTCCATACCGAACGCCAAAGCGGCTGCGGTTGGTTCGTTGATGATACGTTTTACTTCCAAACCTGCGATGCGGCCTGCGTCTTTAGTCGCTTGACGTTGGCTGTCGTTGAAGTAGGCTGGAACGGTAATCACGGCTTCGGTGACTTTCTCACCCAAGTAAGCTTCGGCGGCTTCTTTCATTTTACGCAGGACTTCTGCGGAAACTTGCGGCGGAGACAGTTCTTTGCCTTGCGCTTTCACCCATGCGTCGCCGTTGTTGGCTTTGATGATTTCGAAAGGCATGGATTCGATGTCGCGTTGAACTTCTTTGTCTTCAAATTTATGACCGATCAAACGTTTTACAGCGTAGATGGTGTTTTTAGCGTTGGTTACCGCTTGGCGTTTGGCGGGTGCGCCAACGAGGACTTCGCCGCCGTCCAGATAAGCGATAACGGAAGGAGTGGTGCGTGCACCTTCTGCATTTTCGATCACTTTGGTTTGACCGTTTTCAGAAATGGCCAAACAAGAGTTGGTTGTACCTAAGTCAATACCGATTACTTTTGCCATATTATGTTGCTCCTAATAAACTTTTCTAAATTAATAATCCTGTGGAACATTTCGTTCCGATGGCTTGTAAATAAGGTTGCTTCATTTTTTTTCAAGGCTTAATTTGAATTTTTTTTCAAATTAAATTCAATCACTTGATTTATTTATCCACAAACCGTTTATTCTTTTTCCAGACGGCCGGTTTTAATTTTCCGATTCCAGTTTATCGGAATGATTTTCCAATAGCGGAACATCGGGCTTTGAAACCGGATAAGGCCGTCTGAAGATTTTATGCTTGATAAACTTTATCAAGCGGTGCCTTCAATCTTCTTTTTTCGCCACGACAACCATCGCAGGGCGCAAAACGCGGTCGGATAATGTGTAGCCTTTTTTCATCACGCTGACGATGGTGTTCGGCTCTTGCTCGCTGACCACTGTCTGCATGGCTTGGTGGTAATGCGGATCAAGTTTCTCGCCTGCCTGAGGATTGACTTCTTTAATATGGGTGGCATCAAACGCTTTTTGCAACTCGTTCAAAGTCATTTGTACGCCCATTTTCAGGGCATCGAAATTACCGCTTTGGTCGAGCAGCGCCATTTCAAGATAGTCTTTGACAGGCAGCATTTCGGCGGCAAATTTTTGTCCGGCGAATTTATGTGTATCGGCGATTTCTTGCTGATGGCGGCGACGCAGGTTTTGCTCATTTGCCAAACCGCGCAGCTCGCTGTCTTTGAGCTGGCCTTCCAACTCGGCAATACGCGCCTGAAGTTCTTCGTAAGTCGGTTCTGCTTGTTCGGTTTCAACTGCTTCAGCAGTTTCTACGGTTGCCGCTTCTTCGGCTTCGTTTTGGTGTTGTTCGTTACGATCCGTCATTTCTGACATCCTTTTAGAGTGTTAGCATTCAATAACCCATATATAAGGCCATCTGAAAAAACTTCAAGCATTTGAACGTCGATTATCAAATGCCTTGTTAAAAGACGTTGGAAAACGGTAAGATAGCCATCTGATTTTATTCTTCAGACGGCCTCGAATATGAAAAAAGACCATTTGAATTCAACTGATTTTAATCTGTGGCACACCATCCGCGAAGAAACCGAAGCCGCAGCCGCAGCCGAACCGATGCTGGCGAGCTTCCTACATCAAACCGTGTTGCGCCACGATTCGCTCGATTCGGTACTTGCCTACCATCTTTCCAGCAAGCTCGGCAGTCCGATTATGGATGTACGCGCGCTGTTTGAAATTTACCAGCAGGCTTTGAGCGTGGACACCCGCATTAGCAAATGCGTCGAGGCCGACTTGAAAGCCATTTATGAGCGCGACCCGGCTTGTGATGAATATTCGCTGCCGCTGTTGTATTTCAAAGGTTTCCACGCCGTACAGGCACACCGCATCAACCACTGGCTCTATCAAAACGGCCGTAAAACGCTGGCGTATTTTCTGCAAAACCGCATGTCGGAAGTCTTCGGTGTCGATATCCACCCGGCCGCCCGTTTCGGTCACGGCCTGATGCTCGACCATGCCACCGGTTTTGTGGCCGGCGAAACTGCCGTCTTGGGCAACAATATTTCCATCCTCCACGGCGTAACGTTGGGCGGTTCGGGCAAAGAAAGCGGCGACCGCCACCCGAAAATAGGCGATGGCGTGATGATTGGTGCGAATGCTTCGATTTTGGGCAACATCCGCATCGGCGAAAATGCCAAAATCGGCGCAGGCAGCGTGGTGGTTGCCGACGTACCGTCTTCGATTACCGTTGTCGGCGTACCGGCCAAACCGGTTGGCCGCTCGTCCAAAACCCCGTCTGCCGATATGGATCAAAACATTCAATTATCGACTACGGATTTTGTGATTTAAGCAATCTGCCATTTAAAAGGCCGTCTGAAAACAAATCTTTCAGACGGCCTTTTATCATTTAAATCTTGGTGTTAACCGCGTTTGCGCAAGGCTTCCAAGTGCGTTTTAACCTGCTTGACTTTCTCTTCGGTAAACAGGTTGGCAATGTTTTTCCAAATGCTGTGATAACCGTAAGGCCCGTGCTGCATTTCGGCTTTTGCCTCTTCCGCTGTCCAGCCTTGATAAATGATGCGGTACATTCCGGCAATCAAACCGGTACGGTCTGCGCCGTGATAACAATGGATAAGCACTGCGCCGTTTTGCTGTTGTTTTTCAATTAAGTATAGGATTTCCGCAATCTCTTTCGGCTTAATGCTCCATGACAGCAACGGACGGTTTAGCAAGGTCAAACCATACGCTTTCAAATGGTCGTCATCGTTGCGGTCGAAAAAGCGCAAGTTGATCACGCTTTGAATGCCCAGTTTGACGATGGCTTCGCTATCTTCGGCAACAGGCTGCTCGCTGCGGTAAAGCTTGTCGTCGATACGATAAAGGTTGGCATCGTGTTTGACGGGGGTTGCCCAACGCTCGGACTGAACGGCTTTGCTGCCGTTATCCGGCGGCACGGACGAGCAAGCGATGGGCAAGCCGGAAGCGAGAAGACACAACAAAAGACGGCGCATAAAATTCCTGTATGAAAATCAATTGGAAATCAAAATATCATGCGATTCTCTCAAAACCCGTTCGGATATTCTATCCGCGCAAACCGCGTTACAATAAAGCCTCTTTTTTCAGACGGCCTTTCATCATGACCTACCTTGCTTGGAACACCACACCTTCCCTTGCCGACCTTTGCCACGCAATCGAACAACATACCGCACCGCTTTATTTGATTGTCTGCCTGCCTGAAAACCATATTCCCGATTTTCCGCTGTCAAATCATCCCTCCGAGCTTGAAGGCCGTCTGAACAACCGTCTCGCTCAAGCCATGAAATGTCTTCAGTTCAACAGTGTTAATGTTTTAGAAAACATCTTGCCTGATGTGCATCTCTGGCTGGTTCCGCCACACCGCACCGACCGCTTACACGAACATTTCCATCATATCCAATGGCAAACCGAAGCCATATCCCAATCCGCCCCTATTCCTCTAAAACCTTGGTTCAGGCGGCCTGAACATCAAGCCGCGCCCGAACACGTCCTGATTATCGGCGCAGGCATTGCCGGCGCGGCGACCGCGCGCAAACTGGCTGAACACGGCGTACGCGTTACGGTTTTGGAGACCGGTAAAGCGGCGCAGGCAGGCAGCGGCAACCGCCAAGGCTTGCTCTACGCCAAAATCTCGCCACACGATACCGAACAAACCGAGCTACTGCTGACAGGCTACGGCTACACGCGCCGATTATTGGAAGACTTGCTGCCCGACTCCGACGTATGGGGCGGCGACGGCGTATTGCATTTGAATTTTGACGACAGCGAACGCAAACGCAATCAGGCCTTGGGTTTGCAACACCAGCATAAGCACCTCTACCGCAGCGTATCTGCCGAAGAGGCTGCACACATCGCAGGCATAGACGTATTTTCAGACGGCCTTTACTGGCCGCAAGGCGTATGGCTGAATCCGTCTGCCGTCGTGCATACCCTATTGAATCATCCGCTGATTGAGTTGCACGAACACTCGCCGCTGACCGCAGTATTGCATGACGGTACACAATGGACGGCACACACGCCGAACGTGCATTTCAATGCCAGCCATATCGTTTACTGTATGGGCGCACACAGCCCGACTGCCGCCGACACCAACGTCTCCGCCCTGCCTTTCCGCCAAATCCGCGGACAAACCGGCGTCGTACCTGCCAGCCCGTTTTCACAAAAACTGCGTTGCGCCATTTCCGGAGAAAGCTACATCAGTCCGAGCTGGCAAGGCCGCCACTGCTACGGCGCGACATTTATCCTCAACAGCAACGATGAAACTTGGTATCCGCACGAAGAAACTGAAAACCGCGTCGCCCTGCACCAGCTCAATCCGCCATTGGCACAATCCCTGTTTGAGCAAAATTCGTTTTCAGACGGCCTTCAAACCACACAAGGCCATGCCGCCCTACGTTGCGACAGCCTCGACCATTTGCCCGTTGTCGGCGCGCTCGGCGACATCACCGCCATGCAGTCCGCTTACGCCAAGCTGGCATTGGACAAAAACTACCGCCTCGACAATATCCCCTGCCCTTACCTGCCCAATGCCTACATCAATACGGCACACGGCACGCGCGGACTGGCGACAGCCCCCATCTGCGCCGCCACCATTGCAGCCGAAATACTCGGCTTGCCGCATCCGCTATCGCAAAGGCTGAGAACCGCGCTACACCCCAACCGCGCCATCATCCGCGCGATTGTTCGGCAGCAACCGTTGTTATCCGATTAAGGATTTCGCTGTAAATAAAAAAGGCCGTCTGAAAGTCATTAAAACTTTCAGACGGCCTTTAGCTATCCGTTAACTGCTTAGAATTTCCATTCCAAAGACACGGCATAGTTGCGACCTGGGCACGGTAGCGATCTAAGCCTTTGCCATCGCGGTCAACGCCGTTGGTGGTGCTGTAGCTTTACCAACCTTCCTTTCTGTTCTAATTACCTTAGAACTTGGCTTCAAGTGTAAAGTTGTAACTTCTTCCTGGTGAAGAGAAACGCTCTATACCTGCATGTGTCTTATTATCGACACGATTAACTGTACCAAATTCACGGATACTACGTAGAGATTCCCAAGTGTAATATTTTTTGTTACCGATGTTATAAGCACCGGCGCGCACAGTGAAGTATTTGCCCAAGTTGACGTAACCAGTCAGATCGAAAAGCGTATAGGCTTTGCTATGTTTGGCAAACGGCCATGGGTTGTTCAAATCATCACTGCTGTGAACGGTGTCAGACGGTTTTTTAGCTGCAGTGTGTGTCAGGTACGCATTGATACCCCAGCGTTTGGAAGGAGCGTCGTAGCCCAGATTGTAAACGGCAGACCACGGCGAAAGTGCGTTAATTGGGGTTTCCTGTTCGTTGGTCTGTTTGGCTTTGCCTTTGATGTAGCTGACATTGACACCTGCGTGCGTACCTTGCGGCAAACCGATGCTGTCGAGGTTCCATGTGCCGTTAAATTCCAAACCTTTCACCCATGCGGAGGAACGGTTTTGGTTTTGCCAAACGGGTGAGCTGACCAATGCGGTACCGTCGGAAATCGGCGCATAATTAGGGCTGTTGGGGTTGTCTGAGGACACGCCCATGTAGGTCAGCTCGATAAAGTTGCGGTAGCGGGTTTGGAAGCCGGAGAGTTTAAAGTTTCCGGCTTTGCCACTGCCGGCAAGTCCCAGCTCGAAGTTTTTGGCGGTTTCTGCCTTAAGGTTAGGGTTTGCTTTAAGGTAGAAGTCAGGATGCGGGAACAATAGCCAGGTTTCGTCCGAAGTCGGCGCGCGGAAGCCTGTACTGTATTTCGCCAGAAGATTCAAATGCGGAGTGAATTTCCAGTCTAATCCTAAGCCATAGCTGAAACCGCTGTGTTTACGCTCGCTGCCAAGATAGGGAATTTGACCGCGGATGGCAGGGGTATAGTTGGGGTTGTCCTTGGCTTTGCTGCTGCTGTTGTCGTAGCGAAGCCCGGCATTGAGGCGGTATTGGCTGCTGTCGCCGAATTGGAAGGTGTTGTTCCAGTAGGCAAAACGGTTTTTGGAGGAGCTTTCGACCAGCATAGTCAATTCTTGGTTGTTGGACGTTTGATATTTCGGGTCGTATAGGCGTACCCAATAGCTATGATCTCTATTGCCGTTGTCGTTTTGGGAACCACCCAATCCGTATTGCATTGCCCATACCGATTTGGAGAAGTCGATTTGTTTTTCGGCATCGGCACCATATTGTATGGTCTTTTGACGGATGTTGCGGAACATATGGTATACGTCGCTGTTGATACCGTTTTGGGCGTAATCGGTCGGCAAGTCCCAAGTCCAGGTACTCATGTCGATGGTTTGACGGTCGTAACGCAGGTTAAGGTTATCCCATGGTCCTTTGTCAAGTTGGTTTTTGTATTCGAAACCGATGCGTTTGCGGTAGGAAATATCTTGACGGGAACGGGTATCGCCCAGAGCCTCACCTTTCCAGTTTGCCGCCCACATATTGGATAATTCAGTCGTCGTGCGATCGGTGCGTGAATCCTCGTAAATCCAACCGATACGGTTTTTATCGTTGAAGTTGTAACCCAGTTTGAATAAGGTGCTTTTGTTTACCCAATCTTGTGGATCGGGTTTGCTGCGGGCTACGCCGCGGCTGCCGTAGTTGGTGCTGCCGGCATTCGGGTTCCAGCTTTGTTTGTTGTCGGTGATGACGGTATCGGCAGCGTCGCTGTTGTTTTTGGTTTCTTTACCGAAACGGCGGGTGTAGACCATCAATGCGTCCAGTCCCAACCAAGTGCCTGCGGCGGTTATGCTGCTGAATTTTTGGCTGTTGCGTCCGATATAGCCGCCTTTAATGCCTAAGTGGTAGGGTTTTTCTTCGGAAATATAGTCGCTTGCGGATTTGGTTTTATAGTTGACGGCACCGCCCAATGCACCACTGCCGGATTTGAGCGAGTCCGCACCTTTGGTGAGGGTTACTTCCGAGAAATTTTCGGGTTCGGAAGTGTTGCGGTTGGCATTGAAGTTGCCGTATGCGCCGAACAACTCTTGGAATGCTTCAGACGACCTGCTTTCTGCTTGTGCCAGTCCGTCCACGTTGATGGCAACGCGGTCTTTATCGACACCGCGTATGGTAAAACCGTTAGAACCGGAGCGTCCGCCTTCAACGACGCTGATGCCCGGATCGTAGCGCACCAAGTCGCTTTCATCGGAGACCATTTGTTTATCCAAAGCCTGACGGCGGATTTTTTCTTCACCAAGTTTTTGTACTTTGCGGCCGCCAATGACTTTGACTTCATTCAACTCCTGATAAGCTTGAGGAATAGGATCGGCAGCGAAGGCAGGGAAAGTTTGGCTGACAATAGCTGCCAGCAGTACAGGTTTAAAATGGAAGGACATTTTTTGCCTCTTAATATATATTGATTATCTATTATTGGAATGCTTGATGTGCGGTTACTTGCTGACAGGTGTCAAACTTGTATCTGTCGTATTGCGGTCTGATGAATTTTCTACGCCGCCAAATACAGTATCTAACGATTTGTCAGCATCGAAGGTTACTTTGCCGCCTATGCTGACTTCTGTTTTATAACCACTATTGAACTGACCGAAGAATTTCCCTTCGACTTTGCCGTTTTTACCATCGGATTCGGCAGTACCTGAGAAATCAACGCCATTGATGCCTACATCTTTCATCACAACGTCCGGACCGTAATCCGCATTACCTAAAATCGTGCCGCCGAGTTTGTTGGTGTTGAAATTGGCTGTCAGCAGTGAAAGTTTGGGCGTGTTTTTTTCAGACAACCCGGAGGATTTGCCTGGATCGTAGGTTGAGGTAACGATATTGCCGTTGCGGACGCGGACTGCCCAAACTTCGTATGTGGTCTTGCCTTTTGCCACAGTACTGTCTGACGGAGTGTAATAAGACGGTTTTGCCGTTCCGACAGGTTTGCCGCCGACAAACAGGTCTGCCGTACCGTCTGAACTTATCCATGCGCCAAATTTAAGGTGATCATGTTTGGTTGCAGGGGCATTGGTGAACTGTCCCGAACTACTGCAACAGACAAACAGTTTGCCACCTTCAGATAAAGGTTGTCCTTCATGGCGGGTACGAAGGGCATAAGATGGGCTGGAATATGATGGGACAATCGGATCAGAATATGAACTAATGTTGTAATAGTTACCAGAAGGGGTTTGATAGACATATTGTTTATCGGTATAGCTGTAGCCCCATGATGTTTTCACTTCGAGTTCCGCTTCACGCAGACTGCCGCCTTTACCGGAAAGGGTATTGATGGTCTGTATCGCACTGCTTTCATCACTCAACTTAACATTGGCGATAGGTTGCGCTGTCGGAATAGCAACGGGAACTTTGGGCTCAGATGCACCTCCACCTGCACATGCAGTCAAAATAAAGGTAGTTGCAATGGGTACTATAAATACATTAATTTTCATAACCAATCTCTCTAAATACAAGCTTCTCAAATACAATAATGATAAGTATTACTAATAATATGAAATATTGTGTAACAAATATTTTATTTTAGCAATACTAATATTTTCTCTATTCAGTAGTTAGGGTGAATCTTTATGCTATCCTCTCTCTGTTAAATATATTTACGTAATTTATAATCCTATAAAAATAAATAAGTTATATATATTTCGTAAATTTGCCGTTATAATGATAAATCTAAATACGAATCTGTATTTTTTATGCAAAAAATAAAATTACCTGAGATGCCTCAGGCAGTTTTATGATAAGAGCAAATCCCTTATTAGAAACGGTTTGCCCTGCAATATATACATATATTTCGGATGACTTTAAATGCTAAAAATAAAACAAAAAATTGTCTCAGCTTCTTTGTGCTACCTATTGCCGTCAGTAGTCTTTGCTGAATTTCCCGAAGAGGGTGTTCGGCAGAATATTTCTTCTCAGAATACTGCTGTACAAGTACAACAGAAACAATGGTTAGATATTTTATCTGAGGAAGAAAGGTCGTCTGAAAAGAATGAGAATATAGGCAGACCGACTCTGATTAACGATGATTTTTTAGCGTCAAACCCGCATATTCTTGAGGACGCGTTAGTTCAAGCACTTAACGGCAATAGCGCAGATCTGGTTTCCTCGCTTGTTGCCCTTTACCGCAAACAGCCCAACCACAATCCCAAACTGATTGCGCGTGCCGATGCTTTGCTGGCAAAGTTGAAAGGACGAAATTCCGAAGCGGTCGAACGTTATCGTACCCTTTATGAATCTGACGTTTCAGACGACCGCATATTATTGGATTTGGCAGCTGCAGAGTTTCAGGACCATCGTTTGGGTGAGGCAACGATGCATTTTCGTCATGCCGCGCAACGCGATATACCTGCCCCCGTTTTGGAAAATGTCAAACATTTTCAAGAAGCCATCAAACGGCAGACAGAATGGAAATGGTCTGGCGGAATCAGCCCCGTGCATAACGATAATGCCAACAACGCTGCTCCGCGTTATTGCATCGAAACAAGGGGGCAAACCGCATGCAGTGTTACCTTACCTGTCAGTGCCAACGGCTTGAATTACGAATTGAACACCGAAAAACTCACCCCATTGTATGGGCATCACGCCATCAAATTCCGTACCAACCTCAGCGGCACAAGCTATTTTTTCGACCGTCAATCGGCTTACGACGATGCGTTCGGCAGGGCTTATTTGGGATGGCAGCGCAAGGATGGCAAACAAACCATCAGCGTTTTACCGTTTTATCAGGCACAGTTGGCAGGCAGCAGCGAGTTTGACAGCAAAAAAGAAAATAACCGTCGCGCCGCGCCGTATATGCTGGCACACGGTGTTGGCGTACAGCTTTCGCATATGGTCAATCTCGGTAACGCAACACAACTTTATTACTCGCTGGAGCGCTACCGCCAAAACTATCGGGAAACTGATCGTGCACTGCGCAACGATGGTTGGCACGACAGTACTTATCTTTCCCTAGCGCGCCGTTTCGGCAGTACGACCCTGTTCGGCGGTTGGCAATACAACCGCTTTGTTCCTGAAAACAAAAACATACGTAATACCGTCAACAATGCGGCCTACCACCGCAACGGTTTCAATATAGGTTGGATACAGCAATGGCAGGTTTTAGGCGGGCTTAACAGCAGACTTACCGCTTCATTTGCCAACCGTCGCTATAAAGGCATTATGGCATTCGGTACGGAGTCGCAACGCAACCGGGAGCGCTCCCTCTCTATCAGCCTTAGTCACAACAAATTATCTTATAAAGGCATTACCCCTACTTTGAATTATAGTTATAGTCACACCCGTAGCAATGCACCATATGCAATGCGTAATATTCATCAATGGTCATTAGGTGGTGAATGGAATTTTTAAAGGAGAATCAAATCTGAGTAGGTATAAGACAGCAACCCGTTCAAACAAAACTTTGTAGTGTAATTAAAGGCCCCTGCAAACATCTACGCCGAGACCTTGTCTGTTTGATTTAATTATTTTTTAGAGTCTGTGCGGTGTCATACCTTCAGGCGCTTCTGCACCTTCCGGCAAACCGAAGGTTTCGCGCAAAATCACTTTATAGAAAGCAAATGCTTCGCGCGCACCTTGAATGGCTTCCGCCTCGGCTTCAGGAGTCAAGTTCAAAGCATTCAGATGCTCGACAAAAGCGCGCCAGTGTTTGCCGCGGCCGTTCGGATGCGGAGCCAGGTGGCGTGCGCCGAATTCGCCGGTGTATTCGAGTTTTTGAGCGTGTTTAAACAAGAACGCTGCACCCAAATTAGAACCTTCTGCACAATACAGCCAGCCGATGGCTTTATTGCCGGTTTCGTGTGGCAATTCTTTGTCAAATTTGTAAGGCTCTTCGCCCAAGTCTTTCAAGTCTTGAGTCACGGCATCGTAACGCGCCATGTATTCAAGCTCTGGAATGGCTTTGTTCAATTCGGCATCTTTATAGATATGGTCAACAGCCTTGTGGAAAACAGATTGAAGTTTCAAGAATTTGATGTAGTTTTCTTTGCTGGAAAAAGGTTGAACGGACATAACCAAGTTATCAACGCTGTCGTGCGTTGTCGTGGTTTGCTCTTTCAAGCGTTTGGCGAAAGTCAGCTCTTGGGTTTCACTCATAATGTTTCCTTTGAATTAAGAGACTAATGATTTCAGACGGCTTTTATGGTTAAAAATACCGTCTGATTTGAAAAGAATCGTTTTAAAAACAAAGAAGATAACTTTTAACCTGCTTCAGGTTCGTTGACCACGCACCTTCCACAAATCTACAAGGCTAATCATGTTTTTAAAGACTGAAAATATATCTCATTTTTATCCTAATGACAATAAACCAAACTAAGACCTATTAATAAAATTTAACAGCCCATAGCAATAATCTTCCAAAGTCTTTTCAAACTTTTCAGACGGCCCAAACCTTATTAAACAGCCGCCATTCAATCAAATATCAACCTAAATTTGGGCTATCCTTCTGTTTTCCTTTATAATGCGACACTCTTTGCACCTTCTTTACCCCCTGCCGAACCATGAAACGGATTCCTGCCTACCATCGCTGGTGGCGCTACAAGTCTTATCTTCCTGATGCGACGCTGCCTGCACATACGGTGGAATGCCCGGATTGCGGCTGCCGTATGGATATTCCGCGCCTGCGTCAGGGGCAGGAAGCGCATTGTCCGGTGTGCAACCATGAAATCGTGGAAGTGGAAAACAATCCGTATATCGCGCCGATTGCCTATGCGCTGACAACCTTGATTCTGATGGCATTCGCGTACAATATGGTGTATATCCGCGTCGATTTGTTCGGCGTGACATCGATTTTGTCGTTGCCGCAAATGATGCGACTTTTGATTTCGCTGGATTATGGTTTTCTGGCGGAAGTGATGTTTATCCTCACCTTCGGCGCGCCCTTACTGTTTTTACTGCTCTGCCTTTATGTTTATACGGCTTTGATACGCGAAAAGGCCTACCCTGCGCTGCGCTTTGCAACGCGTGTATTGGTGCGGCTGCGTCATTGGATTATGGTGGATGTGTTTTTTATTTCCACTCTGGTGGCGTATATCAAGCTCTCGTCCGTTGCTACGGTAGAATTCGGCTCGGCGTTTTATCTGATGTTTCCGTTGTCGGTCATGCTGATTCGGACTTCGGTATCGATTCCGCAGCATTGGGTTTATTATAAGATTCACCGTTTAACCGGCGGCCATGCGGTTCAGACGGCCACTGAAGACAAAATCTGTTGCAGCCGTTGCCTGTATTTCCGCAATAAAGACGAGCAGCCTTGCGGCGTATGCGGTGCGGACTTATACCGTCGCCGCCCGAAAAGCCTGAGCATTTCGCTAGCGTTTTTAGTCGCAGCGTTTATCCTGTATTTCCCTGCCAACATCCTGCCGATTATGATTTCGTCCAACCCGACAGCTTTGGAGATCAATACGATTTTCAACGGCATTGTTTATATGTGGGACGACGGCGACCGATTGATTGCTGTGATTATCTTTAGTGCCAGTATTATGCTGCCGGTTTTGAAGATTATTGCGATGGCGGTTTTGATTTATTCCGCATACTTCAAACCCGTGATGAGCGCGGACAAGATGTCGGTTTTGTATCGGATTACCGAATCCATCGGCCGCTGGTCGATGATTGATATTTTTGTGATTATTATTTTGATGAGTTCGTTCCACACCAATATGGCGCGCGTCGTGCCAGGTGGTGCGGCGATTTACTTCTGCCTGGTCGTTATTTTGACCATGCTTTCGGCCTATTATTTCGATCCCCGTCTGATTTGGGACAAGCAACAGCAGCTTTCAGACGGCCTTGATTCTGACCAGACCTTAACACAATGAAAAAACAAGATTCTTCACCCAATTATCACGCCCCGGCACGTGTCAAGAAAACCAATGTCTTCACGTCTATCGTGTGGCTGATTCCGCTGATTGCGCTGATTGCCGGCGGCTGGCTTTTGGTTAAAGACATCCGCAACCGCGGCCCTGTCGTTACGCTGTTGATGGACAGCGCCGAAGGCATCGAGGTCAACAACACCGTTATTAAAGTGTTGAACGTCGATGTCGGACGCGTTACCCGCATCAAATTGCGCGACGACCAAAAAGGCGTGGAAGTCACTGCACAGCTCAGCGCGGATGCCAAAGACCTTATCCGCAGCGATACCCAATTTTGGGTGGTCAAACCGCGTATCGACCAAAGCGGCGTTACCGGCTTGGGAACCTTACTTTCCGGCTCATATATTGCATTTACACCGGGTAAAAGCCAAGAAACCAAAGATGTATTTGTCGTCCAAGACATTCCGCCGATTGCCGCCATCGGTCAAAGCGGCCTGCGCCTGAATTTGATCGGTAAAAACGACCGCATCCTCAACGTCAGCAGCCCTGTTTTGTATGAAAACTTTATGGTCGGCCAAGTAGAAAGCGCACATTTCGACCCGTCCGACCAAAGCGTGCATTACACTATCTTCATCCAAAGCCCTAACGACAAACTGATTAATTCCGCCAGCCGTTTCTGGCTGGAAAGCGGCATTAATATCGAAACCACGGGCAGCGGCGTCAAACTCAACTCCGCCCCTCTGCCTGCCCTGCTGTCCGGCGCGATTTCCTTTGACTCGCCTAAAACAAGCGACAGCAAAAACGTTAAAAGCGAGGATAGCTTCACGCTTTACGACAGCCGCAGCGAAGTTGCCAACCTGCCTGACGACCGCTCGCTGTACTACACCGCATTTTTCAAACAATCCGTCCGCGGCCTGTCTGCCGGTTCGCCTGTCGAATACAAAGGCCTGAATGTCGGCGTGGTTTCCGATGTCCCTTATTTCGACCGCAACGACAGCCTGCACTTGTTTGAAAACGGTTGGATTCCCGTGCGAATCCGCATCGAGCCTTCCCGTTTGGAAATCAATGCGGACGAACAAAGCAAAGAACATTGGAAACAACAATTTCAGACGGCCTTAAACAAAGGCCTGACTGCCACCATCTCCAGCAACAACCTGCTGACCGGCAGCAAAATGATTGAGTTGAACGATCAGCCTTCTGCCTCGCCTAAGCTGCGACCGCATACCGTTTATGCAGGCGATACCGTTATCGCAACCCAAGGCGGCGGTTTGGACGATTTGCAGGCAAAAGTGGCTGATTTGTTAGACAAGTTCAATAATCTGCCATTGGATAAAACCGTTGCCGGCTTGAACGGTTCGCTTGCCGAGCTCAAGTCCACACTCAAATCTGCCAATGCCGCCCTAAGCTCCATCGACAAACTGGTCGGCAAACCGCAGACACAAAACATTCCGAACGAGTTGAACCAAACCCTAAAAGAATTGCGCCAAACCCTGCAAGGCGTATCACCTCAATCGCCTATCTACGGCGACGTACAAAATACGCTGCAAAGTTTGGACAAAACCTTAAAAGACGTTCAACCCGTGATTAATACTTTGAAAGAAAAACCCAACGCGCTGATTTTCAACAGCAGCAGCAAAGACCCTATACCGAAAGGAAGCCGATAATGCGCCTCTTCCCGATTGCCGCCGCCCTGACGCTTGCCGCCTGTGGCACTGCGCAAAGCACACAATATTTCGTTCTGCCCGACAGCCAGTATATCCGACCTGCTACGCATGGCAGCGAAATTGCGGTTAAAGTCAACCTTGCCGAACCGCTTGCCAACGGCGGCCTCGTTTACCAAACCGATGCCTATCATGTGAATCTGGCGAAAAACCACCTTTGGGCGGCACCGCTCGATGGCGCGTTGGCAGCAAACCTCAGCAACAAGCTCAACCGCCTCAATCCACATCGCACCTTTGTGCCTGCTTCACGCAGCCAAAGCAGCCAAACCCTGAAAATCTATATTGAAGCCTTCCAAGGCAGCTATCAGGGGCAGACCACCATCAGCGGTTATGCACAATGGCCGGACGGACGCAGCAAACCGTTTAACGCCGTCACGCCGCAACAAGGCGACGGCTATACCGCCATGCTCGAATCGTTGGAAAACGGTTTGTCACAGGTTGCCGATACGATTGCCTATTAAACCCAAAGGCCGTCTGAAAAACTTTCAGACGGCCTTTTTCATGTTTCAAACACTCATTACAACGCACGGTCAAAATACAAAGCCACGCCGGAACGCTCGCTCATCGCCAACAAATAATCCATCACTTTTTGCGGCCATTGAATACCGCACACAACGGTCAGGTTGCGCAAAATAGGGAAAGTCAGGATATCTTCCAAACTGATTTCACCGCCCAAGCCCTCGCCTTCGCACACCAGCGCTTCCAGTTCGGCCAAGTCTTGATGCAGACGCTCCAGATATTGCGCCGTTTTGTTCAGATTAGTCTCGAAATTGCCGATACTTTTCTCTTTTTTGTCAATAAAGTATTTTTTCGCTTCATCGGTCTCAAATTCGGGCAGGCCGATTTTAACCATGCGCGGCTGTACCAATTTGTTATTGTATTCGCCCACTTTGTCCAACCAAGCCTGAACCTCGGGACGAACTTCTTCTTTCAGACGGCCTTGATCGGTGTAACGGACAATATCCAAACTCTCGCCCATAAACGAACCGTCTTCTTTTTGCAAAATCGGCACTTGTTTTGAGCCAATCATACCAATCGGCGTAGCTTCGTCATCGTTTGCCAAAACAACCTCTTCCACCGCCACATCGCGCAAACCGAAAATCATCCGCGCACGGACGCAAAACGGGCAATGGTCGTAAATATACAGTTTCATCGAAATACTCCTTAAAATTTCAAAACGGTTAACCATAACACCCAAAGCCGTCTGAAACAAGGTGTCCTAAAACAAGGTGTCCTGAAACATAGTGCCACATTCGCATACAAATCTAGGGCTGTCGGCAATAAACTGTTACAATGGCAACGTTTTTATCAAAAAGAAAAAACGCACGCCATGACCACTATTCGCCAAACGCCCCAAACATCGAGTGCAACGCTGGAAGGCCTCCTCGCTTGGTTCGACGGCTATGTTGCCGCGCTGCCCGATTCCGATAAAAACCTGATTCAGACGGCCTTTGACTTAGCTAAAGAACATTATCCTGCCGATGCCCTAACGACTTACGGCGAGCCTTTAATGGAACATTTTCTCGGCTCGATGCAAATCGTCAGCGAACTCGACTTATTGCCCGATGCCGTGGCGGCTACGATTTTGTCCGACATCGGCAAATACGTTCCCACTTGGCAAGAATTGATTGCCGAACGCTGCAACAGCACCGTTTGCGAGCTGGTCAAAGGCGTAGACGAAGTACAAAAACTGACCCAATTCGCACGCGTGGACAGCCTTGCCACGCCGGAAGAACGCGGCCAACAGGCCGAAACCATGCGCAAAATGCTGTTGGCGATGGTTACCGACATCCGCGTCGTCCTGATCAAGCTGGCAATGCGTACGCGCACCCTCCAATTCTTAAGCAACGTTCCCGACAATCCGGAAAAACGCGCCGTCGCCAAAGAAACCCTCGACATTTTTGCCCCGCTCGCCAACCGCTTGGGCGTGTGGCAACTCAAATGGCAGCTCGAAGATTTGGGCTTCCGTCATCAAGAGCCGGAAAAATATCGCGAAATCGCCCTGCTTTTGGACGAAAAACGAACCGAGCGCCTCGAATATATCGAAAACTTCCTCAATATCCTGCGTACGGAACTGAAAAAATACAATATTCATTTTGAAGTTGCCGGAAGACCGAAGCACATCTACTCCATTTACAAAAAAATGGTAAAGAAAAAGCTCACTTTCGACGGCCTGTTCGACATCCGCGCCGTACGAATTTTGGTGGACACCATTCCAGAGTGTTATACCACGTTGGGCATTGTCCACAGCCTCTGGCAGCCGATTCCGGGCGAGTTCGACGACTATATCGCCAACCCGAAAGGCAACGGCTATAAAAGTTTGCACACCGTCATCGTCGGCCCGGAAGACAAAGGCGTGGAAGTGCAAATCCGCACCTTCGATATGCACCAATTCAACGAATTCGGTGTCGCCGCCCACTGGCGTTATAAAGAGGGCGGCAAGGGCGATTCCGCCTACGAACAGAAAATCGCCTGGTTGCGCCAACTCTTGGACTGGCGCGAAAACATGGCGGAAAGCGGCAAGGAAGACCTCGCCGCCGCCTTCAAAACCGAGCTTTTCAACGATACGATTTACGTCCTGACCCCGCACGGCAAAGTCCTCTCCCTGCCCACGGGCGCAACCCCCATCGACTTCGCCTACGCCTTGCACAGCAGCGTGGGCGACCGTTGTCGCGGCGCAAAAGTCGAAGGACAAATCGTACCGCTGTCCACACCTTTGGAAAACGGACAACGCGTTGAAATCATTACCGCCAAAGAGGGAAATCCTTCCGTCAACTGGCTCTACGAAGGCTGGGTCAAATCCAACCGCGCCATCAGCAAAATCCGTGCCTACATCCGCCAGCAAAATGCGGATACCGTGCGCGAAGAAGGCCGCGCCCAGTTGGACAAACAGTTGTCAAAAATCTTCCCCAAACCTAATCTGCAAGCATTGGCGGAAAAACTCGGCTTCAAAAAAACTGACGAACTCTATACGGCCATCGGTCAGGGCGAAGTTTCCAACCGCGCCATCCACAAAGCCTGCGGCGCACTGAATGAGCCGCCTCCTGTGCCGATTGATGAAACCAATATCGTTAAGCAGTCCAAAATCAAAAAAGGCGGCAAAAACGGCATTTTGATTGACGGCGAAGACGGCCTGATGACCACGCTTGCCAAATGCTGCAAAC